>NZ_BOSG01000006.1:0-300000 GCF_018403225.1 Paenibacillus sp. J23TS9 | reverse complement strand
CGTCATAAAGCCGATCGCCGCGGCACATGAAGAGCTATCAACCGACCGGGATGGCTTTCATGAATACATCGGTTACATCATCCGTTTGAACGGAGTGACCCTGTACCATGCAGGGGATACCCTCATTTACGAAGGCCTGCAGGCCAGACTCCGCGAGGAAGAGGTGGATCTGGGGCTCCTTCCGATCAACGGGCGCGATTTCTATCGCAGTGAACGAGGCATCGTGGGAAACATGAACTACCGGGAGGCTGCGGAATTGGCGAGTGGCGCCGGCTTCAAAATGACCGTTCCCATGCACTATGACCTGTTTGCAGGCAATGCCGAGCGCCCGGGGTACTTTGTGGACTATGTGTACGATCACTTCCCGTCTTTGCCGATTCATGTCATGGCGAGAGGAGAGCGGTTCATCTATGCGGCCGCGAGTGCAGTGAAATCATAGCGGCGGAAATGGCTACAGCTTATACCTGGCCAAGCGCAGCCGAAAGGAGAGAATCGCATGAAACGAATTCCGTTAACGATGATTCGTCCGGATCTTGGCAACATTCCGCAGTACACGTTTCCTTCGCCATATCGCGTGAGAAACTATCAACCGGGAGACGAGGGGATTTGGGCAGAGATTGAAGCAAGTGTAGGCGAGTTTGCGGATGTGGACGCAGCATTGAAGCATTTTAACAAAGAATTCGGCTCCCATACACATGAAATGGAATCGCGCTGCTTGTTTATTGAGAACGGAAACGGCGAAGCGATTGGAACGACGACGGCGTGGTACGGTGCGCTTCAGGGCGAAGAGAAGATCGGGAGAATTCATTGGGTGGCCATCCGTCCGGAATACCAGGGACAGAAACTGGCCAAGCCCTTGCTCGGAGCAGCGCTCCAGGTCCTGGCCGGGTATCATCCACGCGCTTATTTGACGACGCAGACGACCAGTTACCAAGCGATCAACATGTATCTGAACTTCGGCTTCGAACCCTTGCTGACGACGCCCGAATGCATGGAAGGCTGGTCTTTGCTGGAAAGCGTGTTGAAGCGCAAAATCAATCCATGATTATCTGAAAAAGTGCCTTCAAGGGCGCTTTTTATCTGCTTGCAGTTGGAAAAGCATAGGGTGACACCTAAGCTTCATCGATTGGCCCGCGTCCTGGGGACGCGGGCTTTTTTGTTGTTGCAACGAAACACGCGCATGGCACGTTAATTGAACCCGAGAGCTGTAGATAAAAGAGGAGGTCCAAGCACGATGCAACAGAGCGGATGAGGCCGTACAAGCGAAGCATTCGCCGTTGTACCCGGATTTCGTCGATGATTCAATCGTTCCGGAAATCCGGAGGCAACAGCGATGGAAGGAATGATGCATGTGCGGATTGCTTTACAACGTTCCATGCAGCTCATATCGAAATCAGTCATCAACGTTGGATCAAAAAGTCACCAAATTGGTAGCCTGCTTCCCGGGGGCTTTGTATAATCGTCGCGTAAGCATGCAGAGGTGCACGGATAAGGGGGGATGGCTGAAGCATTTACCGAATCATTCGTCACATGTCGTACCTTGGTTCCCGGGTGTTACATCATCTTCAAGCAAAGGTGGTTTTGTCGTGGGAAGAAAAATGGTCAAAAAGCTGATGAGCGCTGTCCTATGCACCATATTGACGGCGGCGATCGCGATACCGCTTACTGCACATGCGGCGGCGGACGTCACGGTCAACTGGAACGACATGAAGCAGGACATCGACGGATTCGGTGTCTCGCAAGCCGGATGGTCCGATGCCATCTACGATCTGCAGGAGCCGGCGCGCAGCCAGGTCATGGACCTGCTGTTCAAGCCGGATACCGGCATCGGCATATCCATTTTCCGCGGAGCGCTGTTCCCTCAGTTCAACCCGGCTCCGGGACAATATGATTTCAGTGCAAGACCCGATCAAGTCTGGGTCATGCAGCAGGCCAAGGCCAGAGGCGTCAATAAGCTGATCGCGAGTACCTGGAGCCCGCCGGCCTGGATGAAAACGAACAACTCTACGACGAGCGGCGGTTACCTGAAGCAGGAGAACTATGGAGACTACGCCCTCCTCATGTCCAAATTCATCAAAGCATACAAGCAGCAGTTCGGACTCGATCTGTATGCAGTGTCCATTGCCAACGAACCCAATTCGATGACGTTCCTGTCCTGGGATTCGAGCGAATGGAATTCGACCAACTTCGAAGTTTTTCTGAAAGATAATTTGAAGCAGGCGATGATTAACGAAGGCGTTCAAAATACCAAAGTGATCGCGGGCGAATCGTCGTGGTGGTCGGAGGATCTGATCAAGGATTCGCTGAACGATCCGGCATCGGCAGAAAGGCTCGATATCGTAGCCGGCCATAACTATCCCGTTCCGGTGATCAATACGGAGCTCCCGACAACTCCGTTTTCGACCGCGGCCTCCAAGGGCAAAAAGGTATGGATGACCGAAGTGTCCAAGGTGGACTCCTATGATCCGGGGATGGGCTCCGCGCTCAAATTCGCCAAGCAGACGCACACCTTCATGACCAAAGCAGGTGTCAACGCATGGATGTACTGGACCGGAGCCATTCCCGGCAACAACGACGAAGGCCTGATCAATGTCGACAAGGCGACGAGCACGTTCCAGCTGACGAAACGGTATTATGCCTTCGGCAATTTCAGCAAATTCATCAAGCCGGGTTACGTTCGCATCGGCGCAACGGACAGCCCGCAATCGGGCGTATACACCTCCGCTTATAAGGATCCGGCCAGCGGCAAGTTTGCGATCGTGGCGATTAACGACAACGATGCCACCGCGCAGGTGAACCTGGTGCCGAGCGGATTTTCATCAGGGAAATTGACTCCTTACACGACAAACGGCGATTTGAACCTTGCCGCCGGACCCGATATCCCGCTGGCGGGAGGCAAGTTCCAGACGGCGATTCCGCCGAAAAGCGTGGTCACTTACGTCGGTGAGAACGGTTCGGCGGTTCCCCAGGAGCAGGCCATGACGGACGATCTCAACGACTGGTCCAAGACGTTCTCCCATACCGGCGGGCTGAGCATGGACACGACAAACAGCGGTTATTTTAACGGTGATACGTCCCGCGTCAAGCGGAGCACGGGAACGACCGAAAGCTTCGTGTACAACGTTGCGAACATGACCCGGTTCAAAGCGGATTTATATCAATTCAGCGTGTGGGACGGTGTGGCTTTTTATGCTTCGCCGGATAACCAGAACTGGACGCAGGTGGCGCATACGAGCACGCCGGGCGTTTATACGGGCAGCAAATGGTATCAGAAGACATATACGCCCGTGCAGCAGCTGCCTGCAGGAACGCAGTATTTGAAGATTGAATTATCGGGCAGCGACTCCTGGGAGAAACAGGTATCCAAAGTGGTGATTTATTCACTCGTCTGATTCACGTCCATGCTGGAATAGGAAGAGAGGGGCAGGCTCCCGAGCCTGTCCCTTTTTTAGAGCACCGGAACATATGTAAATCGAAGCCGAATCATCATGATATCGGTGTATTTCGGTGTCCCTTAAACATCAAAGTAAAGCTACAGAATAAGTCTACTGTATACTGCATTTTAGAATTAAGGTTTATTTAGTGATGTCGATGCCGGATAATCTTTATCCTTTGAATGTGGGGATTAAATGTATAAAACAAATTGTATATAACAAGTTGTAACTGGTGATATGACCGTCGAGTATTATTTCTCTAAAAGGAGAGATAATCGGGGGCGCTTTACAATGCCGTGGCCTGAACTAATTTGGGTGCGTCAAAACGACTTTTAACTTTATATAAAATTCCTGAAGACAATGAACATGGCTTAAAATACATTGACCGATACTCAAGCCATGTGGCGTAGCTTGGTTGGAATTAGTATAATATAAAAGAACGAATTTCTAATTGGGGATTTCGTTCTTTCACTTATTTGGGTCAACTTTCGAAGCTGTAACTATACGAGAGGATTTGAGTTTGACGTGAACCATAATTTTTGGCTTGATTTACCCCGGCCTTTTTTTGTACTTGCACCAATGGAGGATGTGACGCATGTTGTTTTTCGTCATGTCGTGAGTAAAGCAGGAAGACCGGATGTGTTTTTTACAGAGTTTGCTAATACGGAGAGCTATTGTCACCCGGAAGGAAATCATAGTGTGCGTGGCCGTTTACTATTTACCGAGGATGAACAACCCATGGTTGCGCATATATGGGGCGATAAGCCGGAGTATTTTCAACAAATGAGTATCGGTATGGCGAAGCTAGGATATAAAGGGATCGACATCAATATGGGCTGTCCTGTTCATAATGTGGCATCCAATGGGAAGGGAAGCGGCTTGATTCTCCGTCCAGAGGTTGCCGCTGAAATCATACAAGCCGCTAAGGCGGGAGGATTGCCTGTAAGTGTGAAGACCCGGCTTGGATTCACAGAAGTGGATGAATGGCAGGACTGGCTGACACATATATTGCAGCAAGATATAGCGAATCTTTCGATCCATTTGCGTACAAGAGAGGAAATGAGCCAGGTCGATGCGCATTGGGAACTGATTCCTGAAATTAAGAAGCTTCGGGATCGTGTGGCGCCACATACGCTGCTTACGATTAATGGAGATATTCCTGACCGTCAAACGGGCTTGAAGCTGGCTGAACAATATGGCGTGGACGGAATCATGATCGGGCGTGGTATTTTTAAAAATCCGTTTGCTTTTGAAAAGGAGCCGAGGGAACATAGCAGTACCGAATATCTTGACCTTTTGAGATTGCAGCTGGATCTGCATGATCAGTATTCCCAAGAATCAGAGACACGTCCATTCAAAGCTCTTCATCGCTTTTTCAAGATTTATGTCAAGGGGTTCAGAGGGGCGAGCGAACTCAGAAATCAATTGATGAGCACGGCGTCTACCGATGAAGTGCGTGTGCTTCTCGACGAATTTACGCGGCATATGGATGTGGGCGGAGACACGTGTTAAAAATCGAATAAACCCATGATAAAATCGGGGAAGGTATGAATGGAAACTGGGAAAACCAGATCCATCAAGCCTTCCCCTTTGTCTATCCAATCGATCTCCATCCTGTTCAAGTAAAAAAAAAAATTCAGGTTATGAATAAGTCTGATCAGAGTAAGCTCCTATGATGACCGAATAGGGGGAGAATTTTTCCGTCTATGCAGCGCATTGTTACCGGGGGAAGCCGTGTCTCCTCGCACTCCACGCGATAAGCAAAGCCGCAAGCAGCAGAATCAATAGCACTCCTGGAAACGACTGTACACCCACAAGCTCCAGCAAAGTACCACTTGCGATACCTCCACCGGCGATGGCCAGATTCCATACCGTGGTATTGATGGGCATTGCGATATCTACGCCTTCTTCACCGCTTACCATGGCTTGCGCGGTTTGCAGCAGCGTGGCGGCGCCGCCGAAGGTAAGTCCCCATAACGCCACGGCCGCATAGACAACCGGTGCGGATGTACCGCCTACCCATAAGGCAACGGATGAGGTAGTTTTTTGCATGGTGTTAGCTTTTGACCGGCTTGATCGTGTCGCGTAAGACCAAGCTTGTAGGCAGCATGACTTTCTTGCTGCCGTAAGACGTGCCCTCGGTAAGTTCGAGCAGCAGCTTGGCGCTCTCATAGCCGAGGACGTCGAAATATTGCTTCACGGTGCTCAAGGCGACCTTGGCGAATTTGGAGCTCTCGAAATCGTCAAAACCCATCAGGGATACTTGTTCGGGGATCCGAATGTCCAGAGCGGTGAGCTGCTCGATGACCTCCAGGGCCCGCTTGTCGTTCGCGCAGAACAGAGCAGTCAGCTCTCCGCTTTGGATCAGGCGCGCAAGCTCGGTGTAGTCCAGTTCCTTGTCAAGGAACAAGAGCGAATCGGGGACTGGAATGGCTGCATTCGACATGGCATTGCAGTAACCGTTATATCTCTCGACCTCCGGGCTTAGATGATAGTCGTAAGCCGCAAATCCGATTCGCCGATGACCCTGCTGTATCAAGTATTCGACGGCTTCATAAGCACCGTCGTGGTTATTACAGGTGACGATGTTGACCGGATAGCCGGAAGGGGAACGATCCAGCATTACGAACGGGATCGATTTCTTGCGAATCTCCCCGAGATAGCTCTTTGCCGCTTCAGGATCAGAAGAATAAATAAGTAATCCCCGCAGTTCCGTTTGAATCAGCCCCAGCACGAGCTCGTGCTCCTGTTCAAAGTCGTTCTCCACGAATTCGATGATCAGCTTGCAGCCATGCTTGCCCAGAAAGGATTGTATGCCTCTCATAATCTGCATATACGAACTATCGTACAGTTCGACCCCGGAGATGACGAAGGCGACCAGATTCGAGGTTTTGTCCGAGTTGGCAGGTTGGCTGGCGACAAAGCTGCCCTTTCCCCTAACGCGGTAGATCACGCCCTCGTTTACCAGCTCCGACAGCGCTTTACGCACCGTGATGGAGCTGACATCCAGCAGCTTGGAAAATTCCGATTCGCTGGGAATCCGATCATCCTTCGTAAATTCCTGATTCTCGATCTGGGACAAGACATAGTCTTTTACCATCTGGTACTTTGGCTGAGCCAAGTCATTATTGCTCAAAATAAGTTCACCTCATATCAACATTTCCTCAAGTATAACGCATATTTCTCGAAAAAGTATACGTAATTGGAGCCTATCTCGGATATAGGTTCTGTCGAATCACCGAGTTCTGTTCAGAATTGAAGAGGAAATAGAGCTTAATTATAGATAATATTTGAATTTCATAAAGGTCTGTATTACGATGAGGTCAAATAAAGTATGTGTTTTGTTAACACTTGTTATAATAACATTATAAGATGGCGTTTTGCAAAATGAATGGTGCGGTACCTTGCCCCTGATCGGCCATAAAAAAAGCCGCCGGGATATCCGGCAGCTCGGGTGCTTGGAGTCATTTAGAAGGTGACAATGGCGCCTTCCTTATCGAACGGGTAGTCGATGACGATGCGCGCCGCTTCGGTATCGCCGATCCCGCTGTACAGATTAACCTTGCCGTCGGGGCGCATTTCGATGCCGGCGGTGAACGCGCAGTCGGTCAGATGCGCCTTCTTGGCGGGGCCGGCCGGATAACAAGGACGGGTGCCAATGATTTTCAGATCCGAGAATTGATTCGTCTGCGGGTCCAATACGAAGGCCATATTCATATAAGTTGATCGGTCTTCTTGAGCATAGCAGATATGGCCGATGACGCCGATCTTGCCGCTTTCGAGTAAGTATGCCTGGTTGCAGCCACCCCATTCATCCTTGCCGAACAGTCCGCGGATATACGGGGCGTTCTCGATAACTTCCCGAGACAGGTCGCCCAGGCTGTCGATGACGGTGAATCCGACTAAGGATTCGCTCCCGAATTCCTTGCGTACTTCTTCGCTGCGCGGACGGGAGAATACGCCGATCTTACCGCCCTGAAGCTCGACAAGTCGAATGTCCTTCATCGTGTCCGGGCCGGTTGTGAAGTAGAAGAGATCATGAAGGTCGCAGCCTTTATAGAAATAACCGTAGAAGGTATCGAGCCGTCCTTGGTTATAGCGGACATGTGTGCCGCCGAGTACGAGCTGTTGGTCGATCACGCTGATATACGGGTCTTCCAGCTGATAAATCATCGTATCCGGCACGACGGTCCACTCGTCGGGACCGCTTTGTTCGAACAGGCGAACCCAAGATCTTGCCCATTCCTGCCGTTTCTCCACGCGTCCATACATGTAGCGCTTGCCGTTCCATTCGAACGGAATCGAGGGATTGTAGACATCGAAGCCTTCGACTCCGCGGAAGACAAGCTTGGCGCTTTCATAAATGCGTTTGTTTTCTTCGAATTGCTGACGCAGCTTGAGTAAGTTCATTCGTGGCAAATCTCCTTTCAGGCTTCAATACCAACATACTAACCGAACAGTTTGCTGCAAATCTTGCTCCATTTTGGAATGCATTATGGTGTTTTGACCTTGGAGGGGCTTGCCTCCATACAAACAAGGAGGGGAACGTTATGATGAAGCTTCTTGCAGCAGACGGCATTGATTCAGACATTCAGGCCCACTATCGCTTGATCTCTTCGGTGCGCGATACGATCGGCATGCATACGCATGATTTCTTTGAACTGTTTCTTATTCTGAAGGGAAGTGTCGTGCATGTCATTAACGGCAAGCGTCAGATGCTGGAAGAGAACGCGCTCGTGTTCATACGCGACCGGGACGTTCACTGCTATGAGCAGACGAAGGATGGTGATTGCCAGTTCATCAATTTGTCGTTCAACCGGGAGGTTCTGGACGACCTGATTTCTTTCTTGGGAGAAGGGTTCCCGAGCGAAAGGCTGCTTGAGCCGGCCATGCCGCCGTTAACCTTGCTGTCCAAGATGGAGAAGGAATACGTGAGGTACCGGCTGGACCAGCTGAGTCTGATCCCGCAGGAGAAGAAGCTGGCCGTCAAAGCGGAGGTTAGAGCGATCTTGACCGACCTGTTCTCCCGGTACATCAAGGCCGAAGCGGATCCGATTGAACGAACCGGACAGCCGGAATGGTTCAGGGCCCTATGCAGGGACGCCCAAAAGAAAGAGCACTTCACGCGGGGAACGGCTGCCCTTGTCGGGTTGTCGGGCAAATCGCATGCCTATGTATGCAGAATGTTCAGAGAGCATCTCGGCATGTCCCCGACACAGTACATTAACGAATTGAGGATGTCATACGCCGAGAATTTGCTGCTAAACACCGATATGGAAATCGTGAATATCAGCTTGGAGATCGGACTCGATAACGTCAGTTACTTCTATGACCTGTTCAAGCGGAAGCATAACCTGACGCCTCATCGATATCGCCAGTTCGGGATAATGAGTAGATAGTATACAAATCAATGAAGAAATTTAAGGAAATTTTATATATTGACGAAGAAAATAGTATGTGTTATTTTTTAACCTAACATAATAACTTCGTATACAACATGAGAGAATAATCTGTATGGGACGGCAGCTGGGAGCTATACGTTTTCGAAGAAAGTCTTGGAGGTGAAAATGAATGCGTTTACATAAGAAGCGAACCGAGTGGCCAAGTTCAAGTGTCAGCGAGTAATCGTGTCAGCCGTATCCGACCGCGACATGTTAACAGTCAGGAGGTGTTTCCTTGAAGACAACCAATAACAGGCTCGTCGCCAGAATCGTCAGGCACCGCTACTTATACCTTATGGTGCTTCCCGGCTTTATGACGCTGTTAGTCTTTCACTATTTTCCGATGTACGGAATATTAATCGCTTTCAAAGATTTCAATGCTTCCAAGGGGATCTGGGGGAGCGAATGGGTGGGGTTCAAGTACTTCACTTCCTTTTTCAACGATCCCATGGCCTTTAGGGTTCTAAAAAACACGCTGCTTCTCGGTTTGTATACGTTGCTTTGGTCATTCCCGGCGCCGATTATATTGGCTCTGCTGTTTAATGAGCTGAAGAATCGGGGCTTTAAGAAGCTTGTTCAGACCGTTTCGTATTTCCCGCATTTTATTTCCGTCGTCATCGTTGCGGGCTTGCTGAAGGAATTTACGGCTAGAGACGGTTTGTTCAACCATATTGTCGCCTTCTTTGGCGGAGACCCGGTCATGTTTCTCCTCGAATCGGACTATTTCCGGACGATCTTCATCTCTTCCGGCATATGGCAGGGCATCGGGTTCGGCACCATCATCTACCTTGCCGCACTAAGCGGAATCGACCCGACGCTGTATGACGTAGCCGAGGTGGACGGCGCCGGCCGATGGAAGAAGGTCGTACATATCACATGGCCGTCGCTCAAGCCGACCACGATCATTTTGCTGATTTTTGCCGTGGGGGGCATCCTCGGAAGCGATTTTCAGAAGATTATCCTGCTTTATTCGCCTGAGACTTACGAAGTAGCGGATGTCATCGGTTCCTATGTTTATCGTCAAGGTATACTAGGTGCGCAATACGAGTACACCACGGCGATTGGATTATTCATGTCGGCCATATCCTTTATTATTCTCTTCATGACAAATTGGATCAGCCGGAAAGTTTCAGAAACGAGTTTGTTCTAGGTGGTGGGATGTTGAAAAAAGCTAGCATGGGTTCCAGAGCATTCGATGTGATCAATATTGTCATTATGCTATTCATCCTGATTGTCGTGCTGTACCCGATTCTAAACATTATCGCGACGTCGTTAAGCGGCGCGCGTTACATTTCCTCAGGAAGCGTAACGGTTTGGCCTAAGGGGTTTAATCTGGAGGCGTATACGACAGTGTTCCGCGATCCTTACATTTTCAAAGGGTATCTGAACTCGATCATCTATGCGTCCGGCTCGACGGTCATCATGCTGCTGTTTACGGCACTGATGGCGTATCCGCTCACGATTCCGGGATTTGCGGGCAAGAAGTTTCTTACCATTTTCCTCATGATTACGATGTTCTTCGGTGGAGGCCTCATCCCGACCTATCTGCTAATGCGTAGTCTGCATCTATTGGATACGGTATGGGTCATGATCCTCCCCGGCGCGATCAGCGCTTACAATGTGTTCCTGTTTCGAACGTTCTTTCTGAATATTCCTTCGGAGCTGAAGGACTCTGCCTATATCGACGGCGCGAATGATTTGGTGGTTCTATTCAAAATCATCCTGCCGTTGTCGAAGGCGCTTTTTGCAACCTTTGCCCTGTTCGGTCTGGTCGGAAGCTGGAACAGCTGGTTTGAAGCTTTGATTTATTTGCGAAATCAGGATATGTATCCTTTGCAGATGGTGCTCCGAAACTACCTGTTCACCTTGGATACGACAGCGATTCAAGGGCGAGTGGGAGGTGGCTCAGTCGCTATTAATGCCCCGGGTGAAACGCTTGATCCGAAGGCGGTACGCATGAGCGTCATCATTATTACCATGTTTCCGATCATGTGCATCTATCCGATCTTCCAGAAGCATTTTACCAAAGGGATATTCGTCGGCTCCATCAAAGGCTAAGAAGCGGAGGCGGCGGTGTAAGGGTGCGCAGATGTTCGTGACAAGGCATGAATAGCAGATTCGAAAATGATTGTGAGATTAGGGGGGAACCGAATGAATAAACTGGCAAAAATGTTGGTCCTTGGGCTGGCCGTGCTGATGGTTTTGTCCGCATGTTCGAACAAGTCCGAAAATTCCGATGCCAAGGAAGATACTCAGGAAGTGATGCACTTCTCGGTCACGCTGCCCGCGAGCGGCGTGGATAATCCGAATAGTCTGGTAGGCAAGGAATGGCACAGACGCATGGAAGCTTACATGGGCAAGAAGGTAGAAATCAAATATAACTATATTCCGTCCTCTGAGTATGACGAGAAGGTTAAGCTCACGATCGCAAGCGACGATCTGACGGACTTCTTCGTGACGCCATTATTCTATGATACGACCGAAATGGCCGCGCAAGGCCAGCTTCTCGAGTTAACCCAATATAAAGATCTAATGCCGAACTATATGAACTACATCAGCAAGGTCAAGAACGGAATGAAGCGGGTAACGGATGCCGACGGCAAGATGTACACCTTTAGAGAAACCTCCACGCCCCGGTTCCCCGAGGATCGCGGTATGCTCATCCAGAATACGTCGGCTTACCGCTATGACGTGTTTAAGGCCAATAACATCAAAATTCCGGAAACGCTCGATGAATTTTATGAAGCCGCCAAGAAGCTTAAAGAGCTCTATCCGGACAAATATCCCGTCGCAACCAAATGGAACAGCCTGAGATCCCTGTTCTCCGCGAACCACATCCGGGACGAAATCTTCTGGGATGGGGAGAAATACGTATACGGAGTGTTGGAAGACGGATATAAAGACGCGCTCCAATTCGCGAATAAGCTGTATGCGGAGAAGCTGTTAGATCCGGAGTATACGATTGATACGGACGATACGCTGAAAAGAAAAGCGTTGAACGGCGACAACCTGATGTGGCTGACGCAGTGGTTTACGACGCCGGCGGAGTACACCAGAACGGCTAACGACGGCAAGATTTACGCGGTTTCGCTGTATCCGGACAATCCGAAATACGGAAAGGCCTGGCAGGAGGTTGTGAACGGCAATACTCCTGACTTAGGCTGGGCAGTTTACGGCGTAAGCTCAAAAGTGAAAAATCCTGAAGAATTGATCAAATTCATCGATTATCAATATTCGGATGAAATGATCCGGCTCATTACCTGGGGAATCGAGGGCACGACCTATACGGTCGGAGAAGACGGCGTTCCAACCTTTGTCGACTCGCTCAAAACGGCCAAGGATCCATGGCTTGAGGGCGATAAATACGGCATGCGCGCAAGCCGAAACTATAACCCCGGCCTGCAGATGGTGAGCGACGCAAGAGCGTTCGTAGATTTTGCCGCGACAGACTATACGGTATTTAACGGCAAATATGAAGAGGTGCCGATTGAGAAATCGCCATTCCTGACGAGTCTACCCATGCCCAAGAATGACTATGTCCCTTCCTGGCTTAGCGAGCCGTCGATTCAGCTTACGGGTAACGAAAGCCAGCGGATCTCGGAGATCATGAACCCGGTGAAGACGTTCGTGACGGAAGAACAGGCCAAATTCGTGGCAGGCAAGAACAGCTTCGATAACTGGCAGGCCTTCATCAATAAGCTCAAAAAAATGGGCGACATCGATGAAGTGCTGAAAATTTATAACGATGCTGCGCAAAGAGCCACGGCAAATGAATAGAGGTAAGTCCTCCCGCTGCCGAACGCAGCGGGAGGCGGTATATCGATAGCGATAGGATCGTAGATTACGCAACCATAGGATGTGAGAAAAACCATGAGTGAAAAAAAAGAGATTTTATTCCATGCCGAAAAGCTGCTGAATAAAAGAGATCAATATATGATAACGAAGGTTTCTCCAATCGATTTTTCCGGTTTTACGACAAAGGAACAGCTGTTTATCCATGAAATGAACGGGCGACCGTTCCAGAGCATCGTTCCGGGTCAACGGTGGGGAGAGAAATGGGAATACGGCTGGTTTCATTCGACTGTCGTCGTCCCCAAGGAAGCCGAAGGCAAACGGATTGTGGCCATGCTAGACTTTGGATCCGAAGCGACCGTCTATATTAACGGTATCGTGAGCGGTGCTAAGGATCTCAACCATCATTACGTGACTTTATCCCGTTCAGCGAAAACCGGCGAGCAATTCGACATTGTCGCAGAAGCGTATGCGGGTCATACGGATTCCCGGCCGATGTTCGGAGAGTCACAGCTTTGCATTTTTGAAGAGGACGTGTACCAATTTTTCATCGATTTGGAATGCTTGTACGATCTTCGCAGCCATCTCGATGCCAAATCCCTCCGTGTTGCGGAAATTGACCGCTGCCTGACCCAAGTATTTGCGACGGTCGACCTGACCTTGCGCCAGGAAGGGTTGGGAGAGAACGTAAAGCAGTGCCGAAAGATCATGGAGCCGCTCCTTTCCTGCGTGAACGGTTCGACGGCGCCTACTCTGTACCTGATGGGACAGTCCCATCTGGATGTCGCCTGGCTGTGGCCGATCGCGGAGACGAAGCGGAAGATTGCGCGGACCATGTCCAATCAGCTTGCGCTCATGGACGAATATCCGGAATACACGTACACCCAGAGTCAACCGTATTTGTTCCAGCTGGTCAAGAGGCTGTATCCGGAGCTGTACGAGCGCATCAAACAGGCGGTGAAGGAAGGCAGAATTATTCCTGAAGGCTCCATGTGGGTGGAGCCTGATACGAATCTGCCCGGCGGCGAGAGCCTGATTCGCCAGGTGCTGCACGGCAAGCGCTTCTTTAAGGAAGAATTCGGCGTGGACAACGAAATGCTGTGGCTGCCTGACGTATTCGGCTATTCCGGGAACCTGCCGCAAATCATGAAGGGCTGCGGGATCAAATATTTCGCGTCTACAAAATTGTTCGGTACTTACGACAATATCGCAGATCCGTTCCCGCATAATACGTTTATGTGGGAAGGGATCGACGGTTCGCAAATTTTGACGCATCTGATGAATTACGGCGACTACTACCCGATCCGGATCAATCCGTCATTCTTAATCCATCAGTGGAGCGACCGCGTCCAGCTGGAAGGAATCTCTACGCGGCTTACCCAGTTCGGACACGGAGACGGAGGCGGCGGCTCCAACCGCGACGATCTCGAGTTTATGCGCAGACTCGGTAATTTGGAGGGCGTTCCCAAAACGAAGCATGGCTCGCCGATCGAATTTTTCGAGGATCAGATCGAAAAGGGCATCCCGGATGCCAAATACGTGGGAGAGCTCTATTATCCCGCTCACCGCGGGACCTATACGACGCAAGCCATCATTAAAAAGCTGAACCGGAAGGCGGAAATCGGTTTCCGCGAGGTGGAGCTTTGGGGAGCAGCAGCGGAGCTGCTGCATTACCGGACATATCCTCACGAGGAGCTGGACCGTTTATGGAAGGTTCTGCTGCTGCACCAATTCCATGATATCCTGCCAGGCTCATCCATCCATCGTGTCCATGAAGAGGCGCAGCTTGAGCTGAAGGAATTGAATCAGCGCGTGTACGACATGGCTTCGGACGTAAGAAATGCGCTGACAGATGACGATGTCTCCCGCGTTACCGTCTTTAACTCGCTGTCCTGGCCAAGAAAGGAACTGGTCGCATTGCCGGCTGGCGTCAATGGAATTGCAAGCGAGAATGGCGCGGCCATGCCGGTGCAGCTGCACGAAGGTATCCGCTATGCCGAGGTGGAGACGCCTTCAATAGGCTGGTCGACGTATAAGACGGTACCAGAAGCGGCGAATCACCCTGCCGTGCCCGCCGTCATGGCAACGGAATCGCATATGGAGAACGAATGGATTGCGCTCGAAATGAACGAACAAGGCGAGCTTACCCGTATATTCGACAAAGAGACCGGAACGGAATGGGCGGCGGACCGCTGCAACGCCATGCGGATGTACCGGGATCAAAATTCGGATTTCGATGCATGGGAGATCGATCGGCGCTATCGCTTGGCACCTGTCGAGCTGAACGCAAGCTCCAAGGTATCCGTCACCGCGAACGGTCCGCTCTTCGCGAATATCCGGGTCGAGCGCGAATTGAACCAATCGACCATGGTTCAGGATATCCGTCTGCGTGCCGGCAGCCGCCGGGTGGAATTTCACACGACGATTCACTGGCGTGAGAAGAATAAGCTGCTGAAAGTCGATTTCCCGGTCCGCGTTCATACGAACGAATCGCTGCAGGAAATTCAGTTTGGTTACGTGAAGAGACCGAACCATGCTTCGCGTCCGCATGATGCGGACCGTTACGAAGTGGTTCAGCATAAGTGGTCTGCGCTTGCGGAAGCGAACCGCGGCTTCGCGCTGCTGAACGACTGCAAATACGGCATTTCCGTCAACGATAACACGATGAGCTTAACGCTGCTACGGGCTCCGACATGGCCGGATGAAACTTCAGACCAAGGGGTGCACCATTTTACTTACGGATTTACGTTCTGGAATGGCGCTTTCCTGGACAGTCCTGTTGTGCAGGAAGCCTACGAGCTGAACTATCCTGTCAGCCTCGTGCCTGGAGGAAGCCAGGCGGCGGAGCCGCTGATCAGCGTAGATCAAGCCAATGTGATCGCGGAGACGGTCAAGCTGGCCGAAGACGGATCGGGCGATTGGATCGTTCGTCTGTATGAGAGCAAGGGAGCCTCCATCGCGTGCGAGCTTCGCGCAGGGCTGCCTGCTGCGGCGGTACATGAGACCGATATGCTGGAGGAGAAGATGGTGGAATTGCCGCACGAGGGTGGAAAAGTATTGCTTCAGTTCCGTCCGTTTGAGGTGAAAACGATTCGGCTCCAAGTGGAACGGAAGGAATAAAGGATGAATGCAGGCTGAGCTCGGCGCGAATTTCTTTCGAAGTTCGGGCCGAAGCGGGCCTCCCTTATTCGCCGAACGGCATGCGATAATGATGTGCGGGTTGATCGGTTCGCAAGGCATTTCTACTATGAAATGGTAGCTGTGCAGCGTTTAAACGGAGGTTACGCATAGTAGAACTTGTATCCGCTTACATTTGGTTATCCATATCAGTCGTATACCTTCGTATCGCGCTATGCATTGAAAGGGGGTGGTTAAGGGGAGTTCACAGCCGCGACGCGATCCGTTGTTGCTATGGCTACTTCTTGTTACGAAGTCGAGAGTCGTCTCAAGCGGAAACAGGATGTGAACAGGGGGTGTATGAGACAGCTCGCTGATTGGATTCGATCAAAACGACAAAGACCGGGAGGTAAGAGAAATGAAAATGAAGCCGTGGAAAAGAGCGGGGATTTGGACTTGCGCGCTGCTGATGGTCATGACGGCACCGGGTGCCGCGATGGCAGCGCAGGCGGAGGGAAGCAGCTCCGAGCTGAATGCGAGCAGCGAGAAGAAAAAGGTACAGGAGCCGTTCATGATCAAAATCGTGGATGCCGAGACGGGCCGGGGCATCCCTCTTGTTGAGCTGAAGACGACGAATAACATCCTGTATTACACGGACAGTGCCGGCGTCGTGGCATTCAACGAGCCCGGCCTGATGGATCAAACAGTCTTCTTCCATCTAGCGAGCGACGGGTATGATATCCCTGCCGACATGTTCGGCAACCGTGGGCAGGCCGTACCGATTTTACCCGGGGGTACGATCACCATTGAGATGAACCGGATCAACATTGCCGAGCGGCTGTACCGGCTGACAGGCCAAGGCATTTATCGCGACAGCTTACTCGTTGGCCAGAAGCCGCCCATTAAGGAGCCGCTGATCAACGGCTTGGTCATGGGACAGGATTCTGTGCAGACAATTGAGTACAACAATAAACTGTACTGGTTCTGGGGCGACACCGACAGGCCGGCCTACCCGCTGGGGAACTTCCGCGTCACGGGAGCGACTTCGAAGCTGCCGCAAAAAGGCGGATTGGATCCGGATGTCGGCGTCAACCTCAACTATTTTACGAAAGAGGACGGGTTCGTCAAAAGCTTGGTGCCACCGCTGCCCGACGGCGCGGGAATCGCCTGGGTATTCGGTTTGATGACCGCCAAGGACGGCACCGGCCAGGAGCGCCTGCTCGCCGGCTACAGCACGCATAATCCCGACCTCAGCGCTTTCGGCATTCTTGCCTTTAACGACAATACGAAGGAGTTCGAGCAAGTCGTGCAGTTTCCTTCCAAAGACGACTGGCGCCATCCGGGCGGCCAGGCGACCTATTACGAGGAGAACGGCAAGGGCTATTGGCTCTTTACCGAACACCGGATTCCGAATCTGCGCGTTGCTGCCAGCTATGACGCCATCATCGATTATACCCAATACGAATCGTTTACTTGCCTGGCGCCGGGAACGACATATAGCGGGGCTCAAACGTCGCTGGAACGGGATGCGGACGGCAAGCTCGTCTGGGGCTGGAAAAAGGACACTCAGCCGCTCAACCAAGAACAAGAGAAAGAGCTGATTCAGTTAGGCCTGATCAAAGCTGACGACCTGCGTTATTATCAGTTGAAGGATATCGATACAGGTGACGACGTTCAAATCGCCCAAAGCTCCATTGAATGGAATGTATATCGGCAACGTTACGTAATGATCGCTCAGCAGACGCAAGGCAAGACGTCGGTACTCGGGGAAATCTGGTACGCGGAAGCTCCTGCGCCTCAAGGTCCTTGGACCCGCGCCAAAAAGATCGTGACGCATAACAATTATACGTTTTATAACGTAGCGCAGCACAAAATCTTCAACAAGGATGGTGGGCGGGTCATCTACTTCGAAGGAACTTATACGAATACGTTCACGAATCATGTCCCGACGCCGCGGTATAACTACAATCAAGTCATGTACAAACTCGACTTGGCGAACCCTAAGCTGGGACTTGAGCCGGTTCAAGGAACGGCAGGACAATAGGCGCCGGACCTTTTGAGATTCACCCGAATAAGGACCTTTCCGAAAGCGCTGCGGGGCTTTGCCGGAAAGGTCCTTGTCCGTTCTTGAGCTTGTTTCTGCGTACAGCCTGGCTTGCAGCTTCTCCATATGAAGCAGGAATGGCGATATTTTCACCTGGAGAAGTCCCCGTGGCTTTCCCGGTACTGCTTTGGAGTCAGATTCGTGAATTTCTTGAACGAGGAGAAGAAATGGCCTTTGGACAGGAAGCCGCATTGATCCCCGATCTCGAGTACCGAGAGCTGGCTGGATACCAGTTTCTCCTTCACTCTCTCGATTCGTTCCTGGAGAATGTACTCGGACAATGACATGTTCATGATTTCCTTGAATAGCTGCCGGATATAGCTCACGGAGAAGGAGAAATTGTCGGCCACCTGCTCGATCGATAGTTGCGCATCCTGCAAATGGCTGTCCACGAATTCTTTGATCTCCAGCACGATCTCTTCTTTGCGGTTCGGAGATTTCGGAGCCTCGGTCTCGGATGCGAGCGTCGTGACGATGCCCTCCAGCCACGCTTGAAACTCGGACAGCGTGCCGTACCGCTCGAGCAGTTGATGGATGCTGCTGATCTCATGCAGGACGCTGGATTTGTTGAAGTTTTTGAGCAGATCGTAGGTGAAATAGGTCAGGTTCAGCTTATAGTTGCGATATGGCAGCTCATGGACATGCTTCATTTGCTGGCGCAGCAAATGGATGGCGGTCTCGGGTCGGCCGCGGCGGATGGCCTTGATGATCTCGGTCGTCTCCAGCGCTTCGGAGGCGGAAGGATACCCTGCCATAAACTCTTCGTAATCGCTCTCCAGGAAAATTTGCTTTTCTCCCTTAAGGAAACGCAGCATCGTTAATTCGTAGATATGATCATATACGTTTCGGATATTCGTGCCGAAGTCAAAGGCATTGCTGACGGCCACGGTTGTTTCGACGTTCAGGATGCGTGCCACTTGGTGGTGCGTATCCTCCAGAAGACGTCGCAGCTGAAGCGCTCCCGATTCATGGCTCCCGATGATCAGGATCAGATGGTCGCCCCCCATATCCAAGCCTTCGGCCGCATAAGAGCCTGCCCCAATCACTTCTTCGCCAATATTGCGTATGGCATATTTGATCAATTTCCGGGAGGGGAAGTCGTAGTGTTCGCAAAAAGCCGTATACGTTTCGATCCGAAGGACGGCCACAAACAGAACGTCGCAGGAAGCCAGCTTGGTCTGGCTCCGGATATATTCGTAGCTCTTGGTACCTGGCGTCCCGTGCAGCATCCACTGGGCGAGAAACTCCGTTCGAACGAGCTCGGATTGGTTGCGCATGGAAGCATGAAGCTGCTCCACGTTGTTCAGCAGCAGATCGATGCCGTCGTTGATCCATTGGATGTCCGGTATGGCATCAGACGCGGAGTTTGCGAATCCAACCCTCCCTTTCAGCTTGTCCGACAAAAAGGTAATGGAACGCAAGGAACGTCGCGAACTCCAGAAGAATAACGCCGAGACGATGCCCAGCAAGAGTAATGTATACGTTATCAATTTATGCTGGAATGCGGTTATATGGCGAGTCAACGTATGATACTCGTTCGAGTAATATACCGTCCAATTTTCAGTGTTCAGCTTGGCTGTATTCACGAACCAGCTCTGATTCGGAAAGCTAACCTGAAAAACGCTGCGCTGCTGTTCCCGGCCCGTTTGATAAAGCTGTTCGCTCAGCGCGGGATCGGACATGCCTAATAGAAGCTGACCATCCTCGTCGAGAATCCGGATGTCCTGCTCCGAAGAGGTCGTTTGGCCTAACAGAAGCTTCGACAGCAGCGGTTTATCGACGAGCAGCACAAGATAGAAATCAGATGGCTTCTCTGGGGTTGCAGGCAGGATGAGGGCCAGACAGTCCGAATCCTCCGGCGAATGATTAAAGAAGCGCAAATATTCCGGGTGGAATGATTTCACCCGCTCCAGTATGCTCTGGTCAGCAAAGGATTCGAACCGGACGATGCCGACTTTGGAATCAACGACAAGGCCGTGCTTCAAATTAATCAGATAGGATCGCTGGATGAGCGGTTCGGTCGACATGAAATTGGACTGAGCGACGAGCGCGGCATGATCGATGAGCGGATCTTTGCTTGTATCGAAGAACCAGTTCTGAATATTCTGATCGGCGTACATGCTGAGTCCGTAAGATTTCAATTTACCGAGAATCATTTCGGTCTTTGATGCCAGGTTGTTGACTTCGTTCTGTGAATTGCTGCGCACCTCGAGCATGGTGTATTTCGAGAATTCCGCAGACAGTAAATAGACGAAAGGAAGGATGGAACAGATCAGAACGGTTGTCAGTAATAGAAAGGTACGAACATAGGTCTTCTGCAAAATAGACTTGATCCTCA
The DNA here is from genome assembly GCF_018403225.1 of Paenibacillus sp. J23TS9. Taxonomy (NCBI): domain Bacteria; kingdom Bacillati; phylum Bacillota; class Bacilli; order Caryophanales; family Paenibacillaceae; genus Paenibacillus; species Paenibacillus sp. J23TS9. The sequence goes on along the minus strand of NZ_BOSG01000006.1, from coordinate 279,774 downwards.
TATCATTCCAGCACTCCTTGCTGATGGATTGGCGGCATAAAGGTATGTATCCGAACTGGGTATATATCCGAAATTTCCAGGCAGGAGAAATGACCGGCACCTCCTTACTCAATCATATCCTGACTTTCGTGTGAAGTCCTCATTTTGACAAAGTAGAAATCAAGACGGCGCCGGAAACCAGACGTGCGTATCTTTCTTAAGTTCCAGTACTTCTTGTGTCACAATGAGGACTATTCCAAACCTATCCTTCCGTACATAATTAACTCTGTCAGGATATGGCCACATCGGACAGACCAGAAACGAATGGAGGGATACCATACATTGAGAGTATTAAGGGATCTTGTAAGAAACCGGGGCTTGTATTCAATGGCGATACCGGGAATCGTCTTTCTCGTTGTCTTCTCCTACATTCCTCTGTCCGGACATCTGCTAGCGTTCAAGGATTTTCAGATCAGCAAAGGCATATGGGGAAGTGATTGGGTGGGGCTGGATAACTTTCGCTTCTTTTTCTCCAATCGGGATTGGATTCAAGTGACGGTCAATACGGTTTATTTAAATGCGCTGTTCATTATTTTCGAGATGGTCTTTGCGCTTCTCATTGCTCTCTTCTTGAATGAGATCCGCTTGAAATGGTTTAAACGCACGATCCAATCCGTCGTCTTCCTTCCTTATTTCATTTCCTGGGTCGTCGTCGGGTATATGGCATTCATTTTATTCAACAATACGGACGGCCTGTTTAACCGCGTGCTGAGCATGACCGGGCTTCAAGCCGTCGATTGGTACCAGACCCCATGGGTATGGCCGATTATTCTAACGCTTACGCGAATCTGGAAAAGCGCCGGTTACTACTCGATTATTCTGCTCGCTGCCATTACCGGTTTTTCCTCCGATTATTATGAGAGCGCCCGTCTGGACGGGGCCACGCGGCTGCAGCAGATGAAATACATTACGCTGCCCTTGCTGAAGCCGCAGATCATCATTCTCGTTCTCTTGGGCGTCGGGCGGATTTTCTATGGGGATTTCGGCATGATCTACGGAATTGTCGGGGACAACGGGATTCTATTCCCGACGACCGATGTCATCGATACATATTCCTACCGGGCGTTAAGGCAGCTTGGCAACTTTAGCATGTCGTCGGCTATCGTGTTCTATCAGTCTATCATGGGGCTTATCGCCGTCGTTTCGTTTAATGCGTTGGTTCGAAAAATCGATAAAGACTCCAGATTATTTTAAGAGGTAGTTCAAAATTCGCGAAATGCAAAGGGAGGTGAATACCATATGAATCGTCCGGTTGCTCTGATCCCGCCCGCGCGAGTCCGGCGGGAGGGCGGGTTATCCGATAAAATGACCGTCTGGTTGTTTGGACTGTTTCTGATTCTATTTGCGCTCGTTTGTTTGTTTCCTTTTTGGCTGATGGTTATCAATTCGTTCTCCAGCACCCGAAGCTTGGCGGTGAACGGATACTCCATATGGCCGGATGAGTTTACGTTGGAGTCGTATCGTTTCCTCCTTCAAGGCAAGCAAATGTTTACCAGCTATGGCATCACCATTGCGGTAACGGCTATCGGAACCGTGCTCGGCCTCGTCGTCACCATGTTGTTTGCTTACGTGCTGGCCCATCCGAAGAACCGATACAGCGGCGTCCTCTCGTTTATGACCTACGTGCCGATGGTCTTCGGCTCGGGGCTCGTCGGCTTCTATCTTCTGGTGGTTCAGTGGCTGCATCTGAAAGATACGCTGTGGGCGCTTGTGCTCCCTTACGTCATGAATCCGTTCTTTGCGTTTATCTTGGTCTCGTTCTATCGCTCGCTGCCATACGAGTTGAACGAATCGGCTAACATGGACGGCGCCGGGGAGTGGAGGATCTTCTTCACAATTATCCGGCCGATCTCGACGCCGGTGATCGCGACGATCAGCTTGTTCTACGCCCTGCAATACTGGAATGATTGGTGGCTGTCGCTTCTGTTTATCGATAACAGCGATATGTTCCCGCTCCAGCTGCTGCTCCGGCAGCTCATGTCGCAGATGCAGCTCACGTCGCTTAATCATGGGAACGTGCTGACGCTGCCGCCGGCGGAAGGGGTCAAGCTGGCAGCGGTATGCTTGACGATCGGTCCGATCATACTCGTCTATCCGATGGTGCAGAAGTATTTTGTCAAAGGCCTGACCCTCGGCTCGGTGAAAGGCTGAGTATAAGAGGTTCCTGAAAACCCGATTTTTTGAACACACACGATAAGATAATTATTTTGAAGGGAGTCATTTGCATGGCCAAATCAAAACGCAAGTTCTTCATGCCGGTGCTGCTCGGACTGGCAATCGCTTTATCCGGGTGCTCCGGCGCCGGCGGGGATGCCGCCGCGCCTGCCGATTCCGGGGAAGCCGGCGCTTCATCCCTTGATCCGGTTACCTTGGAGGTTGTCGTTCCGGGGGCGAAAGGCGCAAACTATGACGAGGTGCTGGCAGAAGTCAACAAGAGATTAAAAGCCGAAATCAATACACAGGTTAAATTCACATTCGTCGACTTTGCCGATCTGAATCAGAAGACCAACGTCATGCTGGCTTCGGGAGAGAGCGTGGATTTGATGTTCGATGCTCCGTGGCTGCATCTGGACACGATGGCTTCCCAGGGCTACTACGAAGAACTAAGCGGACTTCTGGACCAATACGGCCCCAATGTGAAAAAGACGCGGCCGCAACAAATGTGGGACGCGAACAAAATTAACGGCAGCATCTACGGCGTTCCCTTGGGAAGCGCCTATACCCAACAGAGATCGATTTTCATCCGGAAGGACCTGAGGGAGCAGCTAAACCTGCCGCCCGTAAAGACGTACGAGGATTTGAAAGCTTATCTCTACGCCGTCCGTGACGGTAAATCCGGTATTACGCCGCTCCTTGCGGGCGCGGACGACGTCACCTACAGCTGGGTCAACTGGCTGATCCGGGACGATACCAGCGTCAGCATTCGTCCGACGAATTTTGCCGGAGCCAGCCTGATGTTGTATTACAAGGGCAACGACGGGAAAGTCTACAACTTCTTTGACACCCGGGAACCTAAGATCTGGTCAGGCATCCAGGATGTCCGCAAGCTGTTCGTGGATAAAGTCATGTCGCAGGACGTCTTGACGAATAAAAGCAGTCCGGCGGAAATGCAGCTTCAGAATAAAGTAGCGGCTACGCCCCAAATGGCCTTTGGGATTCCCCAATCGTTCAACGACCAGCTGAAACAGGTCGTTTCGGGCAGTGAGCTGGAAGCCGTGCGTCTGTTTGACCTCACCCAAGGGAAGAACCTTTCCAATTTCAAGATGGATAACTTTATCTGTATTGTGAAGACGAGCAAGCATAAAGACCGCGCGATGATGTTCCTCGATTGGGCGAACAAGCAGGAGAACTATGATTTGCTGGAGCACGGCATCGAAGGCGTAAACTGGAAATCGGCTGGTGAGCATCAATACGAAACGCTGAACAACGATGGCGGTATCGTCTCGTTCCAGCTCATGTTGAATCCTACGTTAGAGCGGGAGTGGGCCGGTACGGACGAAGAGACGCAGAAGTACAGTCAATTCATTACGCAAGCAGACAACTTCACGAAGGACATCCTCACCGGATTCACTTTCGATCCGACGCCGGTGAAGAACGAAGTGGCCCAGTTCGCGACCATTCAGGCCAAATATTATAGCGGATTATTTAACGGTGCGCTTGATCCGGACCAGTACTTCGCCAAGTTCAAAACAGAAGGCGAAGCGGTGCTTAAGAAGATCCAGACTGAGCTGCAGAAACAAGTCGACGCCTACTTGGCAAAATAAAAATGGCCGTTCATCGAACAACGACCTGCAAAAAAAGGACCGCTTCGTAATAGGAAGCGGTCAGCCTGTTGAATAACTTCAGCAGGCTTTTTTATTTTTAGGGAAGTGATTACGAGGCAGGCATAGTTTTTTTGACGTAGCCGTCCTTTTCAGGTCCCAATGTTCTACTGGCTGCCGCTAAACGGGGCTGAACCGGACCAAACCTGACGGATCGCCTCGGCCAATTGTTCGGCCATTTGCCGATGCTTCTTGACGGAGGGATGTCCGGAGCCTCCCATTCCGTCTTCCGGCCGCTGGATGAGCGGGAACTCCACGAAATGAATGCTGTCGTCGCCTTCTTGGCGGAGACGTTGAACAAGAGCCTTCAAATGGGGAGCGGGTCCAAGCGTCATCGGACCGATGGCGCAGAATAATGGGGCGGACGGATATCTGCCGCGGATAAAACCCGTCAATTTGCGGTATTGATCGATATAATCCGAAGGTTGGATGGGCGCGGACCAGTCATTGGTCCCCAGGTTAACGACAATCATGTCGGGATGAAACGGATCCATGGCTTCTTGATCAAGATAAGGACAGATCGTTTCCATAAAATAATCCGACATGCGGCCTTCCTTGGAGCCGCCGAAATTCTGATAGCAGCCGGTACCGGAAGCGCCCACGATCAAGGTCTCGGCGTCCAAAAGCTGACCGGTCAGCGAGCTGTAGGCAAGCGCGATATTTTCGCGCGAAGCATCGCAGTCGCATGGAATCTGCGCCTCGTTGCCGAAGCCGCACGTGATCGAATCGCCAATGATGAGCAGCCGGTGGGGCAGAGGGGACGGAGGGCTCAGAAATGTCCCGTTCTCCGCCGTTAAATCGGTAAATTTAATGCTGCCGAATGCCGCTTCCGTACGTTTCTGCAGCGTTAACGTATGCGGTTTGTCCTCGAGGTCGTCCGCAAGCTGGTACAGCCGGTTATCCGGATCGATTCTCATCACCCGTACCGGAAGATCATCGATATAGACGTTAACCCAGCTTTTCCCCTCTCCGTTGACATCCTCGATTTCGGCGGTGATTTCCCGCCCTTGAAAGCGCACGGTTACCGCACTGCCGGGAAGAAAGCAGGAGATCCCGTCCTGTTCTTGACGGAAGAGCCCGTGCCTCAGGCTTGAATTCAAAAAGTCGAATTTCATTGCATACCTTCCTTTCGTGGATCTATTTGCATTCAGGGAGTTATGCGTAAGGATTCTCGCATGTAGACTCCCGGAGCACCAAGGAAACGCCCGACAATATTTTCGTGCTGCCTCCATGGGTTTGGCCTTGAATAACCTGGTTCAGCAAATTCGCGGCGTTCCTGCCGATCTCTTCAAAGTCCTGCCGAACGGTGGACAGCCCGACCGACAGATTGCCGGCATGGTCCCAATCGTCGAAGCCCATGACGGAAACGTCCTGCGGGATGTTGACGCCGCGGCCGGTCAGTTGTTCGATGGTTTCAACGGCAAGCTTGTCATTGGAGCAGAACAAAGCGGTGATATCCCGCTTCATCACGCTGCCTGATAATGCGTCATAATCTATGCGGGTCAATAAATGATCGCCTTCTACCGGAAGCCCCGCCTGACGCATGGCGCTGCAATAGCCTGCGAAGCGCTCTTGCTCGGAGTGAAGAAAAAAGTGGTAGCTTGCGAATTTTATTCTCGAATGCTTCAGGCGGATCAGCTCCCGGGTGGCCAGGATTGCCCCGTCGTAGTTATTGCATCCGGAAAAATAGCTGGGATGATCCACGTTGTACCGGTCTACCAATAGGTAGGGGATGTTGTTTTGCTCGATGAATAGGTAGTTATCCTTGCTTTGAACCGGATCGAACGGATAAATCAGGAAGCCGTCCACTTTTCGGTCCAGCATTTTCTGAATGGATGCTTGTTCATCGTTGCTCCATTCCACGATCAAGGAGTAACCGAATTCGGCCGCCGCTTGCTGCGCGCCCTTGATGATCTTCATATAAGAGACATCATAATTGTCCTCTGCCGATAAAATGAATGCAATCAAACGGCTCGAATGGTCTTCGGCTTGAGCTCCGTTGACAAAAGAGCCCTTTCTTTTGATTCTCGTGATCACGCCCTCGTTGGCCAATTCCGTCATCGCTTTTCGAATCGTGATGCCACTGACTTGAAATTGTTTCATGAGGTCTTCTTCATTCGGCAATCGATCGCCGGGTCGAAGCTCGCCGGCCCTAATCTGATGCAGCAGCGCTTGTTTTACTGTCTCGTATTTGGGCTCGCTCACAATAACTCTCCTTTGTTACAGTCTACTGAAAATGATTTGCTATTATATAAGTTTAATAAAAGTATACTTTATTAATTGAGGTATTTCAAGATTATGCATCTGTTACTATGTTATATGTATAAATTGAACCCGTATATGTGGTTTTTCATTGACCTGTTATGTATAAAATGATAGTCTGGATATATAATTATTAATTAATAAAGTATACTTTATTTTAAAGGACTGGATTCTAAAAGTCAATGCAGACGCTGAGGGGAGGAGCAGTTTTGGAATTTAGCTTTACCAAATATGCCAGATTGATGGGGAGATTCGATCTCGCCGAGATAGAGAAGCCGAAATGCGGATGGGTGAACAGCGCCGTATTTGTTGCTTTTCAAGGGACGGCCATCTCGATGACGGCGGAGGATTCCGAAGGCCAGGATTACGTTGAAATTGTAGTGGACGGCGTCGCCCGGAATTGGATCAACCTGAAGAAAGGCGTCCATGAATACATCATTGAACAGGGGCTGCCGGATGGTGAACACACCTTGGAGATCCACAAGCGTACGGGGATTCTGACCGGCAGTATTGCGTTTCATCAGTTTACTCTGCCTGACGGCGGAAGCTTCCTTGCCCCGCCCGCGGCAAGGCCCCTGCGGCTGGAATACTTCGGCGATTCCATCACGGATGGAGCAGGGATTGGTCATCCGCATGAGCTCGCCGAAGCTCCGGATCTGGATGACGGCTACATGTCCTATGTCGGAATCAGCGCCAGAATGTTGAACGCGGAATATCATACGATGGCCATCTGCGGTATCGGCGTTTGGCAGGATGCGGTAGGAAATAGGCAGGGACTGCCGGAGCATTTTTCCGGGACGCTCGGCAAAGAGACGGCGCCATGGGACTTTTCCCGGTATATCCCTGATGGAGTCGTCATTAATCTGGGCCAGAACGATTATTCTACGCCGATTCATGATGAGGAGTATATTGCCGCTTATATCGAATTCATCCGGGTTATCCTGGAAAAATATCATGATCCGTATGTCTTTTGCTGTGTCGGAACCATGAATAACAACTATCTTGCCAGCGTGAAACAGGTCGTGTCCCATTTTAATCAAAACGGAAACGCAAAGGTATTCGTGGTTGACTTGGGATTGATTCATCCGGAGGTGGAAGGATGGGGCGGCCGTTATCATCCCGGCTATCAGACGCATTACCGCATGGGCTCGGAGCTGGCCTCGTTTATATCCGCCAAAACCGGTTGGAAACTGCTTAAGCGTCCGTCAATCGCAACGGAATGCGTGTTCTGACAATCATTCTTATATCGCGAAAAGTAGATTTGTCCAAGCAAGAAGTTAAGTGAAATTGATATAAGATTAACCGAATGTACGCCCACATGAACTGATTCCTGAAATTAAGAACTTCGGGATCGTGTGGCGCCACATACGCTGCTCACGATTAATGGAGATATTCCTGACCGTCAAACGGGCTTGAATCTGGCTGAACAATATGGCGTGGATGGGATCATGATCGGGCGCGGTATTTTTAAAAATCCGTTTGCTTTTGAAAAGGAGCCGAGGGAACATAGCAGTACCGAATATCTTGACCTTTTGAGATTGCAGCTTGATCTCCATGATAAGTACTCCCAAGAATTAGAGACCCGTCCATTCAAAGCTCTTCATCGCTTTTTCAAAATTTATGTCAAAGGGTTTAGAGGGGCAAGCGAGCTAAGAAATCAATTGATGAGCACGGCGTCTACCGATGAAGTGCGTGCGCTTCTGGACGAATTTGCGGGGCATATGGATGAGGGCGGAGACTGTTAAATGATGTCTTACTTTAATTGTGCTTTAATCAGTGTGATAATGCGAAGTAACTCCATACCATAGGGGATGGAGTTTTTTTGCGGATTATTATAATTGTACAATATTTATGATCATATGGAGTGATGGCCTTGAGATACACCGATTACATCCGACTAAAAACAGGTAGATACCAATCTGTAGGAAAGTTTGGCGATGATATTTACGCGTACGAGGCCCTAACGGGGATCGCCGACACCCCGGAGTACCACCAAATTTCTAAGGAGGAATTCGAATCGTTTGAAACTTGGAGTCAGGAGTACATTACGAATCTTAAAAAAGCATATGAAATCATTAACCGCCCTGTCATCTGCAGCGGTTACCTGGGAAGAGCGGAGTTGAATACTTCGCTGCTTCGGGATATTTAGCCACAGGATGGACAAGAAAAGGCCGATTCGAACTGTTCGTTAGTCTTCAGTTCAATCTTAGGTATTTGTATTATATCGAACCACTGTATTGATGTGTACTTATGAACGGGAATATGCGACTGCAGCCATTTCTTTTGGAATTAAAAAAATAAAGTGAAAATAAAGTTGTAAACTGACCTCAGGTGTTAAGCTAACGGGCAGATTAGTGAAGCTATTGGATATATTATATTGCTGTCCGGCGTACAGGATATAAAGAACCACGTACTGTACCCGTTTTCTGTGTAAGTTATGTTTTGTGATTATAGGTATAAGCTATTAATTCAATATGATTTATATATTTCACCAACAAATGCTTTCCCATTACAATAGTTGAAAAAGAGGTGTTGTTATGGACTCATCCGTCAAAAAGCTGTTCGATGCCATCGCGAGTGGATATGACGAGCAAAGAAAAAAACTGATCCCTTGTTTCGACGATTTCTACGGAATGGCTCTATCCTTAGTTGAAAGTGCTGCTGCCTCACCGAAAATTCTTGACTTGGGGGCGGGTACCGGGCTTTTTTCAGGCATGGTGCTGCAAAAATACCCCAATGCAGAGCTTACGCTCATGGATGTAAGCGACAAAATGTTAGAGGGGGCACGTCAGCGATTCCAGCATAACGACAGCATTCGGTATATCGTCGGAGATTATTCGAACTATACGTTTACCGAGTCGTTTGACATCGTCATTTCTTCGTTATCCATCCATCATCTCACTCATATGGCAAAACAGCATTTATTTGTGACGATACATCAAGCTCTGATGCCAGGCGGTATATTTGTTAATGCGGATCAAGTGGCCGGAAATCATCCTGCATCCGATGAGTATTACAGACGACGCTGGCTTGAGCATATTAACGACAGTGGTCTTTCCCGTGAGGCCATTGAAGCGTCTGTGGAAAGAAGAAAGCTGGATATCAATGCCCAACTAAACGATCAAATCATATGGTTGGAGGAAGCCGGATTTCTTGATGTAGACTGCATGTATAAGTATTTGGATTTTGCCGTCTTTTTCAGTAGAAAAGACTCGAGAGTCCCTGGGTCGACGCCACATGTATGAGTAATTTATCAGTAATAAACAAAACACCATGTTTGAGATTCAGGTTTACTTTGCACAACTAGTTGAGCTAACGTGAATCGATAGCTCAATAAATAAACTAAAACACGGCTGCCGGCATCGATTAGCAGCCGTGTTACACTAACGGGCAGAACTTCTCACACTATGTACATTGCCGACGGCGGATGAAACTTAGATAATAGAAACCATACTAGAATCGGGGATTCAATTTATAATGAGAAAAAATAATCAATGGAATGTTTTTAGCTTGGCTTTGTTGTTGGGCTTATTTTCGACGTTAGGCCCATTTACGATTGATATGTATTTACCGGCATTTCCTGAAATCGCAGAAAATTTGAATACAAGCGCGTCACTCGTCCAGTTTAGCCTGACGGCTTGTTTACTTGGACTAGGCATAGGTCAGCTCGTTATGGGCTCGCTAAGCGATGTCTATGGCAGGCGAAATCCTCTGCTGATTTCCATGGCCGTATATATCATCTCCTCGTTGGCTTGCGCATTCGCACCCAATATTGGATTGCTAATACTATTCCGATTTGCCCAAGGGTTTGCCGCTTCCGCAGGAATCGTTATCTCGCGGGCAATAGCCCGCGACCTTTACAGCGGTCACGAACTTACTAAATTTTTCTCTTTGCTTTTGCTCGTGGGTAATTTGGGTCCACTTGCTGCACCGATTGCAGGCAGCGGCATTCTTTCGTTCACGACATGGATTGGCGTGTTCATCGCACTGGCCCTGCTGGGAATTTACTTATTGGCGATGACAAAATGGCGTTTGAAGGAGACTCTTCCAGCTGAAAGACGCGAAACACCCAACTTCGCAAACCAATTGCGGAGCTACGGGCTTCTCTTGCGCGATCGCCAGTTTGTCGGCTACATGCTGGCACAGGGAATTATGATCGCCGGTGTCTTTGCTTATGTTTCAGGAACGCCTTTTATCTATCAAAATATATACGGCGTCACACCGGCCGTTTTCGCATTGCTTTTCGGATCGAATGGCATTAGCTTGATTATAGGATCGCAATTAGTGGGGCGGATGGCGCATCGTATATCTGAACAGGCATTTCTGCTATTTGGCCTATGTGTGGCCTTATTTGCAAGCATCGTCGTTTTGGTGGTAGCTGTAGTCCATGGTCCACTTTTCACCTTGGTCATACCGCTGTTTTTCTTTGTTTGTTCAATAGGTATTACATCAACTGCAGCATTTCCGCTTGCAATGGAGAGACAGGCCAATATGGCGGGAAGTGCTGCCGCGCTGTTGGGTGTCATACCTTTTCTTCTAGGTGCGGTGGTTGCTCCTCTGGTTGGTATCGCAGGTGAAAACACCGCGGTTCCGCTAGGCGTAATTATTTTAGCGACGAGCACTGCAGCAATGCTCGCTTATTTCGTTCTGGTAAGAAAAGTTCCGCGTGGAGCATCACAACAAGCCCAATCCGAGCCTAATTTTTAGGTCAGACTGAGTTTGTGTAGTTAAGCTAATGGGAAACGATAGCTCAATGAATACATTTGAAGGCAGCCGACCCAAAAGCCGGCTGCCTTTTTCCTTAACTAACGGGCAGAAAACGTTTTTATTTTACGCAAGGGCGAATCGAGCGCAAACAAGCTTTGTATAAAAACCAATGCCCCGGTTAGGGGCATTGGTTTATCAGGCACCAAGGAACATGTTCATATCGTCTTCCACATTGGTAATGCCGCCGATCCCGAAGTTATCCACGAGGACTTTGGCCACGTTTGGCGACAGGAATGCGGGAAGCGTAGGGCCCAGATGAATATTTTTGACGCCAAGATACAGCAGGGCAAGCAGCACGATCACCGCTTTTTGCTCGTACCAGGCAATGTTGTAGGAAATCGGCAGCTCGTTGATATCCTCTAGGCCGAATACTCCCTTCAGCTTCAAAGCAATGACGACCAGGGAGTAGGAATCATTGCATTGCCCGGCATCCAGAACCCGCGGAATGCCGCCGATTTCGCCTAAGGCAAGCTTGTTGTATTTATATTTGGCACAGCCTGCAGTCAGGATGACCGTGTCTTTCGGAAGCTCTGCCGCAAAATCGGTGTAATAATTGCGGGATTTCATCCGTCCGTCGCAGCCGGCCATGACGAAGAACCGGCGGATCGCGCCGGACTTTACGGCGTCGACAACTTGATCAGCCACGTTCATCACGGCGGCATGGGCGAAGCCGCCGATGATCTCGCCGGTTTCAAGCTCCGTCGGGGCCGGGCATCCTTTCGCTTGCTCGATCAGTGCGGAGAAGTCCTTGGCAGCGCCGTCCTCTGCCTCCGGGATATGGCGGACGCCCGGGAAGCCGGTGTTGCCCGTGGTATAAATGCGGTCCTTATAACTGTCCTTTGGCGGAACGATACAGTTGGTCGTCATCAGAATCGGCCCGTTAAAGGATGCGAATTCGCTGTTTTGCTTCCACCAGGCATTTCCGTAATTGCCTACAAAATGCTCATATTTCTTGAATGCCGGATAATAGTGGGCAGGCAGCATTTCACTGTGAGTGTATACGTCCACGCCGGTCCCTTCCGTCTGCTTCAGCAGCTCTTCCAAATCCTTCAGGTCGTGGCCGCTGATGAGAATGCCGGGCCGGTTTCTAACCCCGATATTAACCTTCGTAATTTCCGGATTTCCGTAAACGGAAGTATTCGCTTCGTCCAGCATTGCCATGGCGTTCACGCCGTACTTGCCAGTTTCCATCGTCAAAGCGACGAGATCCTGCACTTCAAGGCTATCGTCCAGCGTAGCCGCAAGCGCGCGGCGCATGAACCGGTTCAATTCGTTGTCGTCTCTCTCCAGGTGAAGCGCATGGTACGTGTAAGCAGCCATTCCCTTCAAGCCGTACGTAATCAATTCGCGCAGCGAGCGGATGTCTTCATTGCGGGTTGATAGGACACCGACAGTGCGCGCTTTTTCATCCAATGCGGTTTCATGATCCGCTTCCCAGACGGCAGCATCCGGGAAATTAGCGGTTCCTTCCGGATATTGCTCGTTATAATAGGCGCGCACCTCGCCGCGGAGCGCCATGGCTTCCCGGATTCTCCCCACAAACACCTCGCGGTCAAAATTGGCGTTCGTAATGGTTGCAAACAAGGAGTCCATGATAAACAGCGATACGCGCTGTTCAAGGAATTCCGGCAGCCGGACATCCTGACTGAGAAAAGAGATCCCTTTCAGCAGATAGATCAGCAGATCCTGCAGGTTCGCCACGTCATGCGGTTTGCCGCATACGCCGACAAGGGTGCAGCCGGTTCCTTTGGATGCTTCCTGGCATTGAAAGCAGAACATGGACGGCTGATGATTTAAGGCCTTCTCTGTCGCGATGTTAGTCATTATTTCTCCCCCGGTTTCGTGAGTTATTGGTTGCCTAAGGTCCACATAAGTCCGCGTTGTCATTGGACTGTCAGACACAGTATACTCCGCTGCGATAACCGGAAAGGTGATTCCAATCACCATTTTTTAAGTTTGTGTGTTAAATCACAAAGCCTGTCGGATTGTTCTTTTAAACTGGATTTATGGACTTATAAATGAATGTTCAAAAAGGACGGTTTTCAGCACCAAGAAGATTGGATGAAGCTAGGGACTGAGGAGCGGAGCGTACTTGTGGGTACGTGAGCACCGGAAGGCCCGGCTGAATTCTAGATTCGATGCCGAATCTGCTTCTCCGATTTACTTCGTGATCAAAAGCGGTCTTTTTGAACTACCTCTAGAAGAAATGAGGAGAGAGAATATGTCGATATTGCCTCACAAAAATGAACTGGGATTTTTCGAGATCCGTCTCGAATCCATCGGCGGGCTTGGCGCCAATCTGGCCGGGAAAATGCTGGCCGAAGCCGGGGTAACCGGCTCCGGCCTTAACGGTTCTAATTTTTCCAGCTACGGCTCGGAGAAAAAAGGGTCGCCGGTGAAGAGTTTCGTAAGGTTCTGCGATCCCGGGGTGGAAATCCGCGATCACAGTCCCATTGAGCAGCCGCATGTCGTCGGTGTATTTCATGAAGCATTGTATAAGACGATAGATGTCATAAGCGGATTACAGCCTGATGGAACGGTACTTGTGAATACGTCGAGAGACCTTGCCGAAGTTGCCGCGGATCTGAACATGACGCAGGGAACGCTTGCGGTGATTGATGCGCTGAACATTGCCGTTGAGGAAAAAACGAAAGTCAATACGGCGATGCTGGGCGCCTTGTTCCGGATATGCAGCTTCCTGAACCCGGACGATATGCGGCAGGTTATCCGCACAACGTTTGAGAAAAAGCTGCCACACCTCGTGGAAGCGAATTTGCGGACCTTTGACAGAGGGTATCACGAAGTCCGGTTCCTTTCCTTGGGAAATGGCACAGGGCTTATAGACCCGGTGGCTTTCGCAAGACCGCAGCCGGTTCTCGGATTTGAAACGCAGGAGCCCGGCGGGATCCTGAACGTGACGGCCAACAGCATCCTGAAGGACCTTAGCGCCTCCCGGCAGGGATATTTGCCGGAATACAAGATCGAGGACTGCATTCACTGCGCCGCCTGCGATACGGTATGCCCGGATTTCTGCATCGTGTGGGAGCAGAAACCGGATAAACGCGGCAACCTGCAGATGTTTATGAAAGGCATCGATTACCAGTATTGCAAAGGCTGCTTGAAATGCGTGGAAGCTTGCCCGACCACCGCTTTGGCCGCCATGTTGGAAGAGCCGCATTATGCGGAGCAGCACCGTGTGCCGCAAGCATTCCCCTATTTAACCGCGGAGGGAGTCAGATCATGAACATGAAAATCCAAGAAGCAACCGAGCACGAGATGCCTGCCGCCCAAACGGCGGTCTTCGAATCGGGCAACGAAATGGCCGCCATGGCAGCTGCCCAGATCAATTATCACATCATGGGTTATTTTCCGATTACACCGTCTACGGAAATCGCCCAATATCTTGACATGATGCGGACGCGCGGCGAACACGACATCAAGCTCATTCCGGCTGACGGCGAACACGGCTCGGCGGGAATCTGTTACGGCGCAGCCGCAGCCGGAGCGCGGGTATTCAATGCGACCAGCGCGAACGGGTTCCTGTATATGATCGAACAGCTGCCCGTGCAGGCGGGCACCCGTTTCCCGATGGTCATGAACCTGGTGACGCGGGCGGTCAGTGGCCCGCTGGATATCCGCGGTGACCACTCGGATCTCTACTACGGCCTCAATACGGGCTGGGTGATTCTGACGGCCCGTTCACCGCAGGCGGTGTATGACCTGAACATCATGGCGCTGCGAATCGCCGAGCATGAAGACGTGCGCCTGCCGGTCATCGTGGCGTATGACGGATTTTTCACGTCGCACCAGAAACGCCGGGTGCACATATTTACGAGCCGGGAAACCGTCCGTGAGTTCGTAGGGGAACAGCCGCCGGAATTTCCGCATGTGCTGGACGAGAACAAGCCGATCGTCGTTGGGGCTTACATGAACGGCGACGACTTGATGAACAACCACTTCCAGCAATCGAACGCCATGTACCGTGCGGGCGAGGTATTCAAGGAAGTGGCGGAGGAGTACGCCGCACTGTCCGGAAGATCCTATTCGCCGCTTGATCTGTACCGCATGGAAGACGCGGAGGTGGCTCTGTTCCTGCTCAATTCGGCAGCCGAATCCTCCAAAGACGTCGTGGACCGGCTGCGGGCGCAAGGAATCAAAGCGGGCGTGATCAGCCCGAATATTCTCCGGCCGTTCCCGGCCAAGGAAATCCGCGAGGCGCTGACGGGCGTCAAGGCGCTACTGGTCGGTGAACGCGCCGATTCTTACGGCGCACAAGGAGGCAATTTGACGCATGAGGTCAAAGCGGCCCTGCAGGAAATCCGCGGTCCGCAGCCGATTGTGCTGTCCCGCATCTTCGGCCTCGGCGGGAAAGACTATTACGCGGATGACGCGGAAGCTTTTTTTGCCTTGGCGCTGGAGGCCATGGAGCTGGGGTATGCCAAGGTTCCGTTTGATTATTACGGCCAAACGCCGGGAGATGAGGCGCACAAGCTGCAGCCAGTCATCGCGCCGATGAACGGCGACAGCTTTAAATCCGGCCTGATCACGGTGAAGATGGATGAGGCGACGAACAAGCTGTCCGTTAAGGCGCCGCCGATGCGGGCACTTGCCGCCAAACCGAAGCGGTTTGCTTCCGGTCACGGAGCCTGCCCGGGCTGCGGTATTTTCCCGGCGCTGGAGCTCTTTTTCAAAGGGATCGAAGGCAATGTCGTCACGTTGTTTCATACCGGCTGCGCTTATATCACCACGACGGGTTATCCGTATAACTCGCATAAACAGAGCTTCATTCATAACTTGTTCCAGAACGGACCGGCGACGTTATCCGGCACGGTAGAGGCGTTCCTAGAGAAGAAACGCCGGGGCGAAATCGATGTTCCCGAGGACTTTACGTTTGTAATGGTGACCGGCGACGGCGGCATGGACATCGGGATGGGTTCGGCTATCGGGACGGCGCTGCGGGGCCATAATCTGATCATTCTGGAATACGATAATGAAGGCTACATGAACACCGGGGCACAGCTTTCGTATTCTACGCCTTTAGGCCACATGACCAGTACTTCCGGCGTCGGCAAACAGCAGCAGGGCAAAACGTTTCATCACAAAGATACGGTGCAAATGATGGCGGCTGCGCATATTCCGTACGTATTTACGGGGACGGAGGCATTCCCGCAGGACCTTGTAAAAAAGGCGGCAAAAGCGCAGTGGTACTCCCAGAATGTAGGTACCGTCTACGGCAAGCTGCTGATCACATGCCCGCTGAACTGGAAGTCCGACGATAAGGAAGGGGAGACAATCGTTCGCGCGGCCGTGAATGCATGCTTTTTCCCGCTGTATGAAGTGGAACAGGGACAAACGAACATTACGTTCGATCCGGAGGCGAAGAATAAGCGGGTACCGCTCGGCGACTGGCTGAAATATATGGGCAAATCAAGACATCTGCTCAAGGAAGAAAACAAGGAAATGCTTGATGAATTTGAAAAGGAAGTGGAGCGGCGCTGGTCGATTTTGAAAGCGAAGCATGAGCATCCGCTGTTGTAATGATTCAATTCAATATACTAGGATTCAGATCCTGGCAGCTAAATATACTGCATCCCGAATCTTGGACACGGATAAAACGGTCCGCGAAGAAGGGATGTGGTTTTTTTACATTTATCGGTTTATAAGCTTCCGTATTATACGATGTAAATGTATTGAGAGAACAGCGCCTAACAACAACATAACGTTCTTGACAAAGCGAAATAGCATGTTATCATCAGACTAACAGACAGACAGTCGGTCTATTTAGGGGTGGATGAAAAATGAGGATTGTAAAAGAAGCCGAGGAACGTATAAACGAAATACTGGATGCGGCAGATGAGCTTTTTTTTCAGAAGGGCTTTGATGGGACGAGTACCAACGATATTCTCGAAAAGGTTGGGATTGCGCGGGGAACATTATATCATCACTTCAAATCGAAGGAAGATATTATGGATGCGCTGATTGATCGGTATAAGGTCCGTCTATTAGATGCAGCTCAGGAAATTGCCGAGAACAAGAGCATACCTGTCGTCGAGCGTATTATCCAAGTCGTTATGGCCTTGAACATAAGTGGCGGAAGCAGCGCAGAAATGATGGAGCATATTCATAAGCCGCAGAATGCGTTGATGCACCAGAAAATTCAAAGAGTCATCATCAGCGGGGTTACGCCTATTCTGGCTGGAGTGATCCGAGAGGGCATTGAGCAGGGATTGTTTAACACACCGTTTCCGTACGAGTGTATGGAGATGGTGGTGATCTATGCAAATACGGTTTTTGATGATGATTACATTGAAATGACGAATGAAGAGCTCGCTGCACGTATGCATGCATTTATCTTCCATATTGAAAGAATGCTGGGAGTTAAGCAAGGGGAACTCATGCACATCATGAAGATATTTGACAACAAAACTACTGATAACAGCTGATATGTGCACATTGTTTGCGGCTGCTGCATCAATACTTGTGCGCAGTGGTCTTGCTTCAGAAACATTTATGTATAACTTAAAGACAGTTCATAAGCCTGAAGACAGAGGTGGCCCATGTATTATCGAATCATACGCAATGACATGTTAAAGAGCAAAGTGATTACGCTGGCAACGATGATATTTGTCTCTGCCGCAGCTATGCTTGTATCTCTCGCCGCGATCCTCGTCGTCAATCTTTCAGGTGCGCTGGACATGCTCATGACACAAGCTAAAACTCCGCATTTTATACAGATGCATTCGGGTGAAGTGAATACGGCCCGTCTTGCATCATTTGCTGAGCAGAATCGTAATGTCGATGAATTCCAAGTCGCCGAATTTTTGAACATCGATGGCGCTAGAATTATTCTTGGTGACCGTTCGCTTACGAATAGCGTTCAGGATAACGGATTCAGTATACAAAATGAAAAATTCGATTTTTTGCTTGATCTGGACGGCAACATCATTCATGTCTCCGACGGAGAGCTTTATGTTCCAATAAGCTACATGCAAGATCACACGGCAAAGATTGGTGACAAGGCATTCGTAAGCGGCAAGGAATTTACTGTGGCGGGATTCCTTCGCGATTCGCAGATGAATTCTGCGCTTGCCTCTTCCAAGAGATTTCTTCTGAGCACACATGATTACGCAGAGATAAAAAACCTTGGCAGCACGGAGTATCTAATAGAGTTCAGATTAAAGGACATGTCGGCACTCGGCGCATTCGAAACCGCTTATGCTTCCGCAGGACTTGAAGCAAACGGACCAACCATTACATATCCGCTGTTAAAAATGCTCAACGCACTTTCGGACGGCATGATGATTGCCGTGATCCTTCTTGTAAGTGTTCTGATCGTTGCCATCGCATTGATGTGCATACGCTTTACGCTCCTTGCGAAAATCGAAGAAGATTATAGAGCAATTGGTGTTATGAAGGCCATAGGGCTCAGGGTTTCCGACATAAAGCATATTTATCTTGCGAAGTACGCAGCCATAGCGGCTGTAGGCAGTGTGATCGGTTATGCACTTTCGCTTATGTTTAAAGGGTTGCTTCTTGAGAATATTCGCCTGTATATGGGGGATAGTGAACATTCATCTCTTGCGCCGCTGTTCGGACTCATCGGTATACTGCTTATATTCCTTGCTATGATGGCCTATGTAAACGGAGTGCTGAGACGCTTTCGGACCCTATCTGCTGCAGAAGCCATACGCTGTGGCACTTCATCTGAAACAAGCGCAGGTACAAAGCGGCTTCGCTTGAGCGGAAACAGATGGTTTAACACAAATGTTTTCCTAGGTATCAAAGATGTTCTTTCAAGGAAAAAACTTTACGCTACAATGCTTGTGGTTCTCGTGATTTCGTCCTTCATCATGATTGTTCCACAGAACCTGTACAACACGATTTCTTCAAAAAGCTTCATTCAATATATGGGGATTGGAACTTATGATATGCGGATGGATGTTCAGCAGACCGATCATATTTCCGCGAAAACATCTGAAATCGAAAACAGTATGAAGAACGACAGTGCTATTTCCAAATACGTCGTCTTAACCACCAAAACATTCAAAGTAAAAACGGAAAACGGATCAGAGGAAAATATAAAGATTGAACTCGGAGATCATTCGGTGTTCCCTATCTATTATTCCAAGGGTAGAGCACCCGCTGCAGAAACCGAAATTGCCCTTTCCGCCTTGAACGCCGATGAGCTCAGCAAAAAGGTCGGCGAACACATGACGCTGATCACTGAGGGGGCAGAAAAAACATTAACGGTAAGCGGAATTTATTCCGACATTACAAACGGCGGCAAAACCGCAAAGGCTATATTCGCTGATAACACAGCAGATATGATGTGGTCTGTGATTTGCGCGGAGCTTTCGGATCAATCGCTTGTTGACCAAAAAACATCAGAATATAAGAACAGGTTTGCTTTTGCAAAAGTTTCAGACATTGATGAGTTTGTTGCACAGACGTTCGGATCCACGATAAGCTCTGTCAAAAAGGCCTCCTTCGCCTCCATCGTAGTTGCATTAGTGATAACACTGCTCATCACTCTGTTGTTTATGAAGCTGCTCATCGCGAAAGACAGATATTCTATTGCCGTGTTGAAAGCACTCGGTTTTACGAACTCGGATATAAGGGCGCAGTATATTTCCCGTTCTGTTTTCGTTCTAATCGTTGGTATTATTCTTGGGACGGTTCTGGCGAACACGCTCGGAGAGCTGTTAGCGGGTGCAGTGATCTCCTCCTTTGGAGCGTCGACATTTACTTTTGCGATTCATCCACTATCTGCATACCTGCTCATTCCATTCATGATGATTGGCTCTGTACTGATCGCAACCATCATCGGTTTAACGGGTGCAGGCCAAATAAAAATTTCCGAGAGTATGAAGGGGTAGGCATATGAAGAAGATGATGATCGGTGATCGGATCGTAAAATCTTTCGGTGAGGGCCATGAAAAGCGTAATGTTCTAGATGGGGTATCCATTGAAATAAACGAGGGAGAGTTCGTTGCGGTTATGGGTCCTTCGGGTTCGGGGAAATCGACGCTCATGTTCGCGCTCAGCGGGACGGACAGCATTGATAGCGGAACAGTCGTTGTTGATGGGAAGGATTTATCGGCTATTGGGGAGAATGAGCTCTCTGATCTCCGCCGGACGACAATGGGGTTTGTATTTCAGCAGCCAACGATGCTGAGCAATCTGAATATCCTTGACAACATCATTCTTCCAGCCATGCGGGACAACAGGAGAAATGTAGTGAAAATTTCGGAGAAGGCCAGATTGCTTATGCAAAGGGTAGGCATAGCAGAGCTTGAAAAACGTGATATTACGCAGGTTTCGGGAGGTCAGCTTCAACGTGCGGGTATATGCAGAGCGCTTATGAACAGCCCCAGAATTATTTTCGGAGACGAGCCTACGGGTGCGCTCAACTCACAATCCGCTCAAGAGATTATGGACATCTTATCTGAAATCAATGCGGACGGTACGGCCGTGATGCTTGTAACTCATGACGCCAAGGTTGCGGCGCGGACAGAGCGTATTATGTTTATGCGGGATGGAACCATCGTAAGCAAGCTGAAGCTTCCGAAGTATGAAGGAATGGACATGGACGGAAGGATCGAAGTAGTAACGGAGAAGATGCGGGAGATCGGGATTTGATCGTCTAGAATTAGTAAATTTCCCATATCTGTAGCGTTTCGAAGGAGAAGTGCGGTATTAGAGCCTACATCAGGTAAATTAAAAGCCAGACTATTGATTGTCAATCTTGTCCAGTAAACGTGTTGTTCCCAAACTAAACGCATGGAACTTTTTAAACGTACGTTCTTCTTACTAATACAAGAAGATTTGAGACCAGAACTCATGGTTTAACGCACTCTTATCGTTCACCGAATAAATCAAAAATCAGGGTCATTTCACGATCTAGCTAAATTCCTTATTGAAGTAACGGGTAACATGAGCTGAAAAAGTATTGGCGAGTAAGTCAACGTTTATAAACGTTGGCTTTTTCTGTCATATCCGGACCATACTGTGCACATCTCTAAACTAACCGGCAGGAAGCGTGATTGAACGGGATGCAGGTACGAGGTCGTTCAACGGACCATTCAAATCCCCTAGAATAAACCGATTGAGGATTTCTGGAATACATGCGTCAGGCGCCCACCGTCAAAGATAACCTCAATTCCAGATATAAGGCTCTGATAATCTGTGGTATTTTGCAAAGTAAACAATTACAAATGTAGTGAAAATAGTTTAAGATTGGGATGAAATAATATTTTATAATTGAGTTTGATTTATGAAATTTTATTAGGAGGGTTGTCATGGTGAACCGTTTCTGGCAAACGTATCGCACGGTGCTGTTTTGTCGGTTATTCGCTAACTACTTCGCGCTGATTCTTATCCCAGTCATCGTAGCCGCCGTACTGACCAACTTTTTTGTTGTCCGGTTGATTGAGCACGATGCAGAAAGATTGAACAATACCATCATGCAGCATTTCTCGGAGCAAACCGATGACACCTTCGCCTCTCTTGAACGTGATATGGTGAACATGCTGTCAACGGCAAGCATCAAGAACTTTTCCAGAACGTCCGGCGATCCGGCTGAACTCACACAGCACTATGAACGGATCCACTCGCTCATGCAACAACTGAATAAACTGGAATCGGAAAATCTGGTGTACAAATCTTTCCTGTACTTTGCGAGCGAAGATCTGGTCATCGACGGCAATACATACAACAGCAAAGACGAGTATTTCCAGGAACAGTATCTGATCAAAGATACGGATATACCCTCCTACTTTGCCAATTTTACTGGCAAGAAATCGATGGTTTTTACAAAACCGCATACCGTATTTGAAAGGCCGCCATTCACTCGAGACATCGTCTCAACCCACTTGAACACCGCCATGCTGATGAGCTATCCATTTAACAGCGCGAGTCCCGACGTCTATTTGGTCGTGAATCTGGATTTAAATAAGCTTCGCGAGCAATTGGGCATCCAGGAGAAGTGGGTAACAGATACGATGCTCGTCAATTCGTCCGGCTCCGTCCTGATCTCAAACGGATCGTCCGAGCTGCAGCCCGATTCATTTGCTGCGATGCTCCATTCGAATCCGGAACAGACTTTATTTTTAAATCCAGATAAGAAAGCGCTATCATTTTCCAAATCCCGGTTTAACGATACTTGGTATTATGTAAGCATGATCAATCTGTCCGCCTTAATGAAGCCGGCCAGCACGATCCGTACGATGACTTTTGTGCTGCTTGGCATCTTTATCGTCGTAGGCGGTTTGGTTTCTTTTTATTTGAGCCGGAGGCTGTACAACCCGATCCACGAAATTAAAACGGGATTGGAATCACAGCATAAGCATCTGGATGACGCACCCGGCTCATACTGCGGCAACGAGTTCGATAAGATAAAACGGTTTTCGCGTTCGCTGATCTCTAAAAACAAAGAGCTGATACAGACGGTAAGCGGCATGTTCCCGATCGTACAGGAGCAATTTATTGCGAGAGTGTTGTTTGGTGAATACCGTGACAGCCTATCGATCGAATATTACGCGAAAGAAATTGCCTTCCCTTACAAGCCGGT
Source organism: Paenibacillus sp. J23TS9 (assembly GCF_018403225.1). Classification (NCBI taxonomy): domain Bacteria; kingdom Bacillati; phylum Bacillota; class Bacilli; order Caryophanales; family Paenibacillaceae; genus Paenibacillus; species Paenibacillus sp. J23TS9. Next base: position 257,316 of record NZ_BOSG01000006.1, on the reverse strand, counting down.
ATCAACCGCAACGGTCCTCTGCATCGATATCCAATACTATTCGCCATTCGCGCAGCAGCTGTCTGAGACGTCCAAATCATTTATGCTGGCCGAGCTGAAAGAGAAAATTCGCAAGCTGTCCCCGGCGATCATATGGGTATGTCAAACCCGATCCGAACAATTGTCCTGCGTATTGCATCACGAAGATAACCGGCTTTGCGACCCCACTGAGACAGCGGATGTTATAAAGATGCTCCTGGAGCATCCTTACTACAAAGCTTCCATTGGAATCGGGAAAACGGTTCATTCTGTCGCCGCCCTCCATCAGTCTTACAACGATGCGCTCTCGATGCTCCATTATAAGAGTTTGCACACGGGTGCCGAAATTTGCAGCGAACAAAGAGTGTGGAAGGAGCGATCGGTAGGCGACAGTTTCTTGTCTTCACAAGAAGTGAACCGGATCTTCAATAGATATAAAGCCGGCGATTGCAAAAACCTGCTTCAGTCCGTGTTCGACTTGCTGGATGCCGGAATGCGGAGCAATGCGAACGCACATCAGATGAAGAACTTGGGCACCGATGTGCTGAATACTTGGGCTCGCGCCATCGAAAGTGAGCGAAATGATTTTGACATCTCTTTCCATTCTGAGTTGTTTGCTGCCATTAACCGCTGTGTAACCTGGGAAGAATTGAGGCAAACATTCCGGGAAATACACGGCGTATTGTTCCGGACCACCGAAGCACCGGACCGGAAACAACAGTTTGCTGAAATTTTGGACTATATTCGGACCCATTATAACGAAGAGCTCTCCATTGAATATTTCGCGGAGCAAATGAACATGTCCGCCGGTCATTTCAGCCGCGTGTTCAAGGAAGAGGTGGGTGAGAAGTATGTGGAATACATCGCCAAGTACAGGATTTCGAAAGCGAAGCAATTTTTGCTCGAAACGGATCTGAAAATCGATGATATAGCCGAACAAATTGGCTATTGGGGAAGGAACTCGTTCATCCGTAATTTCCGCCGTTACGAAGGAATTACTCCGGCTAAATATCGCACGATCCATCAATCATGAGTCTTCTTTTTTTCGAAGTCTCATTTTTTTCTCCTGCTGATCATGCGGATGGCGGTGTCATGCGGCTTGTAAAAATGGAGACATTCCGAAAACTTGGTGCTTTACCGGCGGCGTGTCACAACCTATAGTCAGAGCAAACATTCGGCTCGCGTTCAAACGCCTGCCAAAGGAGGTGAAACCGTTGTCATTGGACCGAAGTGATGCCGCAAGCGCACAAATACCAGCCCGAGTACAAAGTGGAAAGGGTGCTTCACTCCGATTCAAGCTGAAGAAGTACAGAACGTTATATTTGTTAATGCTGCCCGGCATTCTGTACTACATCCTCTTCAAGTATGCGCCGATGTACGGGGTGATCATCGCGTTTCAGAATTTCTCAATCGGCCGGGGGATCATGGGCAGCAAGTTTGTTGGGCTGCAGCATTTTATTGATTTTTTCCTCAATACGCCGGATGCCTGGAAGCTGGTCCGGAATACGGTCATGCTCAATGTGTACGATCTGCTATTCCGTTTTCCGGCGCCGATCATCCTTGCCTTGCTGTTCCATGAAATTCGAAGCCGGAAGTTCAAATGGTTCGTGCAGAGCGTGAGTTATATGCCTCACTTTTTATCTACCGTCGTGATTGCCGGCATTATGGTTACCTTTTTGTCGCAGCAGACCGGAATCATCAATCATATACTCGACTGGCTCGGCGTCGGGCGAATTATGTTTCTCGGCGAGCCGGGATGGTTCCGAACGATCTACGTAGGCTCGGAAATTTGGCAGACGATCGGCTGGGGTACCATCTTGTACTTGGCGGCGATTGCCGGCGTCGATCCGACCTTGTATGAGGCTGCTAAAATCGATGGCGCCAATCGGTTTCAACAAATGCGTCATGTGACCTTCATCGGCATGATCCCGGTTATGATCGTCCTGTTTGTCCTGACGCTTAGCCATTTTATGGAAACCGGCTTTCAAAAAATTATTTTGCTGTACAATCCGATGACTTATGAAACCGCGGACGTCCTCAATACTTACATTTACCGGCGCGGCATCCTAACCGCCGACTTCAGCTTCGCTACGGCTGTCGGTTTGTTTCAGTCGGTGATCGGATTCGTGCTGGTCGTGTCAGCGAATCGTGTCGTCAAGAAGTTCTCGGATACAAGTCTATGGTGAAGGGGGGCTAGTCATGAAAATCAAGGAAAGCTTCGGCTCGAGGTTATTTGACGGGGTTAATATCTTCATCATGATCATTCTTATTATCGTCATGGTATATCCACTCATATATGTGTTTTCCGCTTCCATCAGTGATAACGCTATGGTCATGAGCGGGCGGGTCGTTCTCTGGCCCAAAGCGATTAACTTTGTTGCTTATGAAAGGCTCCTCGGCAATCCGGATCTATGGATCAGCTATTGGAACACGATTCGTTATACCGCCGTTCAAACCTTCTTATCACTTGCCGTTACATCTGCCATGGCTTATCCGCTTGCCAAAAAGGGGCTCCCCGGCCGTCCGCTGATATTGTTTCTGGCGGCCTTCACGCTGATGTTCGGAGGGGGGATGATCCCGACCTTCCTTGTGGTGCAGAATCTGGGCCTGCTTGATACGATGTGGGCGATCGTGCTGCCGTCGCTGGTTAGCACTTGGTATTTGTTCATCATGCGCACCTTTTTCGAGGGATTGCCGGAAGAGCTGGAAGATGCCGCCACCATTGACGGCTGCGGCACGATGCAGGTGTTCCTGCGGATTGTACTTCCGCTTTCACTTCCGGTACTCGTCTCCATCGGTTTGTTTACTGCCGTCAATCAATGGAACTCGTTCTTCGATGCGCTGATCTATTTGAACGATCGGAGCATGTATCCTCTGCAGATCATGCTGCGCAACATCATTATCGCCGGCTCGAATGTCCAGGGCGAAGGCAACACCGACTATATAGAGACGCTGAAATACGCCATGATCACGATCGCTACGGTGCCGATCTTATGCGTGTATCCGTTCATTCAAAAGTATTTCGTACAGGGCACCATGATCGGTGGAATCAAGGGATAGATATAGATTCCACCGGGATCTATTCCTATATATCCAATGCAAAATAAAAGGAGGGTTCAAACAAGTGAGTAAAAGAATGATGGCCATCATCCTTTCTGCCGTAATGCTGAGCACTCTGACCGCCGGCTGCAGTGGAAAAGGCGGAAAGAAAGAAGGGGCAGACGGAGGGGGGACAGACTCGACAAAGCCAATTACGTTCTCTTGGTTGGTTTACGACCGCCCGGAAGGAAAGGTAAAGAATGATTGGGAAATCTTCAAGGAAATTGAAGCGAAAACGGGCGTCAAAGTGGATTGGCAAGTCGTCAGCCAAGAGGGCTTGACGGAGAAGCGGCAGATTATGATCGCTACCAACACAATCACGGATATCAGCCAACCGTCTAATCAAGAGGCCAGGGAGAATGGGCCGGAGAAGGTATTCCTGAATTTGAAGGATTATTTGGATATCGCGCCCAATCTCAAAAAGTTTTATGATACGTACCCCGAAGCGAAGGCCGTGGCCACGGGCGCGGACGGCGGCATTTACGACGTGCCTGTGCTCGAAGGTGATCCCGCCGGTAAAGGCTTCAATTATATTTGGATGGCGCGCAAGGATTTGATGGATAAATATAACTTGAAGGCCCCCACCAATCTCAATGAATTTTATCAATTCCTGAAAGACATGAAGGCTAAAGAACCGGACAGCTACCCGCTCAGCTTCAATACCCCGGTCACGGCGGATACCGGAATGTATACCGTATTCGGAAAGATTTTCACGGGTATTTCAGGCTTTTTCAATCAAAGTCCGACGGAAAACAAATACGAGTTCGCGCCATACAACAGCGGATATAAGGATGCACTCGCATTTATGAATAAGCTGTATACTGAAAAGCTGCTTGATCCCGAATTTTATTTGTTGACGCCGGATCAGTGGGAAGAACGGTTCTTAAAAGGAAAGTCGTCTGTAACCTACTACTGGAAGGCGGAAGTGAACCCGACGATCGATAAAGCGAAGCAAGCCGGCACGCCGAATTACGACCTGGAAGCGCTTCCTGAGTTTGCTGCTGACGGCGTAAAGACGTATCAGTTTTCCCGTCCGGTCGTAGGATCGGTGGGGCGGGCCATTTCGGCCAAAGTCAAGGATAAGGAAAGAGCTGTCAAATTCCTTGACTATCTCGTAAGTGAAGAAGGCACCAAATATTTGTCGCTCGGCATTGAAGGCAAGTCGTATACCCTGGAGAACGGGGAGCCTGTCTACATGAAAGAATTCGGCGCTAGCCCGTATGTGCCGCTGCGACGCGATTTCGGCGTATGGTACGACAACATTTCGCTGAACAATGCACTCGCACGTCAAACGTGGGAGAGAGGCCTCGACGACAAAAGCAAAGCGATCAACAGCAGCTATGAAAAATTCATCATTCCAGCTCCTAAGGCGCTCGTGAAGACGACGGAAGAGCTCGATCTGGAAAAATCGAAGCTGACCCCGCTCACCAAGTTTTTGGAGCAGAAAATTACGGAATTCGTCACAGGCAAGACGCCGATTACCGATGCGAACTACCAGCAGTTTTTGGATCAATTGAAGAAGCTCGGCGCCGATGAACTGTTGGATATGTACAATACGGCATATACGCGCACGTATGGCTCTAAGTAAGCGGTCAAATACAAATCAAAGGAGGGCATAGAATGCGATCCGCATCGTTTATCGTAGATGCTGACATCCACAATGCAATCGACAAACCGCAGGACCTGCTGCCTTATCTGCCGAAAGTATGGCATCAACAATGGCTCGAAAGCGGGATCGGTGTGCACGGGCAGTATTATTCGCCCGTAGGTGTACTGCGTCAGGACGCAAAGCCCGACAATGGAGGCTCGGCCGGAAGCGATCCGCAGTTTGTCCTTCAGCATTATATGGAACCGTTCGGCATCGATTACGGCATACTAACGGGCGGAGGAGAGCAGGGCATTTCTCTTCATGCCGATCCGGACTATGCGAATGCCGTCGCTGCCGCCTTCAACGATTGGCTGGCGGATCATTGGCTGAACGTCAGCCCGAAATTCAAAGGCTCCATTCAGATTAACCATTCCGACCCGGCCGAAGCCGTCAAGGAAATCGACAGGATGGGATCGCATCCGGGCATGGTGCAGGTCGTGATGGGAAGTGGAGCGCGTATGCCGTACGGCAACCGCTTCTACCATCCGATCTACGAAGCGGCAGAACGGAATGGACTGCCGGTCGCCATTCACCCGGGCACGGAAGGGAAGGGGATATCCGGCGCCCCGACACCTGCCGGATACCCGACCCGGTATATGGAATGGCATAATATTCTGCCTGCGAATTTTATGACTCATATCAATAGCCTGGTATGCGAAGGGGTGTTCGAAAAATATCCGAAGCTTAAATTTGTAGCGATCGAAGGCGGTATAGCCTGGCTGCCCCATTTGATGTGGCGCATGGACAAAAACTATAAAGCGCTGCGCGATACCACGCCATGGCTCAAGCGTCTGCCTTCGGAGTATATTGTGGAGCATGTGCGTGTAACCACGCAGCCGATCGAAGAACCGAAGAAGCCGGAACATCTGCTGCAAATTTTTGAGATGATGCAAGCGGAACAGATCGCCATGTTCTCGTCCGACTATCCGCATTGGGACTTCGACAACCCGAAAGTGGTGCTGAGAGGCCTTCCTCAGAAGCTGAAGGAACGCATTCTAGGATATACCGCTGCAGAGCTGTACGGCTTCCCGATCCCGGAGGGGCCGAAGGAGGCGGGTCCCGCATGAGAGTGAAAGTGGCGGAGCCAGATGCGATCAGCGACGGAGGCAAACTTATTGTAAAATTGAAAGAGATGGAAATCGGCCTGTTTCGAATCGAAGGTAAATACTACGCGTGGCGTAACGTTTGTCCACATGCGGCGGCGCCGGTATGCGCGGGTACGATTCGAGGGACGCGGCTCCCTTCCGGAGTTTACGATTATGAGTATGGATTGGAGGATCAAGTGCTGCGTTGCCCATGGCACGGCTGGGAATTCGACCTGAAGAGCGGTCATCACCTGGCTGCAGGCAGCGACGCGAAGCTGCGTGGTTATCCGGTGGAAACCGATGATGCCGGGGTATATGTTGTGCTGCGGGAGCGTAATTGAAGAAAGTTTCTTGGAGGTATCCCCTGAATTAGATCGTTTACTATACGTAAACAGCCTGGAATACTCTAGGCTGTTTTTATCTATCCTATAAGCCATATAGAATGAACTAATCTATATTATTTGGCCAATATCCACTCCGCGATATCCTCCAAAACTTCTGCAGACACCTTTTGTGGGACTTTGTACTCTTTTTTGAAGTCCTTGACCCTACCATAAACTGACTTCATAAACAGGTGGTTCAATCCAGGGTAGAGTTTGAAATGGACGTTGGGCTTACCGATGCAGATTTGCTGATAGAGCGCAAAATCCTTTTCCGTGGAGACCTGAAAATCCTTGTCTCCTTGTAATATCAGCACGGGTTTTTCTGTTGCGATCAGATAATCAACTGCGGGATGTCCGGCCATCTCCTTGAAATACCATGCGTAGGTTTTACCAAAAACCTTTGTCTGTTTTGCTTCTTCCTCGCTCATTTCCGTGATGGCGTCAAATTTGACTTTAAAGCCCGCGATTTGCTTTTTCGCGATTTTCTGCAGTAATTTTGGCAGTTGAGTGAGCACATCATCATTTTGGCTCATCAAAATATCGCTCAAAATACGCGGCGAGCCTGCACATATGATTATACCCGCAAAATTGCCAAAATGCTTCGTTATGGATTTAACACATTAAAGCTGCATCGAATTCATTTAGGCGTATATACCTTTAACCCGCGAGCGATCCATGTAAACGAGAAGATTGGTTTTAAACGAGAAGGGTTACAGCGAGACGCATTAAATATAGATGGAAAGTTTCATGATATGATCACGATGGCTATTCTCGAAGATGAGTTCCGTTTATGACATGAGCCGTGAAGCTAACGAGGAACGATAGCGCGGATGGAACCCCCCGATAAATTGGGCAGACGCATGAGGAACTTTATCGTTAAGGCTTTCTTTATAAAGTATACTCATGCTGGCAACGGACAACGCTTAAGGTTAAATAAATATTCTCTTACGTGGGAGGTCATCGCTTCTTGAAATTTGAACTTGGACGTTGCTTGCTGAATGAACGATTGATGGAATCCGGAAAGTCAGCGGAATGGCTGGCCAAAGACTTGCTTTTTAAACCGGAACGAGTTTACGACTTTATTGAAAACAAAAGAGTGATGCCACTCAAAATTGCCATATCAATCGCCGATTCCATCGGTTGTGATGTTCGTGCCTTGTATGAATTAATTCCGAACGAATAAGAAGTAAAGGGAGATTAACGGCATTGATATTTCAGACTGAGGACCATGTACTCCTATTACATAATCGAAGGGGCAAGGAGTCCCTAAGGCTAGCCCATGCAGACTTTGTGGGTTGTTTTTTAGCAGGCGTTTATTCATACTGAACAGAGGCGCAATGATACGAGCTATTATTTTACAATAAAAGAAAGCCTGACAGCCGCAAATGCGCATATGCAGGGTCTGAGGATATAGGAGGGAGGAACCATGTCCTGGAGTAAATTAAAGCAGCAGCTGGAGAGTTTTCTCTGTCCTGCGTTAGATGGAAGGGTTGAATACCGTGCAACGGGGTATCGTTATTTACCTGATAAAGCAGGGCTTTGTTATATTTCGGTAGATAAAAAGGATGTACTCCGGATGAGTGATCGAACCAGTTCAATCAGATGGTATGGGGCGGAGCTGGAGATTAAGAATGACCCTGATATTCAAATTCCGATCAGCGATGAAGAAATGGAAGCGGTCAGAAAGGACACCAAAGGGACTGTTCCGGAGGATCGTCTAAAAATCATTGCAAGAAACAGAAAAATATCAGGATATGCAAAGGAGCTATTGACGGCACAGGCTTCATTAAGCAAATCTAATTTTGTGGCTACAGCTACTAAGTTTTTAGCTACTTCTATAGAAGAAAGCATCGAGAGCGATGATATCTTATTGAATATTCTGGCTTTGGTGGACAGACGAATCGGAAAAAAACGAATTTTAAACATGTCCGTGAAGATGAAGTTAAAGCATCCCAGCGTGCAGTATTTTTATGAACTGCGGCGTAGTACATGTTGAGAATATGAAACCCTTCTATTATAAAATGAACTAAAGTTTCACATGGCTTCGCCTATGTTCCATATGGAATACAGGCGGATTGCCTACCCTTTCTTTAGTTCAATTTATCTAGCGAAGGGTTTTTATATCGTTTATACTTATAAAGCCAATTTACTTTCTAGGAGTTGTCTAACGAATCATGAACAAGAAAGAAGTCGCGCACATACGCAAGCAGTTTAAGCTGGATAATCATTTGATGAATATTTACGATATTCTTAACGTGTACATTATGAAGGAAACGAACGAAATTTATCACTGGGAGCGGAATCCCTTTGAGTTAGTGGACCGGGAGAAGCAGGAACTGTACATGGGCAATTTCAAAAAGCTGCTGACCGGCGAATTGGATCATAAGCTGTTCGAGCTGAGGTTTCAGGAGAAAGCGGAGGATCAGAAAGACCCTTCGCGCGTGCTGCTTCACCAAGCTCTGCAGACGGGAGATCCGGAGGAGTGGCAGGATCTGATGCTGCTGCTCGTGGACAAAATGATGGCCGACACGAGGTATGAACGGGATACGGTCATTACGTTCGTACGCGGACAATATTACCGGCCGACCAAGGCGAGAAATGATGAAGCCGAGGAGACAGGGAATGACGAAGTGTTCGGACATCCGTTCATTCTATGCAGCGTGAACTCTACGGAGAAGCAGCGGAAGGCGCTCTTGTTCGACTATGTGGAGAGAGAGTATAAGTATAATATCATTGTGGATCCCATCATCAAGCTCAGCACACCGGAGCAAGGGTTCTTTTTTCCCAGTGTGACGGACAATTATTCCGACGTGAACCGGGTTCTATATGCTACGGGGAAATCGAATGATCCGAATCCGCATTTCATCGAAGAGGTGTTGAATGCGGAACGGTCTGTGACGGCACTGGAAGAGAGAGGAATCTTTGAAGACATCGTGAAGGAAGTGGCGGGTGAACAGCTGGACTCGGCCACGATCGCACATGTGTACGAGGAGATCCATCATGTGATTGAATCCCACCAGGATGAGGAAGAACCCGCGAAGCTGGATTATACCGACGTGGAGCGCGTGCTGACCGCAAGCGGGGTAGACAATGTGACCAAGGAAGCCGTGGAACGGGCGTTTGAGACTATCGTTGACGATAAGAACTATGAACTGAAGGCGAACAGCGTGATCCCGAAATTCACGTCCAAATCGATCAAGATCGATACCAAGGTAGCCACGATTACGATCAGTCCACAGGATTTAAGGTATATTAAACAGGTGAGCTTTCAAGGCAAACGCTGCATTATGATTGAGGTTGACGAAGATGCTGTTATCGAGGGCTTTACGCTGACTACGGAGACGTTATTGGAAAAAGCGGAGTGAAGCGAAAACAAGCGTTAACAGCCTTTAAATTGGATTTTGCATTGGTCGCATCGGTGGCTTAGGGAGATGCTCCCCTTACGAAGACAGGATTTATGAATTTACCTGTCTAGCGTGAGGGGGGCTTTTTTTGTAATGACAGAAATCAACTACCGTGAAAATTAAATTCTTCGGTAGGTGAACAGAGATAAGTCTGAAGAGAGGGATTACCCCATCTGCTCCAATTGATAACGGTTCATTTCGCAGGGGATTAAGCTTGCGGTACGGAGACGATTGTGATTGGATTGAATTTCATGAATAGGTTGATGGTCGCCCGCAGGGTTTCAAAGTTCAGTTGATGAAATGACCCACGGATAAAATAAATCGTGAAGGAAAAAACCATAACCAGGAGAAATAATCCTAGGCAGTTTTTAATTTTAGCGTCTAATTATTTATTTTCTATTTCTTCAGGTTTCAAGTGAAATGCGGTAACTAAATGCTGCTTTCGGACGTTATTTGTTAGAAGAGGATTTATTTATGACACATTAATTCTTAATTGATGTGCCTTAATTAGGAGGGTTCATAGGTTTCTAAATTTAAAGAACTTAAATATGATGGAGCACTCTGAAGCTCGACCTCGATTTTTGAAAGACCTTGCCGTTGTGATGAGCAAAATGAGAAATGGAATGGTCCTGTCTTTGTTTGGACAAATGGTCTATAAGTGGGGATATTATGAAAAGATATTATTATTTTGGTTTTGGGATCATTATAACAATGCTTTTAGTAAGTATGTTCATTGCAAATTTTAATAAAAGTACACCCCTTTCAAAAGAAGAAGCTGAAAAAACAGCCCTTTCTCAAGCGGAAAAAGATGGTTATAAGGATGCAAAGATTTGGACACGATTTAACGCACAAACACATACGCGACTCATTTTTTCACCGGAAGAAAACAGGCACCTTGAGGTGTGGCAGGTTAATATTGACGCAGCTTATAATCCCCAAGTGAAAAATGCACCTGCCGCCTCGTATTATATTAGTAAGAAAGATGGATCAATTATTTCAGTAATAAAAGGTCTGACGCAAGCAGGTATGGATCTAGAAATCAGTGGAACTGAACAAGACGGAGAAGAATATCACTTTAATATTAAAAATAATGGGAATATTGATTATGTTATTGAATGGATAGAACCTTTCTTTGATCCGCAGAAACAATCTAATATCCAAAGGGAGATACGCAAAGTAGAAATCAAGAAGACAATCCCAGTTAATTCAGAACTTTCAGTAAGTGGCGTCCTAGAACTGCCTGAGGTTGATAAAGATATTATTATCGGATTCATAATTAAAGTAGGAAAAGAAAATGAGTCTACTCTGATTTTCGACGATAAATATAGAAATGGTTACTAAAATATAAGGATTCCTTAACTTATTTCGAGTTAAAACGACACAAGATAGTGGAGGACACCGAAGTAGGTGAGCTTTCAAGGCAAACGCTGCATTATGATCGAGGTTGATGAAGATGCCGTTATCGAGGGCTTTACGCTCACCACAGAGACGTTATTGGAAAAAGCGGAGTAGCGATACTAATCGATCGGCACCCCATATAGGGCTTAGTAGTAAGATTGCCAAGGAAACTAGTTCTAGCCCTGCACGTGGTTGATCGCGGGATGACAGAGGCCGTTTTCCCGTTTCAACCTTAAGAGACATAGAGCGTAAGAGCAAATTTTGCTCTTACGCTCTTTACTTTGAGTAACTCTAAAGTTTTGGCGGGGACAACCTGTAAGCGGTGAACTGAATGAAGGGATATGATCCCATAGAAATGTACGTTTTTTTCGATAAATTTGATCTTAAATACCAAACAAGTAAACAAAAGAAAAGAAAAGTAAAAAGCGTTAAATTGTTTTGCACAAAACCAGGTGCTACGATCTGGTTAAACAAAATGGAGAGAACTTGCTGTATCCGCTTAAAACGGGATTATATTTCGATAAGATTCTGGTAAAGAGGGGGAGAGGGGAATAGCGGCACGTAAATTCAACGTTTATAAGTGGTGGTGCACTGCCGGAATAACAGCTTTAGTTGTCATCTGCATCATGGTCATGATGGGTTCCGTCTATCCCGATTTGAGTCGCCGCAGTTATAATATTGCAACAATAAACGGTACTCCGATTCATATCAATGAATTCCGGAAGGCCGTTCAAGCGGACAAAGCCCAAATCTTTGGCTATTTTCATGATCGATATAACGCCCAACAGTCAGCTTCCTTTTGGAGCACTTCCTACGGAGGAGAAATTCCGCTGGAGTTATTAAAGAAACAAGCGCTGGAAGATTGTGTGCGCATGAAGGTTCAGCAAATGATCGCAAAAGAGCAGGGAGTAATGAAGGATATCAGCTACGAAGGTTTTCTAAGAAGCTTAAACATCGAGAATGACAGAAGGCAAAAAGCAGTCAACGATCATAAGGTCATTTTCGGACCTGTCCAATACACGGAGAATGCCTATTTTGAAAATATGATGAGCAATGCGATATTGGCCGTTACCAAGAATCTGGAGAAAAATGGTTGGAAGCCGGATGAGCAGCAGTCGAAACAGTTTTATGAAGCGAATAAAAGCCTGTTATACCAAGCGTCTGCGTCAATTAAAGTGAAGCAAATATCGTTTTCATTTCTTGATTCAAACCGGAATATCCATGAACAGCTGAAAGCCGAAGCAAAGAAAGAAATGGAAGCGATTTCAAATGATATTTCTTCCGGAATGTCATTTGAACAGGCAGCAAGGGAAATGGGACAAAAAGTACAAGTGACGGAGCAGCAATATCAAATGGACAACGATATCCATGTCTCCAGAAGCCCTGTCATTCAAGCCGCCCGGAACCTGCAACCTGGGGAAGTGGGGGGAGTAATTGAAGAAAACGGCTCTTTCTATATCATCAAATGCCTCGAGAATAACAAGCCCGGCTCAACGTATCTGCCATTTGATCTCGTTAAGGACAGGGTTGTTAATGACTATATGGATAGCAGGTATAAGGATTATGTTCAAAAACGGGTATCCGAAGCACAGATTGTATTGAATGAAGAAAAGTACCGGAACTTTGAAATGTAAAGCCAACATGGCATTACATAATTAAAAATGGAAGGGAATGATTTCTTTGAGGAAAAGCATCAAAAAAATTGCTTGCATGATCCTGGTATTTTCAATGCTCTGTTCATGGTTTGTCGTTTCTCCGACAAGTGCAAGTGATTCGGGCACAACCTACTATATTGACAGCACTGGGGGTGATGACAATAATGATGGCATGAGCGCTGATTCGCCTTGGAAATCACTGGATAAAGTGAATGAGACGACCTTCAGTCCAGGAGACAAAATTTTGTTCAAATCCGATGGGGAATGGGAAGGAAGACTGTGGCCCAAAGGTTCTGGAGAAGAAGGAAATCCGATCGTAATTGATAAATACGGCTCCGACGACCCCGAAGAAAAACCATTAATATCGGGGGTGACCTCTGAACTGGAAGCCGTCTACTTGAAAAACCAGGAATATTGGGAAATAAATAATCTGGAGGTCACTAATCGTTCGTCGATTCCCTTTGATAGAAACTGGCAAAATGAGCGCGGACAGCGTCGCGGCGTATATATTTTGAATGAGGAAGCAGGTATACTACATCATATTCATATTAAAAATATGAACATTCACGATGTCGATGGTTCCTATACGACACGCTCCGGAGGAATTATATTTGACTCCGTGGGGTCAACAACACCAAGCGCTTTTGATGATATTCTCATTGACGGCAATGCTCTGACGGATGTAGACGCTTATGGCATTTACATCGGTTCCAATTGCATATTGCGATATGGTATGGGGGATTTGTGGCCTTGGGTTCAAAAGCCATATGGACCATGGACGCCCTCCACAAATGTAAGGGTTTCCAATAATTCCGTGGTCCGAGCGGCAACGGGAGGGATCGCATGGAATGTGACGGATGGTGCGGTTGTCGAACACAATACGGTACAAGAAGCTACCTACCTGGCAACAAATGCTTCAATCTGGTGGGCATATGCGGACAATAATCTCGTTCAGTTCAATGAGTCCTTTGGATCTGTACACGGAGAAGAGGACGGACATGGTTTCGATGTAGACGCAGGAAACATCGGTTCATTGGTTCAGTATAATTACAGCCATGATAACGCCGGCGGATTTATGCTGTATGTCAATGATACGTATTGGACGCTCAACACGATCGTCAGGTACAATATCAGCCAAAATGACAAAGGAAGCATCTTCCGGTACAGCGGATCGATTGATAATGTTTATAACTACAATAATACAGTTTATGTGGGACAATCATCCGGCAATCCGGTTATGAGTGATTACTATGTAAAGGCATCCGGTGAACCGCGCAACATTAAAAACTACAATAATGCGTACTATAGCGCCGGAGATAAGGGCTGGAATTTAACAGGGCAAATCTTCGACTACAATGCCTATTACGGGGGAAAAACGACAGTCGAATCCGATGCCCATAAGGTAACTGCCGAACCGGGATTTATCGCTCCCGGAACCGGAGGGAATGGCATGGACACGGTCGGCGGATACAAGCTGCATGAAGATTCCCCTTTAATTGGCGCAGGTATCCGCATTAGCGATGCCGGGAGTCGGGATTATTTCGGCAATAAGCTGTATAACCAGGCGCCTGATATCGGTGCTTATGAATATGAAGGAAAAGTGCCTGCAGCCGGTGAAGATATGCCCGATCCGATCGAAGTTGTTAAGGCCGGAACTATCGACACCCCGAATGATGATCTGGCTCCTCAGGCAACTGCAAGTACGACCTTCACAACGTCATCTTCACAACCGGCGGCAAACATGAACGACAAACATTACAATACGGCTTGGTCTAGTGAGGTTTCGCCAAGTTATCCGAACTATATCACGCTGGATTTTGGCGGAAAGGCAGTTTCAGCTAATCAATTAAAATTAAATACAAGATCGGGTAAAACATATGGCATAGCACAATTCGATTTGGAATATGACAATGGGTCCGGGTGGGTTCCAATCAAGACAGACATTCATCTGAACTGGGATTCGGACAATGGTCAAGATGAGATTAAATCAGTGGAATTTCCTCTCACCAGGTTTTCCAAGATGCGGTTAAAAGTCAATGAAGGAGCCGTACAACCAGGGGCCATTGCTGTGAACGAGATCGAATTATATAACAACCCTGAATTAAACAAGGGCATGGTCACCACGTCCTTCCCTACAGGAGACAATCCGATTACAAATATTATCGACGGCAATATAAACTCTGCATGGGGAACACCTGGTAACCTGGATAAAAATCGCGACTTCCCGGGTGACATTACAATCGACTACGGCAATAATCCGATTACCCTTAACAAGCTCACTTTGTACACGCATTTTGGCAAAGATCAAGGGATTACAAATTTTGATGTGGAGTATTACGATGGAAGCGAGTGGAAGACGGCTCTATCTGACGCAAAAATTGAATGGCAGCTGAGTGACAGCACCAGAGAACCTCAATCAGTCACTTTTCCGACGATTACCGCACACAAGCTTCGTTTGAAGGTTAAGGCTGCAAATTTGACTTGGGACTGCATTGCGCTTACTGAACTTGTTGCGGAGTATATTCCGGATAAGGTACCCGTTACAGGAATTCAGCTTGATAAACCGGAGGTGATCTTTAATCCTTCTTCCAGCAGCATAGCATTGCAGGCCATAGTTATTCCGGATAACGCAACCAACAAAAAAGTCACATGGGGAACGGATAACGCCCAAGTTGCTAAGGTAGACGACAATGGACGGGTGACAGCAGTAGGTGAAGGAAAAGCTGTCATTACAGCGACATCGGAAGAAGGAGGTTTTCAAGCCGACAGCAATGCAATGGTTGACTGGACAGCACCGGAAATTAGGATTGGTTCGGTTGTCTCCTCTGAATATAATACGGGTCTTCTTCAACCGGCGAAGTTTACAGTGACAGATCAACTGAGCGGAGTCGACCATACGAAGACAGCCGTTATGCTGGACGATAAGATTCTGACGGATTTAGATGATATTGCGTTGAATACGCTTGAGCTCGGACAACACAAAATCACAGTCAAAGCCTGTGATTTGGCTGGAAATTGTGCTGCAAAATCGGTTGATTTTAAGGTGAAAAGTACAAGCGGGGGAAGTACAACAGTACCTGCCACACCAGTACCAACACCAACGCCGACGCCAGCACCAACGCTGGTACCAAAACCAACGCCAACACCTCCTGTTACGAACGACGGAAATATTGCAAGGATAACGATTGAAGTACAGGCATCAGTCGATAAGGCAACCGGTACAGCCAGTGCGAAGATTGAAGCCGGTACGATTGCATCCTTGATTGACAATGTTAAAAAGGCTGAAGCCTCCGCACAAAAATTGGTTATTGAAATCAAGGTGAAACGGGCTGAAGATGCCAAAGCTGTTGAATTGCAAATTCCCTCAGATGATTTTAAGAAGATTGCCGAAACCGCAAAAGCAGAAGTGAAAATCGACACCGGAATGGGGACGATCACTTTTGATAAAAAAGCAGTTGTCTCCATCAGTAGTCAGGTGAAGGCAGAAAATATCAGCATCAGCGCTAAAAAGGTTGATCCTGCTTCCTTGACCGAGACCGTAAGGGCCAAGCTAGGGGACAGACCAGTCTATAATTTTACATTACAGGCCGGAAGTACCCCAGTATCAAGCTTTGGCGAAGGAAGCGCACAGATAAGCATACCATATACGCCTAAATCCGGTGAAAAGCATAACTCCATTGTGGTCTACCGTATGGATCGTGAAGGAGTCCTAACAACCGCTATTGGCAAATTTGATCCGTTAACGGAAAAAGTGAACTTTGCAGCTTCGCGTTTTTCATATTTTGCAGTCGGATATAATGAAGTGAATTTCAGCGATGTGGCAGAAACAGACTGGTACAATGAGGCTGTCGGCTTCATGGCTGCAAGAAATATGATATCCGGCGTGGGCGGTGATCGATTTGCTCCTATGAATCGCGTAACTCGTGCCGACTTCCTTATCATGTTAATGAATACGTATGATATAGGGCTGGATAGCAGTATCCAGAACAATTTTGATGATGCGGGCAGCAAATACTATGCCGGGTACCTTGGAACAGCAAAACGCCTTGGCCTCGTATCCGGTGTAGGGAATAACAAATTCAAGCCGGAAGCTGCGATCAGCCGGGAAGATATGTTTGTTATCTTATTCCAGGCATTGAGAACTCTTGATAGGCTGCCAACCGATATGAAAGGAACGAGTCTTGATAACTTTAAGGATGCCGGGGAAACAGCAGATTATGCAAAGGATGCGATGAAGCAGTTTGTTGAAACCGGGATTATTGCAGGAGACGGAACAAACCTGAGCCCAAAGGAAATCTCAACAAGAGGAGAAACTGCACAAATATTATATAGACTGCTTTAAAATGAAAAAAAATAGAAAGAAACTAATGGGGCGCCCAGACGACCGCGTCGAAATTTCGTCTCAAGATCCAAGCAGCTAACCTGCAATGGGGCAACTTCGCGATCAACGAGTTGGAAATATACGACAAGCAATAGCAGCGAATGCGAGACGCTACCCGCGCCAAATGATCGTAAGGCAGGTGCGGTAGGGCAGATACAGAGGGGCGGCACCCGAAGCAAGGCCAGCTCTGGAATGGCAAAGCTTGCCTCAGCGGGAATCGGAAGACATGCGGGAGAGAGTGGGACATCCCTCTTTCCCGCATTTTTACCCGTATAGAGCTCATGAGTTCTCCCGGTCCCGGCCAAGGATCTGAATGGGTGGGAGCAAGGTCCCGCATGGCGGGCGTTTTTCATAGGCACAAGGAATCTTCCATCGGGACGGTTCTTTTTTTGTTCAGGAAAGGGCTTTTCCTTTCTTCCATTCAAACTATACTAGAGGTAGCGGAACATGAAACGACTAACGGGGGTAAGACATGAAGCTGCAGGCAGTAGGCAAGTCATCCAAATGGTACGTATACCAAAAAATCGTGATCGTGTTCATCTTGTTTATGCTTCCTCTCCTATCGATGAACATCTGGCTGAATTACAAGGGGATGTCCATCACCAAGCATGCCATTCTGAATTCCTCATTGGCAGGCGCGTCTTTTTATTCCAAACAGCTCGACAAGGAAATGTTTTTTATCCGGAACTTGCAGCTTCAGCTGCTGAACGACAAAGACCTTCAGAAGCTCGGCTTCCGGGGAGGTTTGCTTGAGAATTACGAGGAGGTCCAGCTGATCGACCAAGTTAGGGACAGGCTGTCGACCCTCACCGTATCCAGCGATTACGTTGTGAATGCCGGCGTGTATGTTGAAGCGGCCGGCAAAACCATTTCTACCGATACCGGCGTCACCAATACGCCCAACGCGGAAATGAAGCTGATCTCGTCTTTGATGGCGGAGAAGCCCAAGCCTTCGTTTTACCGGAGCGGCAGCCGTATCTTCCTGATCGAAACGGAGAACAACGGCGGCATTTGGTCCTATATCGAAATTTCCAGGCCCAAGCTGCTCGAAGCGCTGCAGGAAATTGCCGCACTATACCCGCAATCCGAGGTGCTGCTCGGCAGCAAGGAGCTCGGCACAGTACTGACGACAGCGAAGGATATGAAGGAGTCGAACCGGATGCTCAGCCTGACATCGGAGCCCGATGTGCAGGATGCGGACGCGTCCGAAATTCGCAAGGTGAACGGGGTGAGTTATTTTATCATACCGAACCAGGTCAGCTCGCTGCATCTGTCTCTGCTGATGTACGTAAACCAGAATGAAATCACGCGTCCCTTGAGCCATTTTATTACCTGGTTCTATACGCTGTTTATCATAGCCGTCATCGTGATGGTGCTGTATTCGTTTTCGGTCAATCTGATGATTCACCGGCCGCTGTCGAAGCTGGTCAAGGCGTTCCACATGATCGAAACCGACAATTTGAACATCGTCATCGATTCCAAGACGAAGGATGAATTCCATTACGTGTTCAACAGCTTCAACAATATGGCGCAAAAGCTGAAAGGCTCCATCGAGGAGAACTATGAGCAAAAGATCGCCCTGCAGCATTCCCAGCTGAAGCAGCTGCAATCGCAGATCAACCCGCATTTTTTGTACAACAGCTTTTTCAACATCTACATGATGTGCAAGGTCGGCGATGCCGACAGCGCGGCCGAGCTCTCGCAGAAGCTGGGAAGCTATTACCAGTACATAACGCGGAGCGGTGCGGACGAGGTGCCGTTTTATAAGGAATACCGCCATGCGCTCGATTACTGCGACATTCAGTGCATCCGGTTCTCGAACCGCATCGCGTACGAATACGAGGCCCTGGCCGACGTTCCGCCGTCCCTGACCGTGCCGCGGCTCATTATCCAGCCGATCGTCGAGAACGTGTTCGAGCATGCTTTCGAGGATGGCATGATGGAAGGCATGATCTATATCGACACCGAATACCGGGATGGCCGGCTGCGGGTGACCGTGGAGGATAACGGGAATTTGGCGCAGGATGACGTGATCGAGAGGCTGCGCGAGAAGCTGGCGATGGACTCGAAGCTGATCGAGAATACGGGGCTCGTGAACGTGAATAACCGCCTGCAGCTGAAATACGGTCCGGACAGCGGAGTGTTTGTATCCAAAAGCGCCTACGGCGGCCTGAGAGTGGACCTGATCATTATGCTTGAAGATAAAGAGGAGGCGTAACCATGTATCGACTGTTAATCGTAGACGACGAGCCGGTAATCGTGAACGGCCTGGTTCAGCTTTTTCAGGAAAATACGGAGCTTGAGCTTGACGTATGCAAGGCGTATTCCGCCAAGGAAGCGCTGGAGACGGCAAAGAAGATGAAGCTCGACATTCTGGTCAGCGACATCCGCATGCCTCATAAAAGCGGACTGCAGCTGGTGGACGAAATTACCTACTATTGGCCGCATTGCCGGGTCATTTTTCTGACCGGATACAGCGAATTCGAATACGTGCATGAAGCGCTGCGCAAGAGCGCGGATAACTATATTTTGAAAACGGAGGGCATTGATCCGATTTTCGAGGCGGTGAAGAAGGCGTCGGCCAAGCTGGACGAGGAGAACCGGCGCAGAATCCGCGAGGAGAAGGCGAAGATGCATTTTCAGATCGCGGAATCCGTCCTCAGGAACGAGCTGATGCAGCGCGCATTGAGAGGCGAACCGATCCAGGGGCTGCTGTCCGATCCGCGCTATGAGGAGCTTTCTTTTGGCATCGACGCGGAGCGTCCGGCATTTTTCGTCGCGGCCAAAATCGACCGGATGGATGAGCTGCCCGCGAAGGTGGTTCAGGAGGCGATCCAGCGCATTTTCGGTAATGATCTGCCATCCACCTTCGCCTGCGAATATGCGGTCCTGGAGGACGGGGTGCCGGTATGGCTGCTGCAGCCCGGCACGGAGCTGCTCGGACGCTTTCAGGAAGGGGACGGCGAGCAGCGGCTTCACTGGCATGGAATCACGGTGTACATGAAGGGAATTTTGGAGCTGATTCAGAACGAGTGTGAGCAGCTGCTGGGCGCATCCGTATCCTTCGGCATTTCCGGCAACCTCGCCGGCCGCTGGGAAACCGCGGGGAGCCAGTATGAGACACTGCAGCGGATGCTGCAGGGGCGGGCCGCCATGGGCCACGATATGGTCATTGTCGACATTGAAAGAGCAAGCGTTCATGAAGAAGCGCTGTACGAGCCCGGACGCATGAAGCAGGAGGACATGAAGCAGCTGGTGATCGACCAGATTCACGGCTATATCGAGACGCATCTGTCCGGAGATGTCTCCTTGACCGCGATCGCGGAGGAGGTGCATTTCAATCCGTCCTATTTGTCGCGCTATTACAAGCAAATGACGGGGCAGAACCTTCAGGACTATATTCAGAACAAAAAGCTTGAGGGCGCGGTTCAGCTGATGAGGAATACGAGCCTGAAGCTGAATGAAATCGCGGCCAGGGTCGGCTTTGATTCGCACTCGTATTTCACGACCTTTTTCAAGAAAAAGATGGGGATGGCGCCTCAGGATTACCGCAACGCCCACCTGGCGGGAGGGAAATAACGGAGAATTGATCTCGTTCATGCTATGTATCCGTTCTTTCTCATTGCGTAAACAAGTTCTTGGTAATGTGCATCGTGGCCGCTACGGTTACGGATCGTTCTTCCGATCGCTGTTGTCTCCAAATTCTTTGGTTTTACTAGGAAAGAGGTATGAATTCGGAGACAAAGGCGAGCGCTATCGCTTCTTCAGAACGATTCCGTCCCCTTCGCTACATTTGCTTTTTATCAAGCAGATTTCATTCTATACAGATGGTAAACAAAGTGATAGCAATGTAAAAAACTCAAAATTGATAGCGTTTTCCTTCCAAAACTATAATGAAAGTACAGACAAGATTACACCAGCGACAGCACATAAAAGGGGGAAAGCATTTAACATGAAATGGAATAAGCCATGGAAAATGATTTTGGTTGCCACGATGACGTTATCCGTATTATCCGCCTGCTCGAGTCCCGCGAAGGATTCGGCCGGATCTTCACCCCAGACCTCTTCCAAGGAAGAGAAAACCAGCGACGCTCCGCCGGAGCCGCTCGGCAAATATGCCGACACGGTGACCGTCACGGAAGTGCTCGGCTATAATCCGCCGGAGGATCCGCGGACGCCGAAGGGCATTACGCCGGATCAGAATGCGTATCTGAAAGATCTGAAAGACATGATGAACATCGAAGTCAAATACAAATGGACGGTTCCAAACAGTCAGTATGAGCAAAAATTCTCGCTGGCCATGGCTTCGGCTGATTTGCCGGACATTTTGGAGCTGAGCCAGAAAGATTTTGAAAAGCTGAAAAATCAGGGCATGCTGGCCGATTTGACGCAAGCCTACAATGATTACGCTTCTCCTGAACTGAAGAAGTACATGGAGTCTGACGGCGGTTTTGCGATGAAGACCTTCTCCCAGGACGGGAAGCTGCTGGCGATGCCGGCTTTCGAAGACCCGTTCCTGTCCACGCAGCTGCTCTGGCTACGGAAAGACTGGCTTGATGCGCTAAAGCTGCAGCCGCCAAAAACGATGGATGACCTGGACAAGATCGCAGAAGCTTTTACAAAAAATGACCCGGATCAAAACGGCAAAAGCGACACCTACGGCGTCGCGCTGCAAAAAAACCTGTTCTTCTGGGGTTATGACCTGAGAGGCTTCTTTAACGGCTTTGGTGCTTATCCATCCGATGGCAACAACCAAACGGCATGGGTTAAAGACAGCGGCGGCAAGCTGATTCCAGGTTTGATTCAGCCAGAAGTGAAAACGGCGCTCGGTAAATTGCAATCCTGGTATAAGGATGGCATCCTGGATAAGGAATTTGCGCTGAAGGACGACACCAAGACGGTTGAGGACATTGTGGCAGGCAAAGTGGGTATTGTGTACGGCGAATGGTGGTATCCGAACTTCCCTCTGAACAACAGTGTCGATAAAGATCCGAAGGCGGACTGGATCGCCATTCAAATTCCTGGTTTGGACGGTCCGGGCAAATCGCTCGTGCCTAAAATCCGCAGCGGAAAAGCTTTCGCGGTCAACAAGAGTATGAAGCATCCGGAAGCTGCCATTAAAATGTTAAATTACTACATTGAAGTGGGCAAAAAGAAATATCAGGGTAAGACTGAGGCGAAAGACGGCTTTGTTTACAACTGGTTTAATCCGCGGATTTACAACCCGGCCTCGATCGATACGATCTATACGGAAGTCAACAAGGCGCTTGATGCGAAACAAACGGAAATTACGCTGGATGATGAAAACTTCAAAGATGTCGAAAGAGTATTCAAAGCCAGAAACGATTATTTATCCGGAAATACGGAAACCGGAAGCAAGGGCGTGAATTGGGGACTATATTTCAGCCGTGCAGCGAAAGACGGCGGTTGGGGAACAACACGCAAGATCAAGGAAAGCGGTGCTTTCGTGAACAACGAGTTCTACGGACTTCCGACGGAAGCGCAAGTTGAAAAAGGCGCTCAGCTTGATAAGCTGATGCAGGAATCTTTCACCAAAATTATTATGGGTGCTTCATTGGACGAGTTCGACAAGTTCGTTCAAAGCTGGAAATCCCTCGGCGGCGATCAAGTTACGCAAGAGGTGAACGATTGGTACGGCAAACAGGAGAAATAAATCAGGCTTTTAAGATGCTGCAACAATCGGATTGAAGTGGTGAACGGGAGGAGGAGCCTGATGATATCGGCGCTTCCTCCCGTTTAAGATTAGGCGGGGAGGTTCATCTGTGAGAACACTAAAAAAAGAATATTTACTTCATCTCATGCTGTTGCCGGGGATTATCGTGACGTTGATCTATGCTTACGGTCCCATGGCCGGCCTAGTCATGGCTTTTCAGCAGTTTGAGCCGCTATCAGGTTTTTTTCACTCGAAGTTCGTCGGGTTTGATAATTTCAAGTATGTGTTTAATATCCCTGATTTTAAGCAAGTGTTATGGAATACCGTATTGATTGCCGTTATTAAAATGGTACTCGCTTTGGTGGTGCCTTTGATTCTGGCTTTATTGCTCAACGAGGTTACCAAACGCTGGTTCTCACGCTTTATTCAGTCTGCCGTGTTCTTGCCATTCTTTCTGTCTTGGACGGTGCTTGGCGGCGTTGTTATCGAATTGTTCTCTTTGAGCGGCCCCATAAACGGATTAATTGCATCTATGGGATTGAAACCTATCATGTTCATGCTGGACAATCAGTGGTTCCGCGGTATCATCATCGGCTCCGATATCTGGAAGGGAATGGGCTATAACATGATCATCATGCTGGCCGCCATTACAGGCATCAATGCGACGCTTTATGAAGCGGCTGAAGTGGATGGCGCGGGAAGATGGAAGCAAATGCTTCATATCACTTTGCCGGGCATCGCTCCGATCATCATCGTGCTTGGGGTACTGAGCCTAGGCGGCATTTTGAACGCCGGGTTTGAACAAATCCTGATCATGTATAACCCGACCGTATACGAAGGATCTGACATTATCGACACGTTCGTGTACAGGCTTGGCATGTTCAGCCAGCAATTCGGGCCTGCGGCAGCCGTGGGACTGTTCAAATCGGTGATCTCGCTTGTGCTCGTGTCCGTGACCTACTATGCGGCTTACAAATTCAACAATTACCGGATCTTTTAGGCAGGAGGCAACAGACATGATTAGAACAACGCTTAGCAGAAGGGTTTTCGTGGTATTCAATACGCTGGTGCTTACCGCCATTACCCTACTCGGTATCATCCCTTTCATTCATTTGCTGTCCGTTTCCCTCAGCTCGAACACGGCGGCGATGGCTGGCGAAGTCAAGCTGTGGCCGGTGGGTTTCAACTTCGATGCTTACCGTTATCTTGGGGAGAAGGTGGAATTCTTCCGGGCTCTCGGCGTTTCCGTTGAGCGGGTGGTGCTGGGAACGGCTGTGAATATGTTTTTATGCTTCATAACCGCCTTTCCGTTATCGAAATCTGTGGATCAATTTAAATTCAGAACGGTGTATGTCTGGTTTTTTGCCGTCACCATGTTTTTTGGCGGTGGTCTGATTCCGACTTATATCATCGTAAAAAATACAGGCTTGATCGATTCGATCTGGGCGCTCATATTGCCTGGAGCGCTGAGCGTATGGAACATGGTGCTGATGCTGAACTTCTTCCGGTCGATCCCGCGGGAGCTGGATGAGGCTGCGACGATAGACGGTGCCGGACAATGGCGGGTTTTATGGCAAATCTATTTGCCCGTGTCGCTCCCTTCCATCGCTACGATTGGATTATTTACGATCGTAGGCCATTGGAATTCATGGTTTGACGGAATTCTTTACTTGAATTCCCCGGATAAATATCCGCTGCAGACGTATTTGTCCACGCTGATTATGTCGATCAATGCCCAGATGCAGTCCCTTTCGCTCGAACAGATCAAGGCCATGGAGAACCTGAGCGAGAAGACGCTGCAGACGGCACAGATCTTCATGGGGGCGCTGCCGATTATGGTCGTGTATCCGTTCCTGCAGAAGTACTTCGTAAAAGGCATGACGGTCGGAAGCGTCAAGGAATAGCAGCTTGTGATATATACGTAAGGGAGTGCACAATCGGATGAAGAAAGTAAAGGTAGCCTTAATCGGCGCAGGACTGCGCGGAATCAACTATTTGGAATATGCGGTCTCGCATCCGCACGAGCTGGAAGTGGTGGCCGTGGCGGAACCGGTGCGGGAGCGGCGGGAGAGCTTTCAGGCCAGACATCGCTTAGCGGACGAGATGTGCTTCGAGCATTGGGACGACTTTTTCAAAGCGCCGAAAATGGCCGATGCCGTCCTGATCTGTACGCAGGATCAGCAGCATTACGAGCCGACGATGAAGGCGCTCGAAGCCGAATATCACGTGCTGCTCGAAAAGCCGATGTCCCCCGATCCCGAGGAATGCATCAACATGGGTGAAATGGCGGCAAAGGCGGGGCTGGTATTCTCGATCTGCCACGTGCTGCGGTACACCCCGTTCTTCCAGACGCTGAAAAACCTGCTGGAGGACGGCAAGATCGGCAGGCTCATCTCGATTCAGCATAACGAAAACGTCGGGTATTGGCATCAGGCCCACAGCTTCGTGCGCGGCAACTGGCGCCGCAAGGACGAGTCCAGTCCGATGATCCTCGCCAAGTCCTGCCATGACCTGGACATTCTGTCCTGGCTGGCCGGCGCGGACTGCGTCAAGGTGTCCTCCTTCGGGGACCTGACCCATTTCAAAGCCTCCGAGGCGCCGGAAGGCGCGCCGCTGCGCTGCCTCGACGGTTGCCCGGTCGCGGATTCCTGCCTCTATTACGCGCCGAACGTCTATTTGACCGAGGACACGAACTGGCCGACATCGGCCATCAGCGATGACATGAGCTACGAAGCCCGTTATAAAGCGCTGGAGGAAGGACCGTACGGCCGCTGCGTGTATCATTGCGACAACGACGTGGTCGACCATCAGGTCGTCAATCTGGAATTCGCGAACGAAGTGACGGTCGCGTTCACGATGAGCGCGTTCACGCGGGACGTGAGCCGGGGTATCAAGCTCATGGGAACGACGGGCGAAATCCGGGGCGCGATGGAAAAGAATGAAATCGAAATTATCCACTTCGGCAGCGGCAAGGTCGAGCGGATCAGCTTCTCCGATATGGGCGGCCACGTCGGACACGGCGGCGGCGACATGGGACTCGTCAAGGACTTCCTGAAACTCGTCCGGGCGGACGGCGAAGGCGAGGGATTGACGTCGGCGGCACATTCGGTGCAGAGCCACCTGATGGCGTTCGCGGCAGAGGAATCCCGCATTTCGGGCGAAGTGATCCGTCTGGAGGAATTCGGACAGCGGTACAGCCGCGAGGAAGTGAAATAAACAGAGCGGGAGGACAACATGCCAACATTTCATTATTCGGGCTCTTCATTCATCCTGGATGACAAGCCTATCCAAATTTTATCGGGGGCGCTTCATTATTTCCGCGTGGTGCCGGAGTACTGGGAAGACCGGCTTCGGAAGCTGAAGGCTCTCGGGCTAAATACCGTGGAGACGTATGTGCCTTGGAATCTTCATGAGCAGACCAAGGGGCAGTTTAATTTTGAAGGGATTGCCGACCTGGAGCGTTTTGTCGGACTAGCCGGGGAGCTTGGCCTGCACGTGATCGTACGGCCGTCTCCATACATTTGCGCCGAATGGGAATTCGGCGGTTTGCCGGCATGGCTGCTGGCGGATTCGGACATGCGCCTGCGCTGCTTCCATCAGCCGTTTCTGGACCATGTGGACGATTATTACGATGTCCTGCTGCCGAAGCTGAAGCCGCTGCTCTGCACGCAAGGCGGGCCGATCATCGCCCTGCAAATCGAGAATGAATACGGAAGTTATGGCAACGATAAAGCCTACTTGAACTATCTCAAGGACGCGATGATCAAGCGCGGCATGGACGTACTGCTGTTCACCTCCGACGGTCCTGAAGACGCCATGCTGCAGGGCGGGATGGTCGATGGCGTGCTGGCGACGGTGAACTTCGGTTCGCGCGCGGAGGAAGCCTTCGACAAGCTGCGTGAGTACCAGCCGGACGCGCCGATTATGTGCATGGAATACTGGAACGGGTGGTTCGACCACTGGCGCGAAGAGCATCACACCCGTCCGGCCGAGGACGCGGCGGCGGTGCTGGACGATATGCTGCGCCTGGGCGCTTCCGTGAACTTCTACATGTTCCATGGCGGAACGAACTTCGGCTTCTGGAACGGCGCGAACGGACATACGGCGGACAGCTACGAGCCGACCGTGACCAGCTACGATTACGATGCGCTGCTCAGCGAAACTGGCGAGCCGACGGATAAGTATTACGCCGTGCAGAAGGTCATCTCCAAGTATGTACCTATCGAGCCGGCTGAGCTGCCTGCGCCGGTTCCGAAGCGGGCTTACGGCACCGTGGCCTTGACGGAGCAGGCTGCCTTGTCGGCGAACCTGGACAGCCTCTCGACGGCCGTTCATACAGCATATCCGGAACCGATGGAAAAGCTGGGGCAGGACTACGGTTTCATCCAATACCGGACGTTCATCTCCGGCCCGAGGCCGGAGGATGAGCTGTTCATTCAGGATGTGCGCGACCGCGCGCTCGTGATCCTGAACGGGGAGCTTGCCGGAACGCTGGACCGCGCCGAGCCCGGCCAGCAGATCAAGTTTGCAGTTCCGCCTGAGGGCCTCGAGCTGACCCTGCTCGTGGAGAACATGGGCCGCGTCAACTACGGTCCGTACATGAAAGACCGCAAAGGGATTACGGAGGGCGTCCGGTTCGGCAGACAGTTCCTGTCCGAATGGACGACGCATCCGCTGCCGCTCAGCGACCTGTCGGGGCTGGAGTTCGCTCCGGGTAGCGAGCCGAAAGGACAGGTATTTTACCGCGGCAGCTTTGAGGTTGACGAGCCGGCGGATACCTTTATCCGCCTGGAAGGCTGGACGAAAGGCGTCGTGTTCGTTAACGGCTTCAACCTGGGACGGTATTGGAGTATCGGACCGCAGAAGACGCTGTACTTGCCGGCTCCGCTGCTGCGCGAAGGCAGCAACGAGATCGTCGTGTTCGAGCTGTACGGCTGCGATGCGCCACAGGTCGAGTTCGTGGATCAGGCGGATTTGGGATAAGAATCAGATGTTTGCATGAAACCGCCGGGCATGATGGCCCGGCGGTTTTTTGATGTGGGTATGAACTCGCTCATTAGGAAAGCGCATCAGCATCAGCCAGATTATTCCAAAAAATGATTTGACAATACAGTTTAGCTGCTATACACTTTAGTATATGATGAATAACTATCAACGATTAAAAGAAGAAATTAGCACCCAACTGCTGGACGTGTTCAAAACATTTAGCAAGCTGGACCGCAAGAACAGGGACTACGGCGTCGATGAGCCCTTATTTCATTCGGAGGTATATACACTTAATGAGATCCGGGAGCACGAAGGTATCCACATTACGGCGCTGGCAGAACGCTGCGGCGTGACGAAAGGGGCCATATCCCAGGTCCTGAAGAAGCTGGAACAGAAAGGGCTCATCATCAAAGAAAAAGATGCACGTAACCAATCGCGATTGATGCTGAAGGTCACGCCTAAAGGTGAAATTGTATACGCCCGCCATCTGGATTACCAGAATCAATTCAAAGACATGGTCATGCAAGTCTTGGGGAGTGCCCCCGACGATCAGGTGGGGTTTATGAAGGATTTTTTAATGACGCTGGAAAAACAGCTGGACCGAATGCATTGAAGAAAGCAACATCTTGATACGGGAATTCTGCTATTGTTTCATTTTCGCATTTCTAATCGGGTGATGAAGTGGACTAGTTGAATGACCATTTTTTTGTGTAATGTGTTTAGTATCTATACACTTTGAAAAATTGAATGGAGGTAGTTTCATGGAGCCGCTTATCGTGCTTGTTGTCGTTTCGCTGGTTATTTTTATTGCAGGTGCTGCGGGAGTCCGCCGCTTACGCCCGTGGCCTATTGCGCTTCGGGGCGGGCTTGCGGCGATGTTTATGCTGACGGGGACCGTTCACTTCGTTTATCTTCGCTCCGAGCTGATCGACATGGTGCCGCCAATCCTGCCGTATCCCGGCTTGATCGTGACGGTCTCGGGCGTTTTGGAATTGGCTGGTGCCGTAGGGTTGTTATGGCGACCCACCGCTGCGTGGGCAGCGGGCGGGCTGACACTCCTATTGATCGCCATGTTCCCTGCTAATCTATACATCGCCTTGAATGGCCTTGCCACGAGCCCGGAGGATGAAGTGATCCCTCGCACCCTCATGCAAATCCTGTTTTTGTCCGTGAGCATAACCATATGGGTCTATTACCGGCGGAATCGTAATGCACGGAGACTGCGCAAAGATGTTGGACAGATCGGATAAGTAATAAACCATGGTCGTATCGCTATAAATCCCCCGCAGACAGAACCTTCATCAAATCAGGAGTTCTATCTGGGGGATTTCATGTAAGGCAGCAAATTTTGATGCAGTCGTCTAGAGCAAAAAAATATGGAATTCTTGAAAAAGAACGGCCCATTCGATGGGCTGTTCTTCTTTTTTTTACGAGCCGATTTCCAGGTATTTACGCCTAATGATCGTCCGTTTTATTCTCGTCCGTAAGGCAGGGGGAGTATTGGGAACCGGGAAAAAGGGTCCGGGATGAAAGTCGTAGCCCCGCAAAAACGTTTTTGAGTTATTTTTGCAGCCTAAAACAGGGAATATTCCAACGTTGGGAATAGCAGGAAATATCCTACCGTTCGGGGGCGAGGAGAGCTTTCGACCCTTCGGAAAAGGGAGGAGCAGGGCGGGGCATTCGAGTTTTTCCGACACTTAGGAAGAAATTCTCATTTTTGGGTAAACGCATTGACGATTTGTAAGCGCATTCATATACTTGAGCCTAAATTTGAATTTGTTAGTTATTTTAACAAAGTAAGGTGGTGGATGACATCGTGATCGGCAGGGGAAGAACCGGAAACACCAAATTCGTCAAACAGATGAACCGGGAAGGCATATTGCATCAGCTCCGGCAGGAGCCCCGCTTGTCACGAGCTGAACTGGCAGTAAAAACCAACCTCAGCCGGCCCTGCGTGTCGGCGCTCGTGGAGGAGATGATTCAGGAAGGGCTGATTTGCGAGGTCGGCACCGGGGAATCCAAAGGGGGGCGCAGGCCGATTCTGCTGGAATACAACGTGCAGGCGTACGCGGTCGTCGGTGCGGTATTCGAGGGCAGCGAGCTCGAAATGGCGGTGGCCGATATGAAAGGTGAAATGATCGCGCAGCGGCATGCCCGCTTGAAGCAGCCGGTGGACGGGGACTCCGCGCTGAAGGCGCTGGAGGAGACGCTCGCGCGTTTGCTCGCAGCAAGCGGGATCGACCGCGACAGGGTCATCGGCATTGGCGTGGGCCTCCCCGGTATTACCCAGCGCCGCAGCGGCACCGTCAGCCATGCCCCGAGCACGGGCTGGATGGACCTGCCGGTAGGCCGGGAGATTGAGGAACGCCTGCGGCTGCCGGTCGTGCTCGACAACGACGTCAACATGATGACGCAGGGCGAATTTTCCGGCGGCGCGGGAGCCGGCGTTTCCAGCTTGGTCTATATGTATGTCGGCACCGGCATCGGCGCAGGGATCATCCTGGACAAGCAGCTGTACCGGGGAAGCCGGGAAGCCTCCGGGGAAATCGGCTACATGCGGATCGGCGACTCGCCGGCCCGCCGCAAAGGCGAATTCGGCGTGTTCGAGAAAAACTTCTCGGTTACCGGCATTCACGGCAAAGCCAAAGCGCTTGGCCTAGCTGTCGATCCCGAAGCGAGCATTTTGCAGCAGCTTATCCGGTTGAGCGGGGAAGGCAGCGCGCCCGCGAAAGTTCTCCTGAACGAGGTGTATCATGGCTGGGCCTCCGGAATCGCCAACATGGTCAGCGTGCTCGATCCTGAAATGCTGGTTTTGAGCGGCGAGATGCTTCACTTGGATGAGGCGGGGCTGAACCGGATTCGCGAGCTGCTGCTGGAGTGGGTGCCGGTGGTGCCGGATATCCGCCTGGCCGAGCTGCGCGAGCGCGCGGGCCTGATGGGCGCGGTGCACAGCGTGCTGGAGGCGCACCCGTTCGCAGGAACGCCGGGCGTTAGTTAAAAATTTGGAATTTAAAAATGGGTTCATCATGTGCTTAGGCGGGCGGAGTAGCGAGGGATCGGAATCGTTTTGAAGAAGCGTGAGCGACCTTAAAAACAATTCGGAACCGCAGCGGACAATCCGCAACATTTAAGGATCTAATTTCAATTTTTTACAAGGGGGATTCGAACAATGACAAGGAAATGGTTCAAGCTCGGCATGCTGTCCATGGCGCTGACAATGACGGTCGGTTTAACGGCATGCGGCGGGGGAGACAAGGAGCCGGCCGCATCCAGCGGCGGTGATAGCGGCTCCAAAGGATCGAAGAAGCTCGTCATTTACACCGCCCGCGACAAAAACGTCGTCGAGCAGATCGTGCCGAAGTTCAAGGGGCTGAACCCGGGCATCGACGTCGAGGTAATGACGATGGGCGCGCAGCAGATCATGGAGCGGGTGCGCGGCGAAAAGGCCAATCCGCAGGCGGATTTCTGGTGGGGCGGCACGCAGTCTTCTTTTATTACGGCGGCGAACGAAGGCCTGCTGGAAACGTATAAGCCGAGCTATGCGGAC
Source organism: Paenibacillus sp. J23TS9 (assembly GCF_018403225.1). NCBI lineage: Bacteria > Bacillati > Bacillota > Bacilli > Caryophanales > Paenibacillaceae > Paenibacillus > Paenibacillus sp. J23TS9. The sequence goes on along the minus strand of NZ_BOSG01000006.1, from coordinate 226,038 downwards.
AGCATCCCGGCCGAATACAAAGACGCGCAGGACCGCTGGTACGGCGAGATGCTGCTGCCCGAGGTGATCATGTACAACTCCGAAGCGCTGAAGAAGGAGGATGCGCCAAAGGATTGGGACGACCTGCTCGACCCGAAATGGAAGGACCAAATTCTGATCCGCGGCGTCATGGCGTCCGGCACGATGCGGACGATCTATGACGCGATGATTTACCGCCAAGACTCGGCGAGCCCGGACAAAGGCTACGAATGGCTGAAAAAGCTTGATGCCAACACGAAAGAATACACGCAGGACCCGACGCAGCTGTACCTGAAGCTGGCCCGCCAGGAAGGCACGCTGTCGCTGTGGAACCTCCAGGACATCCTGATCCAGAAGGAAATGCAGAAGCAGCCGTTCGATTACATCTATCCGGCCAGCGGTGCGCCGATCCTGGTGGACGGCGTCGGCATCGTCAAGGACGCCAAGAACATGGAGAACGCGAAGAAGTTCTTCGACTTCATTTTCGATGAAGATCAGCTGAAGGAAAAGGCGGACAAGCTGTTCCAGATCCCGACCCGGACCGACATCGACAAGAGTCAGTTCCCGGATTGGTACAAAAACCTCGATACAAAATCGCTCGATCTGGACTGGACGGTGCTGGCGGACAAAGAGAAGGAATGGATGCAGCATTGGGACGAGAACATCAAGGGCAAGGGCGGAAAATAACGGAATAGGGTGCTTTGCTTTAGGCGATACAAGAGGCAGCGGCGGGGGAGCTCCCCGCCGGGTCTGATGGAATATCCGGCAGGCAGTTAAGCGTGAGTGGGTTATATGAAAGGCCGATCAGGCTTGCAAAGATACGCGAAACGAATTGAAGGAGGACTAACGATATGATTGGAGTCACGCTGGATCGCGTCAGCAAAACGTTTGGCGGGGCCAAAGGTGTGGAGGACGTGGACGTACATATCAAGCCAGGCGAGTTTTTTACCTTTCTGGGCCCGAGCGGCTGCGGCAAGACGACCACTTTGCGCATGATTGCCGGCTTTTACTACCCCAGCGACGGGCGCATCCTGTTCGGGGAGCAGAATGTGACCAATATGCCGCCCAACAAGCGCAACACGGGCATGGTTTTTCAAAACTACGCCTTATTCCCACACATGACCGTCTTTGAGAATATTGCTTTCGGTCTCCAAGTCCGTAAACAGGGGAAGGCGGAGATACGCGAGAAGGTGACGCGCGCCCAGAAGCTCGTGCATCTGGACGGCTACGGCGAGCGCCGCATCGACCAGCTGTCGGGCGGCCAGCAGCAGCGGGTCGCGCTCGCACGCGCTTTGGTGATCGAACCGAATATTCTCCTGCTCGATGAGCCGCTGTCCAACCTCGACGCAAAGCTGCGGGACGAGACGAGGCAGGAAATCAAAAGGCTGCAGCTGGAGCTCGGCATCACGACGATCTACGTAACGCATGATCAATCGGAAGCGATGTCGATGTCCGACCGGATCATGGTCATGAAGGACGGCGTCGTGCAGCAGATCGGCGCGCCGCTTGAAATATACAACCGCCCGGCCAACCGTTTTGTCGCCTCGTTCATCGGCGAAACCAATCTGTGGGAAGGCACGGTGGAACGCGTGGAAGGCGGTCTGGCGGATATTCGGATCGCGCCGGATGTGCTGCTGACCGGCCTCGCCGCGAACGCTTCGCCCGCATGCAAGCTGGCGGCGGGACGGAAGGTGACGCTGTCGGTACGTCCGGAGGCCATCCGGGAGGCCGGCCTGCCTGAACAAGGTGAAGCCAATACGTTATCGGTGAAGGTGCGGCTGTCGGAGTTCACCGGCGTCAGCGTGAACGTGATCGCGGAAGCCGGACCGCTGTCCGTGAAAGCTTTGTTCGTCGGGCAGGGGCAGCGCATGAGGGAGCCGGGCGAGGAAATGCTGTTAGCCGTGGCTCCCAATAGCATTTACTTTTTGGAATAAGGGGGTGAGCCGAAGCGATGAACCAACCACAACCACAACCGCGGCGGCAGCCGACACTTCGTCCGAACAGCCGCTGGAGCGCGCTGACGACGTCGCGGCATTTCGTCTACGTGCTGATCGCGCCGCTGTTTCTCATCCTGCTGGCCTATGTCATATATCCATTTTTCCAGACGTTCCTGCAGAGCATCAAGCAGGAGGGGAGCTTTTCGCTCCAAAATTATTCCCGCTTCTTCAGCCTAGACCATACAGCGAACCTCGAAGCGCTGTGGACGAGCGTGTACATTTCGGTGCTCAGTGTTCTCACCTGCGGCATCGTGGGCATCAGCATGGCGTTCCTGCTCGAAAGGTATGATTTCCCCGGCCGCAAGCTGCTGTCGGTGCTCGTCCTCGTACCCATGGCGCTGCCGCCGCTGATCGGGGTGCTGTCCTTTGAATTTTTGTACGGATCGAGCGGGATCATCCCGCGCGGTCTGCAGCATTTGCTCCATCTGGAAAAGCCGCCATTTACCTTAAAAGGCATCTGGGGCGTGCTCGTCGTCCATACGTTTACGATGTACACCTATTTCTATATGACCGCGTCTTCGGCGATCAAAGGGCTTGACCCTTCGCTGGAGGAAGCTGCTGCGAACCTTGGCGCAAACCGCTTCACCATTTGGCGGCGGGTGATTCTGCCCATGCTGACGCCCGCGATCGTCGCGGCATCGCTGCTCGTATTCATGATCTCGATGGCGTCCTATACGGCCCCATTGATTTTCGGGATCGAGCGGACGATGACGATGCAGATTTACCTGTCGCGCACGAATGGTGACCTGGACATGGCCGCGACGCAGTCGACGCTGCTGTCCATCGTGTCCATCCTGTTCCTCATCCTGATGAGATGGTATCAGGGCGCAAGGAACTACCAAAACATGAGCAAGGGCGTCAGCGTGCACCGGACCGAGGTGAAGAGCCGGGCCGGGCGCAACGTCTCGATGATGCTGTCTTTTCTCGGGGTGCTCGTGCTCATGCTGCCGATCCTCGTGATCGTGCTGCTCGCGTTTTCCGAAGACGGGAAGTGGACGACCCAGGTTTTGCCGCCGTCGTACACGCTTGATCATTTCAAGGATTTGTTCACCGACAGCAAAACATGGCGTCCGATCGCGAACAGCTTCAAAATCAGCATCGTTGCCACGATCGGCAACCTGCTGTTCGGTGTCGCCGCCGCCTACGCTATTGTGCGCATGCGCTTCAAAGGCAAAACGCTGCTCGATATCCTGATCATGCTGCCTTGGGCGCTGCCGGGAACGGTCGTGGCCGTGAACCTGATCACGGCGTTCAGCGAGCCGAATGCATTCTCGTTCGGGCAGGTGCTGATCGGCACGTTCTGGATTTTGCCGCTCGCGTATTTCGTCCGGCATCTGCCACTGATCTTCCGCTCGACGTCGTCGACACTGATGCAGACCGACCGCTCGGTGGAGGAAGCGGCGCGTAACCTGGGCGCATCCTGGTGGTACACCTTCCGCCGCGTCGTGTTCCCGATGGCGCTGAGCGGCATCCTGGCGGGCACGCTGCTGGCCTTGGTGGAGGGCATCGGCGAGTTCGTCGCCTCGATCCTGCTGTACACGAACAAGACGACGCCGATCTCGGTCGAGATTTTCCAGCGGATGTATGCGTTCGAATTCGGAACCGCCTGCGCGTACGGCGTGCTGCAAATCGTCATGATCATTCTTGTGCTATACGTTTCCCGCAGACTGACCGGCGGCAATGCCGGCTCCGCGATTTAACCATAGATTGTCCTGAACCTGAAGCGGCAAGAAACAGTCCCATTCATTGCGCGCCCGGCTTGTCCGATCCTGTACGGGCCTTTCGCGATAATGATACAAACTTTCACGCTTGAAGGAGGAGAAGTAACGTTGAATCCAAATCAATCGAGCAAGAAACGCAGGGGTAACAAGTGGGTGGCAGCATCCCTGAGCCTGGTGATGGCCGGAACGCTGGCTTTGCAGGCCGGTCCGGGAAAGGCATCCGCCGACAGGGGGGTGGTCGATTTATGGAAAGCGATCAAGCCGCTCACCACCGTTGCCAGCGCAATGAACACGGGAGCTCACCCGGACGATGAGCACAGCGCGACGCTGGCGTATCTGTCGCTCGGTCTTGGCGTGGATACATACAGCGTCATCGCGAACCGCGGAGAAGGCGGGCAGAACGAAATCGGCAGCGAGCTGGGCAATGCCCTCGGCATCATCCGTACGCGGGAGCTGCAGGAGGCATCGAAAATTACCAACGTGACGCTGGCGAACCTGAGCCAGAAGCTGAACGATCCGATCTTTGATTTCGGATTCTCCAAGAGCCCGGACGAAACCTTGGCCAAATGGGGCGAGGACGTTGCCTACGAGCGGCTGATCCGTCAAATTCGTGAAAAACGTCCGGACGTGCTCATTCCGGCGTTTCTGAACGAGGATTCGACGCATGGCCATCACCGCGCGGTGAACGTGCTGACCGTGCGGGCTTTTAAGGATGCGGGCAATCCGCAGGTATTCCCGGAGCAGCTGAAGGAAGGACTTCAGCCTTGGCAGCCGAAGAAGCTGTACGTGCCTGCCACGGACAAGGCGTATGATGCCTCTTTGCCGGTGAATGCATACAATGAGCTGTACGGCGCTTCCTATGCCCAGCTCGGCGAAGAATCCCGTTATATGCACAAGAGTCAAGGCATGGGCAGACAGGTGGACGAAGGCCAAGGAACGGCGTATTACAAGCTGGAGGCAACAGCGGACGGATCAAAGGCAAGCGGAAAGCCGGAAACATCGCTCTTCGGCGGTATCGCCTTCACGTTCGATGATCTGGCCAAAGAAATCAATGCCAAAGGAAAAGACAATAAAGTCGCCAAGCAGCTGAACACACTGCAAAAGGACGCAAACGAAGTGATTGCGGCTTATCCCGCATTCGATCAAGTTGCCCGCGAAGTCCATGAGATGAAAGCGGACGTGCAAACCGCGGTGGAGCTGGTGAAGTCCTCTTCTTTGGATGCATCTGCGAAAAACGACCTGCTGCACCGGCTGGACGTGAAGGACAGACAGCTGAATAAGGCCAGCCAGGAAGCGACTTCCGTCGTCGTAAAGGTGAAGCCGGAGACCGGAGAGCTCGTTCCGGGGCAAACCGCGAAGGTAACCGTTACCGCCTTCAACGGCGGGGACGTCAACGTCGGCAAGGTCGATCTGAAGCTGAACGTGCCCGAGGGCTGGAATGCGAAGGCGGTTGGAGCCGCGACTTTCGCCAAGCTGGACAAAAATGAAACGGTCAAAACGGAGTTCGAAGTAACCGTGCCGAAGCAGGTCGAGGATTTCAACCCTTATGCGCTCCCACTTATTTCCGCGGATATCCGGTATGAAGCGTTCGGAGCGCAGGCGACGCTGCATGCGGTTCCGGACAATGCGGTCGCGGTGCTGCCGCCGGTTGCGCTGACCCTCAGCCCGGAAGCTACGGTGCTGAATACGCTGAAGCCGGAAGATGCCGTATCCGTGAAAGTCACGGCGACGAATTACGCGCCAGGGGCCGAGACGACGAAAGTATCGCTGAAAACGCCGGAGGGCTGGACGGTAGAGCCTGCTGTGCAGGAGCTGAAGTTCGCTGCCAAATACGAAACCAAGACGGCCGAGTTCACCGTCAAAGCGCCTGCGGGCGTGAAGGCAGGAAGCTACAGCCTGTCGGCGGTATCGAGCATTGGCACAACGGACAGCAGCAGAACAGTGCAGGTCATCCACTATCCGCATATCGGCAAAACGTACTACATCAAGCCGGCGAACCTCGCCATTCAGGCGTTCGATCTGAAGGTACCGCAAGGTCTGAAAGTAGGCTACGTCTCCAGCGGGTTCGATAACATCGATCAAGTGTTGCGCCAAGTGGGCGTCAACGTCACGAACCTGGATGCCAAAACGATTCAGTTCGGCGATTTGTCGCAGTACGACACCATCGTGCTCGGCATTCGGGCATATGCATTCCGTCCGGAGCTGATTCCAAGCAACCAGCGTCTGCTTGATTTTGCCAAGAACGGCGGCAACCTGGTCGTTCAGTATCATAAGCCGGAAGATAAATGGTCGCCGGAGCTGGCTCCGTATCCGATCAAGATCGGGGAGCCGCTGATCCAGTGGCGCGTCACGGACGAGAATTCCAAGGTGACCATGCTGGCGCCGGATCATCCGATCTTCAATACACCGAACAAAATCACGGCCGCCGATTGGGAGAACTGGATCCAGGACCGCTCCGCCTATAATCCGTCCGAATGGGGCAAGGAGTATACGGAGCTGATCTCGAACGGCGATGCGGGTGAAAAAGAATTTACCGGCACGTTCCTCTCGGCCAATTACGGCAAAGGAACCTATACGTATAGCTCGCTCGTTTGGTACCGCGAAATGCCAAGCCTGGTACCGGGCTCGATCCGCATGTTCGTGAATATGATCAGCCTGAAGCAGGGCGCGGCGTCCACGGGGACGGCGGCTCCTTCGGACAGCAAGTGATTAATCTGGAATTATAGGATGTTAAGTAATCAAAATTAGGTTGTGTGAAAAAGGGTGGGCGCGAAGCGGTGTGCTTCGCGCCGCACCTTGGATGTTGGGATGTATGAAGATTCGTAGAGTTTATATAAAATGAACGCTAGGAATCTACAGTTGCTCAGCGGAGAGGTCGAATGATTATAGGCAAAAGTAGCGGAGGAGTCGGAATCGTTCAGGAGAAGCGTAGCGTTCGCCTTTGTGAGCGGATTTCGACCATGAACTCATTTCAATCAAAGAAATCCGCGAGCAACAGCGATCGAAGGAACGATCCGGAACCGAAGCGGTCACCTTGCACGAAGTAAATATTTTATATTGATCGATACATAAAACGAAGGAAGGGAATGGGACAACATGAGGACTCGGGAACAGATTTTACAGCAGGAAGGCGGGCATTTTCCGGGACGCACGTATACGGAAGTAGTGCTTGAACCCGCTTTTGACGAAGCGAAGACGAGCTTGCTTGGAGCCATGATGGCCATCAACAAAGCGCATCTGATCATGCTGAAGGAGCAAGGGCTCGTCAGTGAAGAGGAGGCCGTGCAGATCGCGTCGGCCATTTGCGGCCTTGACCTGGAGGGGCTTCGCCAAGCGGAATATACCGGACAATTCGAAGACCTGTTCTTTCAGGTCGAGCATGAGCTCCATGCAGCGGCCGGAGACATTGCCGACAACCTGCATCTGGCCCGCAGCCGCAACGATATGGGCATCGCGATTTATCGGATCGTGCTGCGGGAGAAACTGCTCGTGACGCTTCGCGGAGCCCTTGCACTCAAGAGCCAGTTGCTGTCGTTCGCGGAGGAGCATGCGGACACGATCATGATCGGCTATACCCATACGCAGCAGGCGCAGCCGACCACCCTGGCCCACTACATCATGGCGGTGGCGGACTCGCTGGACCGCGACATCCGCCGGCTGCAGGCGGCCTACGCCAACTGCAATCGGAGCAGCATGGGCGCGGCAGCGCTGACGACCTCAGGCTTCGCCATCAGCCGCGAGCGTGTGCAGGAGCTGCTCGGCTTCGACGAGCTGATCTACAACTCGTACGACGCGATCGGCGGCGCCGATTACGTCGGTGAGATGATGACCGCCGTGCAGCTCGCGGCCATCAACCTCGGCAGATCATCGCAGGATTTCCTGCTATGGTGCACACAGGAATTCGGCATGCTACGCGTTGCCGATCCGTATGTGCAGATCAGCTCCATCATGCCGCAGAAGCGAAACCCGGTCTCGTTCGAGCATATGCGCGCGCTGCTCTCCAGCTGCGTCGGCAACACCCAAACCGTCCTGACCATGATGCATAATACCCCGTTCGGCGACATCGTGGATACCGAGGACGATATGCAGCCATATGCCTGGAAGGCACTGCAGGTGCTGGAACGGATGTATCGCCTGCTCTCCTGCGTCATCGGGACGGTGGACGTCAACAAGGAGGTGCTGCGCAAACGAACCGAAGGCAGCTTCGCTATCGTGACCGAGCTTGCGGATACGCTGGTGCGCACCGACGGCTTGTCGTTCCGCGGCTCCCACCATATCGTGAGCCGCCTCGTGAAGCATGCCGTCGCCGAAGGCCTCGCCGCGAACGAAATCACGCTGGAGCTCGTCAACGAGATTGCGCTGCAAGTCATCGGACGGAAGCTGTCGCTCACCGCAGAGCAGCTGCGGCTTGCGCTGGATCCGGTACACTTCGTAGATATTCGCACCCTGCCCGGCGGGCCGGCTCCTTCCGAAATTCGCAGCGTGATCGCCAAGCGAAAGGAGAGCCAGCAGGCGCAGGAGCAGTGGCTGGACGCGGCCCGCGCCAGCACGGCGGGCGCGCTGGAGAACCTGGACCACTCGCTGGCCGGCTGGAGCGTCAGCCGATGAACTCGGCAGCGATTCCCCTGCTGGCCGTGGACGGCGGGGGAACCAAATGCCTGGCCGTGTTCGCGGACGCCGAAGGGCGCATGCTCGCAAGCGGGCGCGCGGGGTCCTGCAACTACCAGGGCGTGGGCCGCGAGGCCGCGGCGCTGGAGCTGACGCGGGCGATCCGAGAGGCCAAGCGGCAATTGACGGCAGAGGGAAATGGGGGGATGACGGCATCTTCATTTGGCGTATCTCCGACAGAACAAACTCCAGCGGCGGAGGAAGACGGACCGCTGCAGGTTGCCTGCGCCGTCTTCGGGCTTGCGGGCCTCGACACCGCTTACGACCGCCGCATCATTGAGGAGCTTGTCCATGAAGCGCTCGCCAGCACGCAGGTGCAGGCGGATCGCGTCGCCGTGGAGAACGACGGCGTCGCGGCCCTGCTCGGCGCCTCAGGTGGCGATCCCGGCATCCTGATCATCGCCGGTACCGGTTCGATCGTGTACGGGATCAACGCCAAGGGCGCCCGCGCCCGCGCCGGCGGCTGGGGCCACCGCGTAGGCGACGAAGGCAGCGGCTACTGGATCGGCAAGCAGGCGATCCGGGCCGCGCTGCGCGGATACGACGGAAGAGGCGTCGCCACGTCGTTAACTGATAAGCTGCTTCAGCACCTGAATCTGCAAAATGAAGAGGAGCTGTTCAACTGGGTTTACTCCGCTGCCTACAGCGTGGATAAGACGGCCGAGCTGAGCAGGCTCGTGGGCGAAGCGGCTCAAGAAGGTGACGTGCCTGCCCGCCGAATTCTCGAATCGGCAGCCGATGAGCTGTTTCTGGGAGCGCAGGCGGTTGTGCAGAAGCTTGGCCTGTCCGAGGCTGATGGCCCTTTTGTCGTGATTATGCAGGGAGGAGTGCTGCAGTACAATCCCGTCGTGCGAAGCCGATTGGCAGAGCGGATCGCGGCATTTTCGTCGCTTGCGAGGGTGGACGAAGCGAAGCGGGAGCCGATTTATGGGGTGATTGGGCAGGGGAGGAGGTTGTTGGATTTCCTTGATTAAGGTGGGCGTAATTGATTTGATCGATATCGTTTGAAATCTGTTACTTCTGGAGACTAGCGCTCCAGGAGTATTTTTTTATCCATCTAGAGAGGAATATGGACGACGCTTCGAAAAAAGCATGCCTATCTGAACCCATATCTTCCCGGACAAGAATCAACTCGCTAATCAATAAAGGGCTTTCTCGTTTCTTTCATTATTTTAGAATACGAAGATTGGATATAGCAAAGATGATTAGTAAAGAAAGGTGGAATTAATCATGTTAAAAAAATTGGTTTTAACAACCTTTGCAATAATGCTGATTTCAAGGGCTGCCATAACTGCAAATTTATCAGCGGATTCTAATAGTACCATTCCCTTGAGTTCGGAAATTGGTGATTCAGAAGGATCATTAACAAGCCGTACTTCTGTTGATAGTTTAGTTCCAGAATTAAGTGCCATAGAAGAGCCAAAAACGGATCCGGACATAAATCCAAATTTGGATCTTGATACGTTCAGGAGTGTAGGGGGAAATTGATACAAAACATGGGAATTTTGTATAAGTAGAGTTTTTAATGAAGTTGAGATAGCACGAGAACTAAGACAAATTGGACCAGATACGAAGCAAGTAATTCTTAATTTTGGAATCTTTTTAAGAAGGGATTCCTCGATATAAGAGAAAAGTTATGTAAAAGGAGCAGTTGTCGAGAGACATCTGCTCCTTTTACAAGCGGATAATTGTTAAACATAGCTTGACGGGGGCAATATCAGAGTAACGACGCCAGACGCTCGATACGTTTTGTCGAAGTTCGGCAATTACCATCTGACGAGGATCGCCTGGGACGGTACGAAGTATGTCATTTTTGGTAGCAATACGGAATACGAAATGGAAATTTACAGGAAGCCTTTCGAGGGATTCGTCTTGCCGGACGGTCTCACATGGAAGAAAATCAGCTTTAATTCTAAAGAAACGATTCAGAATTTAGATTGGAGTTCCGGCGGCTTCGTGGCTGTCGGTGTGAAGCACATCTTTACGTCGAGGGACGGGGAGAACTGGACCACTACATACACATTGAATAATCAATATGGAGCCGATTCACTGAAAGTCGTGAACGGAACGTATTTTGTGAGCAGTTCGAGTGATGGCTACGTGCTCGTAACCGGTATATCGGCGTGGGCAACGGCTTTATACATCCACGGACGGCGTGTCTTGGAAGAAGCTAATGACTCTGCCGAACGGGGCCGGCCTGAAGACGATCGTGTACGGCCTTAACATGTATGTTGCTACTGGCTACTTGTACTGGGGCGAAGAGGGCATTCACGGCGTCGCCTATACCTCGAAGGACGGTACAACCTGGAAATAGGTCGATCTGGCTCACATTCAAACCAAAATTTACAAGCTCTACCCGGTGAAAAACGACTTAACCGGCATCGGATTGAACGATATGCAGGACCGGCCTGACGTTACCTACTCGATCTATACCGCGGACGGCAAAATGTGGAGCTACCAGATGATTGGAACGACGACCGGCGGCGATTTCAATGCACTTGCAACGAACGGAAAACGGACCATCGCCGTAGGCTTATACGGCAGCGTCGTATACACGGATGACGGAAAAACATGGCGGAGCAGCAGCAATCCGTTCTCCTACAAAGGGAGAATGGGAAGAGCCCATCTATTCGACGTCGTCTGGGGAGCTGGAAACAGGCAAACGTCAAATTCTCGGATTAGTTACGGCGATTTGCGCAATATCATCTGGACAGGGAATTTTTTCGTAGCTTCCGACCAAGTGTACGGCACGTATACGTCCAAGGACGGCGTGAACTGCGGATTGCCAGCGTCAGCGAGGATTGGCTGACCTCCATGATCTATGATGGCAAACGGCTGCTCGCCGCCTTCCACATTCACAACAATGATACCGGCCGCGGCACGACGAAAATTATGCAGACCTCCGACGGCGTCCACTGAAAGCTCGTGAGTTACTTTTGAATGATGCAGTGTCGATGAGGTGGTTCCGACCGACCAGGCTGCCTTTGGGAATATTAGACTACGTCTATAAAATGTTTGGGAAATTGTACCTAATTACTGTAGAATAGAGTATAATGATGTGTGAATAAATTGGAGAGTTGTTATATAATTCTTATTTTTCTAGGAGAGATATCTCGAACAGTTCCACTAAAGGAGCATTAAGTATTTATTTAAGAAATAAATCAAATGGGACGATACTCAAGAATTGTTTTTTTATATGAAAGTTTAATAATACATGGATATAAATGATTATTAATGCGAGAAATATAAAGTAAAGAGATATGGAAGTTGAATTTTTTTGGATGATTTATTTATGAATGAATCGAAAATAGTAATTTATATAAGTTAAATGGATGATATAATAGAAACAAACGTTCGAAATGAAAGGTACTGAATAATGAGAGTAGCAGACTTTTTTTGTGGTGCTGGTGGCTTTTCAGAGGGATTTAGACAGGCAGGTTTTAGAACCATATTTGCTGTTGATAAATGGATGCCAGCCGTAAAAACACATCATGGAAATCATCCACATTCAAATACTATTTTAGATGATGTTGAAAGATTATCTAAGCTTTCTGAAGATGAATTTCACGAATTAGTTCCAGATACTGAGATTATTATAGGTTCACCACCATGTGTGGCATTTTCAAACTCTAATAAATCGGGCAAGGGAGATAAGGCATTAGGAATAAGATTGTTGGAAGCGTATTTGAGGATAGTTGCTCGAAAAAAATATAAGAAGGATTCAATTTTACAGTATTGGATACTTGAAAATGTACCTAATATTGAAAAGTATATTAAACCGTGCTATTCAGCTAGTGATTTGGGTTTGAGTGGAGATTTTGTATTACAAGTGATACATGAAAATTCAGGTGTATATAATTCAAAAAACTTTGGAGTTGCACAAAATCGCAAGAGGTTTTTATGTGGCGAATTTCCAAATCCTAGGTTAGCTGTTTTAGAAGATAGGCATGTACTTCCACTAAAAGTAATTCTTGAAGCACTAGGAGATCCTCAGGAAGGATTGAACCAGCTAATAAATGATCCTAATTATGATTTTCAAATGCATTCGAGAGAAGTTACTGATCATCATTTTATTAAGGAACTCGCACAGCATGAATGGCAGAAAGCAAAGCAATTAAAAGATGATAAGGGTTATATGGGGAAAATGTCTTTCCCGGAAGATATAAATAAACCAGCTAGAACTGTTATGGCTAACTCGTCTGTATCTTCAAGGGAATCAATAATTTATGGCTACAAAAAAAATAGATACAGGATGCCAACTGTTAGGGAGCTGGCATCAGTGATGAGCTTTCCCATAGATTATCAATTTTATGGTGATTCAAGAGGTGTGAAATCCAAGTTGGTAGGAAATGCAGTTCCCCCTAAAATGGCATTTGCATTTGCTAAATCAATAGCTGAGAGCACAGCCAGGGATGTACCTGCTCAGTACAGACCAATTCAACATTCTAAAAACCTCAATTTTATTAACTTAAATCATACTGTATTTCCTCTTAATAGAGAGAAGCCTAAAAAGGACACAGCTCGCTTCAAGTATCACATTCCGTATTTAATAGTTAATGCGTTTAGGGTTGAATTGACAAATTACAAGTCTGATTTTGAAAAAAAAGAGTTTCTATGGAATGTTGAGATTCATAAAAGTCAGGGACCAAGAGCTAGAATATTTACGCCATCTATAAGTAATGTATATACAAATAACAAAGTTATAGATGATAAAATTCTAGAATTCATAAATTCTATAGAGTATAAATTAGTATCTTTTGAAACCTTTCAGCGTCATTATTGTTTGACTTCTGATGACCGACAGGGGTTACTTGGTCCGAATGAGCTGTTAGATTCTGTGAAAAAGTTTATAGTAGGTATCTCATATGATATTTCGACCGAGGATATTAATATTGATGAAGAGCCTTACTCATTACCTTCTGTCATATACATTGGTTATATAGTGCTTACAAATATAATTGAAAAGATGAGGGGAATAATGAATGAATGAAGATTTAAGAATTAAGAAACTCAAAGACATCCTTGAAAAGGATAAACCATATATGACGGGGATAAGGATTAGATATAAAAAAGGAGAAGTTCAGGAATTTAATGCTTATAAAATTCCATTAGATTTTCTTATTTATAATAAATACAATGGTAGAATTGGAAGTGCTGTAAAGTCTTTCGAGAAACAATATAGGCAACTAAATCCAGAGGTTGAGGAAGATAGTAATATAATTGAGCAATATCTTTATTTATCTAAAGAAGGTAGAAATGAAACAACACTTAAAAACTTGATTGAGAATGGTCAGCAACAATACGGAATAGTTACAAATAGTGGAGTAATTATTGATGGAAATAGACGTGCAAGTTTATTGAATAGGATTTATCATAATAGAAGTAATTGGCCTAATCATAATCTTGAAAGTTGTCAATATTTTATTGCAGTAATTCTTCCTGATTCTCCCGAACCGAAAGAAATTATGAAATTGGAAACAACGTATCAAATGGGAGCTGACGAGAAATTAGATTACAATCCTATTGAAAAGTATCTAAAATGTAAAGACCTGGGTGCGGTCGGATATACTGAATATGATATAGCTGAGATGATGGGGGAAAAAGAGAGTACAATTAAAGAATGGATAGAGATTATGGAGCTTATGGATAGTTATTTAAATTACTTGGAATATGATGGAATTTATACAAGATTAGAAAGACGTGAAGGACAATTTGTCGATTTAAACGCTTATTTAAAAGCATACACGAAAGGAACTTCGAAAGTAGAATGGGGATTCAAAGATGCCGATGTTTCTGATTTGAGAGCTGTTTGCTTTGATTATATTAGAGCTCAATACGAAGGAAAAGAGTTTAGAGCTATAGCTAAACCAAGCAAGAAAGATGGAATTTTTTGTGATGAGGCAATATGGAAGGCATTTTTGGGGGAACATTCTAAAACAATTGAATCGATTGAAGAAGAAACGCCCGATAAAATATATAAAGATAATCCAGATGGTGATTTATCAAAACTATTAGAGGCTCGCGATGAGTCTTGGAAAAATAAAAGTAGAGGCTTATTACAAGGGAATCTAAATATATCAGTAAGGAAACTAGAAGATAAAAAAGATGCAAATCAACCATTAGAATTATTAAAGAGAGCAAAAAATGCACTTGAAGCAATCAATCCTGATGCATTAGAAACAAGTAACATGCATCTAGTTAAGGAAATTAATTCAATTGTATATCAATTTAAAAAAATAATTGAAAGGAAATAGGGGTCTTTAGATATGCAAATAGAAGTTGGAATTGATCAACAGAGTAAAAAATTTATTTTAACTGGATCAATTAATAATCTTATTTCTAATCGCCGAGCAAAAATGTACTTGAAAGATTTCTTAAAGGCAGAAATTCTTGAGGATAGAGTACTAATTAAATATGAAGATGTAGATCAAGAAAAAACTTTAACTAGTATTAGAGAGACTATTTCTAAATATGGATTTGAAGAAACTAAATCGGAACTAATTGAAGAGACATTAAATGATTATTTTCAAGAAGAAAATAACTTTGGAATCTTTTCGAGACGGGCTTATGAGATTCGTAATAATAACTGCGATCCGAATGAGTTTGAAGATTTTACTAATAGTCTAAAAAAGAATCTTAAAAATAGAACATTATACAAATTACAATTATTGTCAGCTTATCACTTAGCGTTCTCACAAAACGCATGTAATTTTTCTGTTCCAGGGGCAGGAAAAACAAGTATTGTTTATGGAGCTTACAGTTATTTGAAAAATCTCAAAGAGGACAATCCTAAACACATAAATAAGATACTAATTATTGGCCCTTTAAGTTCTTTTGGTCCTTGGGAAAGTGAATATGAAGAATGTTTTGGAGAAGAGGCCATATCGAAAAGGCTTTCTGGCGGAATGACAAAGAAGGAGAAGTCACAATACTTATATTCTTTTGAGCCTGCCGAACTTACATTAATGTCATATCAAGCTGTAAACAGCGTACTGGATGATTTAATTTACTTCATTAAAAAGCATAAAGTGATGGTTGTTCTTGATGAAGCTCATAAAATAAAAAATACTGAAGGTGGTTTAATTGCCGATTCGGTCCTCAGTATCGGAAAGTATTGTAAGTCAAGAGTTATCTTAACTGGAACACCAGCACCGAATGGGTACGAAGATCTAGTGAATTTATTTAAGTTCTTATGGCCATCTAAACAAATAATTAAATTTCATACTTTTCAATTAAAAGAGATGTCTGAGAATCCTCAAGACAAGAGAGTACATGAGTTAGTAGAAAATATAGCTCCTTATTACATAAGAATCAGAAAGAGTGATTTGGGGCTTCCGGAGGCGATAAATAATCCTCCTATAATGGTTAAGATGGGCTCTCATCAAAGACAAATATACGATTTCATAGAAAAGAAATATATGGATTATCTTATTGAGAAAAGTGACATAGATAATATTAGAGGTGTATTAGTTAAGGCAAGACTAATAAGATTAATGCAAGCAGCTACTAATCCCAACTTATTAACTAAACCAATAGATCAATATTTCAGCGAACATGGAATTAGTGATAAAACTTATATAAACGATTCAGAGATAATAAATAAAATAGTTAACTATGATCAAATAGAGACACCATCGAAATTTGAAGCAGTCCTTAAAATAGTTAACAAAATCATAAGTGATAAGCAGAAAGTTATTATTTGGGCTACATTTGTTCAAAACATGCACGATTTACAGCGTTATTTAGATAGTAACAATATTAAATCGCGTCTATTGTATGGAGATGTTCCCGTAGAGTCAGACGATAAATTAACCATTGAAACTCGTGAGAGTATAATTAGAGACTTCCATAATCCGAATTCTGAATTTAATGTAATCATTGCAAATCCATTTGCTGTAGCGGAGTCTATATCTTTACACAAGGCTTGTAATAATGCTATATATTTAGAACGTACATTTAATGCTGCGCAATTCATTCAATCTAAGGATAGAATACATCGGTATGGATTAAATCAAAAGGCTAAGGTCAATTATTATTTTGTGTTATCAATTGATTCTATAGATCAAACAGTACACGAAAGACTTGAATTTAAAGAAAAAAGAATGAACCATATCATTGAAAATGAGCCAATTCCGTTGTTTTCTCTTGTAGATGAGGACGATTTTGGAAATGATGATATAAAGGCGTTGATTTCAAATTATGTTAGCAGAGTTGAAAAACCATAATAATTTGGGGAATATAAATGAAATTAAATTCGTAATAACAGAGGCAATTTCCACGTATCCTAAAACCTTGAGGGACATTGAAAGGTATTGTTTGAGTAATACATCGTATTATAATATTCCTACAAAAGGTATTATTGCATTATTAGATTTTATTTCAGCTATTTCTTATTGTGATGAGGGAGTATATTTAAATACTTTTGGAGAAAATTTTCTTGCGTTTGAATCAACTTCTAATTTAAATAGTGCAATTATTAGGGCATTATTATCAAAGCTTATATTAGAAGAGAAATATCCAGATTTTATTGATTTGGAATCAATTAGTTTTGACTACTTTCACGAAGCATATATTATCAAAAATAGTGAAATTCCATTTAAGTACGCTGCAATAAGAAATCTTTTAATAAATTTAGGTTTTTTCATTTTCAGTTCTAATGTGAAAAACTTATTGGTGATTGATCACAATTATAGTGCGTTATTAGAAGAAATTCTGAAGCCAGCCCATAGAAATCTTACTGTGGAAAGATTCAAAAAATTACAATCCTTGAAAGAAAAGTATGGACAAGAAGCAGAAGAGTTTGTTCTAAAATATGAAAAGAGTCGTCTTGCTAATCATCGTTTTAGTAATAAAATTTTACGGATATCTGAAATAGATGTAAATGCGGGCTATGATATCATTTCGTTTAATTCCCAAAATTCTTCTTTATTAGATAGATTAATAGAAGTTAAATCCTATGCTAAGGAGCAGGGTTTCTATTGGTCCAAAAATGAAGTTGAAGTAGCAAAAACTAAAAAGTCAATGTACTATTTGTATCTAGTAGATCGAGATAAAATGAATGAGGATGGTTATAGCCCTTCTATTATATTTAACCCGTATGAACTTGTGTTTGAAAGTAAAGACTGGACTAAGGAAGCGCAATCATGGTTTTTCCGAAAAAAATAGACCAGTGCTCCCAATAAATGCTCGATAAATGCAAAGAATAAATTTTGATAGAGATGCAGAAATTTCTCTTGTTCAAAGAGACGAGCTTCAGCTTTTGTTGAAGAATTGCTTCCAGTCAGTACACTCCAATAACCTGATGGGCATACGCCGTGAATCAAAATGACGCAGGTATGGGAGAAGTATCTGAAGCATTTAGCCCTTGATACTCCAGCAAAAGTAATTCCCGTATCATTACAACGCAAACCGCCGGTTGGTTCCCAGCCGCACCCGGAAGTGTCGAGAAAGTCCAAGGGACTTTTCGACACTTCTATTTTTATGTGGAGGAATTCAACATTCTTGTGAATTTTTACTGTGCAGTTTTACTCTTCCCTCATTCAAATGTGCTAATCTATTCTTATCGCTTACCATTCTTTAGAGTTAATCACAGGAGGTCCCCCTTTTGATCCAAGTAGCCGCAGCCATCATCGAAAACGAACACGGGCAGTTGTTAATTGCCAGAAAAAAGACGGGAAAGCCGCAGGCCGGGCTATGGGAGTTTCTCGGAGGCAAGCTGGAGGAAGGCGAAATCCCAGCGGAATGCCTGAAGCGTGAGCTGCAAGAGGAGATGCAGATTGCGATTGAGCCTTACGCATACTTCGGAACCAACGACCATCGCTATGGTGAGAAAGATATCCGGTTAATTACATACAAGGCGCGGTTCATCAGCGGCACAATGAAGCAACCGATTATGACGAGGTCCGTTGGGTGAGGCGGGATGAGCTTGACAAATATATTTTCGCGCCGGCGGATGTCGCATTCGTTAACATTTTAATCGAAGGGAAGGAACTATCAAGTACAAGACTAGATGCCGATCATACGGAGACCGCGGATATTAAAACCATTCTCCGACAGTCCTACGATAATCATGCAGAATTCAGAAATTCATCCGAACTGGAAGGCTGGAAGGCTGAAGAAAGGGACCAAGCGCTGAATCGGACGAACGAAGTTCGCAGCGTTCTGGAAATCGGAGCCGGACCGGGGCGGGATAGTTTGTTTTTTCAGGAGCAGGGCCTCAATATGACGACCGTCGATTTGTCCGAAGAGATGGTTCGTTTATGCAGGCAAAAGGGTCTGCGCGCCAGGGTGATGGATTTTTACAATTTGGATTTTGCGGATCGCTCCTTTGACGCGGTATATGCCATGAACTGCTTGCTCCATGTGCCGAAAGCGCAGCTGTCGGACGTGCTCACGGAAATCAAGCGCATACTGAAGCCGGGCGGTTTGTTCTATTTGGGGCTGTACGGTGGGATGGACACGGACGGCATTTGGGAGCAGGATGCGTATGAGCCGAAGCGTTATTTTGCCATGTACCCGGACGAAGAGATTCAGGGAATCATCGAGTGCTATTTTCAAATCGAAAACTTCCATACGCGTGATATGGGCGAAGGACCTCATTTTCAATCGGTGCTGCTGAGAAAAGAGGACAAGCCGACCTAAAGGATTTTACGAAAACAAATGCGTGAGAGAGCGTCATATAAACAATGAGCTACGAATACGAGAGGGGAAAAATACATCATGCCGGTATATAACAAGCTTGTACGTGACCGGATCCCGGACATCATTGCAGCACAGGGGAAGCAGTATACGATCAAGACGCTGAACCAGGAAGAATATATTGTAGAACTGAGAAAAAAGCTGCAGGAAGAACACCAAGAATACATAACAGCCGGACAGGACCGCGAAGCCGTCGAGGAGTTGGCGGATAATAATGGAGGTAATCTACGCTCTGGCGTCCGTCCATGGAGCCACGGAGCAAGAGCTGAATCAGGTGCGTGAGGAGAAAACGCAAAAACGCGGCAAATTTCAGGAGCGCATTCTGCTGATCGAGGCGGAAAAGTAAATGCCGGACATACGACTGATTACCGAGAATTTGGCTGACGAATTGATTCAAGGCATCCGCAGAGCTTCAGGTATTTACATCATGACTTCTTTTGTTATGGAGTCCGGCGTGAAAATTCTGGCTCCTCATCTGGAAGAAGCAGTGCAGCGGGGAGCCGAGGTGAAGCTGCTGGCCGGGGATTATTTGCACATTACCCAGCCGGATGCGTTGAGGCGGCTTCTGAAGATCGAAGGCCTGGAAATCCGAATATGGCGCAGCCGTGGTACTTCTTTTCATCCCAAAGCCTATCTGCTGGATTATGACCACGAGGAAGGCTTGTTTATTGTCGGTTCCTCGAATTTGTCTTTATCCGCGTTCAAAATGGGCTTCGAATGGAATTTGGCGATGAACGAGCAGGCCGAGCCGTACACGTTTCAAGAGGCTTTGGAAAAATTCATGACGAGCTTTTACCACGAATATACGGAGCCGGTGAATCCTGAAACGATCCGAACGTATGAGAGGGATTATGAAGCGTATCGCGATAAGTATCCCGAGTTGGCCGAGACCGTATCCACAATGGAGGAATCGGAGCTGTCGCCTGCCGCCGAGGATAGGGAGGAAGCCATAGCCGTGGCTGAGAGCCCCTCGGCATCATCGCTCGAGCCCCGTCCGGCACAAGAGATGGCCCTGGCGGAGCTGGACAAGACGATCGAGGAAGGCTACGACCGCGCGATCGCGGTCATGCCGACAGGCCTTGGCAAGACGTACTTGGCTGCATTTTTTGCGCGCAAGTTTAAACGGATCTTGTTCATTGCCCACCGTGAAGAGCTTCTGCACCAGGCACGCCGTTCCTTCCAGCATGTCATGCCTGAACGCACCAGCGGTATCTATGACGGCAAAACCAAAACATTGTGGTGGATGAATTTCATCATGCCGCTGCGGAAACATATAAGTCCGTTTTGGACGAGCTTCTGGCCGGTTTTCTGCTCGGCATTACGGCTACTCCGGACCGGATGGACGGCAAGGATATTTATGCGCTGCGCGATAACAATGTGGCTTTTTATATGCATTTTATCGAGGCCATTAACCGGGGCTGGCTGAGTTCTTTCCGGTATTACGGGATTTATGATGTGATCGATTATTCGGGCGTGACCTGGCTTGGCAGCCGGTACGACGAGCAGGAACTGCTTTCTGAACAGTTGAAGGATGACGTGGTAAACCGGATTTACGATGCGTGGCAGCAGCATAACCTTACCCGGACGCTGGCCTTTTGTTCCTCCATCGCGCAGGCGGACTTTCTGGCTTCGTTTTTCCGCAGCCAAGGACATCCGGTTGTCAGCCTGCACTCCCAGACCAAGGCGATGTCCCGGGCGGAAGCCATACGGCGGCTCGAAACGCGGGAGCTGGAGATCATTTTTACCGTGGATTTGTTCAATGAGGGCGTGGATATTCCGTCCGTGGATACGCTGCTGTTCGTGCGGCCCACGGAATCCCTGACCGTGTTCACGCAGCAGGTTGGACGTGGCCTACGCGTTCATGAAGGCAAGGAAACCTGCCATATTATCGATCTTATCGGGAACTTCCGCAATGCGGATCTTAAGCTGTCTTTGTTCAAGCTTCCTTCGGAGGAGGATGCCCAAGGCGAAAAAAAGCAGGAGGAGCTTATTCCTGTTGTGCCTACCGGCTGCCGGATCGATCTGGACCTGAAGGTGATCGACCTGCTGAAAGAGCTCCAGCGCAAAAGACAGCCATTAAAAGAGAAGCTCGACTCCGCCTATAGGGATGTGAAGCAGGATTTGGGCAGAAGACCGACGTACCTGGAATTGCACCGATATGGCGAAATTGATTCCAGGCTGTACAGGAAGCAATTCGGCTCGTATCCGGGCATGTTGCACTGGGCGGAAGAGCTGGTAGCCGGGGAGCAGCAGGTGTATGAACGTTACCGGACTTGGCTTGAAGAGGTTGAAGGCACGACCATGCTGGATAGGGGCCTGGACAAGTGGCATCAGCCGATGACGGCTAAAGAGGCGGCGCCATTTTTCTACCAATACCTGATGGACAAGGAATACCGGAAGCTGAAGGATTTCTCGGATAAGAAAACGACTCGTCTGTGGCAGTATGATGTGGCGCGCGTTGCCCAACTGGTGGCTGATATGCCGATGACGAAATGGGCGAATGCCTCGAAAGGGCTCATAACGTTTGATGGCACGACGTTTGCCGTACAGTTCAATTTTGGGAAGGAATCGGCGCAAGCCGGGGAAAAGGTATTTCAATGGACCCGAGAAATTGCGGAATATCGTCTGGCTTTTTATTTTGAGCGAAGAAGCGTGTTAGTCCCGGGGGGAATTCAGTCGACTCTCCGTATCAATTAATAGACGAACTGGGGCGGAGCTTTTGTATGTTAAAAAAACTCCATGGGGAACTTCCCCAATACTCCATATCATTAAGCTTTTTTAAGAAATTATTTGTCTTTGATAAGCTCAAAGTCAGGTTGTAACAAATAGCTCAGAGGATATAGCTCTGGTTTTGCTGATATGAGTCCCTTGATTAGAGCAATTCTCTTTCCTTCCGAAGGGTAGAAGGTTACGCCGAGTGTCTCAGGTTGGACGAATTGAATAATGAGATAGGCGTCCTCCTTTCGATTCATGCGACAAATCGCATTGAATTCAGAAAATACCGAATCAAACTCATCGAGTAAGAAGATATGGCAGGTTTGATTTTGCCAAACCGATTCGAATAATCTGTATGACTGGTTCTCAATGAGTGTTAAAAATTGCACTGGAGACATTCCGACTTCAAATCCGGTAATATATCCGGAACTGTCAAAATCGACTCCATATTCAGTTTCAAATTTCTCTTGCTTATATCCGCTTCTAAACGAATAAGGGAGCATAGTCATGTTTTCGAGGTAGGTTCCCAGTTCCGGTTTTTGTTCAAAGGGTATTTGGATCTGGGAAATATCCATGGACTGATTTAATATGCAGTTGGTTTGATAGGGGATTTTCCCGGATGGAGGTTGTAGATACACATAACCAATATGAGCATAGTCCGACTCAATGCAAGTTATCTTCATAAGAGCCTCCTTTATTAATCTTAAACTCGATAAAGTATATTTAGTTTCTTTGAGTATAATAAATATTAAATATAATGTGTTCAATGTTGTCACCGAAAGTTCATGTACTGCAAATCAACGGTTAATCTCACTTAGCATATCCCTTCCGGAAGGCTATATTTATTTTACCATTTTGCTGTGCATTCCTTCGGTAAGCTTTTTATGATGATGTCGTACATGGGCGTGGAATTAACAAATTTGGGGGCCGCTTATCATGGATGCAAGCTGAACCCAACACTTTTAATATAAAGTTCCCTTCACGGCCCACCTGTAATTTTATGCGAGCGATCTCTTAATGTATCCGATCCACCGCAGAAGGTGGCTATGTCATCGCTGATGCAGACAGGAGACTAACCACCTTTTTGAAAAGAAGTAAGTTAAATTATCTGTCATATTTAAGATCTTTAATGACAATTTTAAAAAAGCTGATCGGAATTCAGATCAGCTTTTTTTCACTATTTACCATCAATTCGCCTGAAAATCTCAATCAACACATTCCTTGCCATCTCTATATCCTTTGGATTACGTTCTCTCAGCAATGAGATAACTTCTTTCAAAGTCGATTCCTCTGGCAGTTCTTCCTGTTCCTTCAAATATGTAAAAAGCTCATAAACACCAACGTCTAAGGCACTAGCAATCTTCTCCAGATTCTTCATGGAAATATTACGTTCTGCTCGTTCAATAAATCCTATATAGCTTATATTGAAGCCAGCCTTCTCTGCCAAGGCTTCTTGAGACAATCCCCTTATTTTACGAAGATCTTTTATACGTGTTCCGACTAATTTTAGAATATCTGACATCGTTACACCTCTCTTTAATAGAAGTGTAGGGAATGTTTTGAGTTGCAATAATACATAAATAATAAGTTATTTGAATTAATTACTACTATGTAGTAATATTATTTATGTATTTTATGCGAAATAAAGGTATTTATTCATCTGAAGTGATTATTGTTTTCCAGATATTCAGTATGTGATACATCTACTTCTTTTGCAGAGGCATTTTGGCAAGGTCAATAAAGCGAAACAGTCGCAGTTGAGGAATCGCCAATAACCGCAATAGGAGCTGAGGCATGTGAATCATTCAACCTCAATCGACGAATGCAGAGATACCAGGAATAAGCTGTTAATCATTCAGGAACGAAGTCCGTTTCAAACCAAAAGCATAATTAAGATGCAGCACCTCGCGCAGATCCACATGAACTCAGCAGCCCGGATGATGCATCCGACCTCTGCCCATGTATGCATTTTGTTTAGCGACCGCGCTTTGGAGTACATGCTCAAGGCATTGTATATGAAAGATAACAACTGCATGTTTCCTCCGCCTTCGTTTACGCTTCAAGATGTCATCCAATTAACGGCACAGGACTCCGCTCCGGATTTGGATAGGGTAATGTTTATGCATACCATTCATTTTCTGGCCGGCTGCAATGATATTTCCTTTCTTCGGCATATGCACATCTCGCAGCTTCAGACGCTGCTGAACCGAGTGGACGATGTACTACTTCACCTGTCGGGCAGAATTGAATCCCATCCTTCTGAGGCGTATCGCTCTATTTTTCCCTAATTAAAATGTAAGCTAGTCAGTGAAGCCGTGTCTGCGTGTTTGATTCTAGGGACAGTAGCATTTTTGATAGGGCCACCGAAATAGCGGAGCTTAAATTGGAGACGGAAGATGATCTTCAAAAATGGCGGGAAACAAGACGCGTGGGTGCTGTTAAAGTGGAGCTCGATCATGAGCAGGTGGATTTGGCGAAGCGGGTCCTGGGAATTCGTAGTAGATAGTAAAAGCGGACAGTTTAGCATTGAATGAATTA
Organism: Paenibacillus sp. J23TS9; assembly: GCF_018403225.1. Lineage (NCBI taxonomy): Bacteria > Bacillati > Bacillota > Bacilli > Caryophanales > Paenibacillaceae > Paenibacillus > Paenibacillus sp. J23TS9. The sequence continues at coordinate 201,683 of NZ_BOSG01000006.1, read as the reverse complement.
TATGATAGTTAATGAATCTGTTTTCGTAGAATGTTATAATTTGGATGGTACATACACACCTTGAGTGGGCGCACTCCTCCTTGTGAAGGAGGTGATGCGATGAACATTTCGTTCGGTGAGGCGATAACCTTCGGGATCTTCTTGTTGGCATTGCTGACTTACATCGATAAACGAAAGTAACCCACTCTTAAGGTTCGCGCCTAAGTGGGTTACTTCCTGGTCATTTTTGATCTTGGAGGAGAAATTCCCGCTCAAGATGTTTGTACTGGGGAGCAGCAGGGCGGCTGCTCCTTATTTCTATTCTTATCTTAACATACCCATTTTTAGTCCTCAATAACGATTCAACTGTAGGATGGTACCAACAAAATCAAACCCTATCTCCGAACAGTTACCACAATGCCACTTAAAGCTCTTTAAATCTCCCCCGCTCCTCCAGCGCTCCTTCCTATACTTGTTCAGATAACATAAGATATCCTCTTCTTTAATAAAAAACACAAGGTGATCTTCACAGATTCCTATTAGAAATATACGATAATCCATTAATTTGAAATATTTTAATCTTGGGAAAGAAGGTGAACAGGAGCGTCTGGGGAGAAAGGAATAGAGGGACACATCCGGATTCTGGAATATTGGGCGTTTGCCTAAGGAGGTCAATGAAGGATGAAATTCATACATCGGTTATCAAGCAAGTCGATTCGCTTTAAGTTGATTGCGGGCTTTCTGTTATTCGTCATTCCCTTGCAGCTTCTGCTTATTTTCGATAACTATTACGCGATGAAAGTCGTTCGCGAGCAAGTGGCCAACTCCAATCGGCATTTGGCAGCCTTATACATGGATCAAATCGACAGGAATCTGGAGGAGATCGATAAGTATTTAAGGACCATGGTCGCTTTTGAGAACGATTTAATTGTGCTGGACATGCCTGCTGAAGTGAATATGGACGAATATTTTTTGGCGAAGATCAATCTATTCAATAAATTGGAAAGGGATATTCATACATACAAAGAGATGGATTATCTATTCGTTTATTCATCCGTCAATGATGAGCTCCTCACGAATCAACCGGCTGAAGAGACGATAACGCAGCTGAAAACGATCCGGCAAGGGATGATTCAGATGCTGAAGGAGAGGAAGGGCCTGCAGAAGCAGGCATTCGAGAAATGGTTTCCTTACAAGATGAATGAAGAGTACTATATCGTGAAAATACAAAAAATCGGGAATGTGTATGTCGGGGGATGGGTGAAGGCATCGAAGCTGATGATCCCGCTCAGCTTGCTGGACGAAAGGCCGGAAGGGAAATCGGTGCTAGTTACGGAAAACCTCATACCGATGAGCGGAAATGCACCGATCGATAACAGCAATGATTATTTGCAGGTCAGCACACATTCCAAGCAAGGTAATTTCTCTCTGTTGTTCTTGATCCCATACAGCGTCATCTTGGAACATCTCCCGCTTCTACAGCGCCTTTGGTACCTGCTGATCCTGGGAGCCCTCATCATTTTGCCGATTTTTTATATTTTCTTACGGCATATTATCCTCCTCCCGATCAACCGGATCGTAAAAGTCATGAGACGAGTACGCGACGGAAATCTGGAGCAACGGGTAGAGCAATATCCCGTTTCCTATGAGTTTGAACTGATGAATGATGTATTTAACAGTATGGTTTCGGAGATCAAAGCATTAAAAATCACGGTCTATGAAGAGCAGCTGCTGATCCAGAAGGCAGAGCTTAAACATCTGCAGCTGCAAATCAATCCGCACTTTTTTTTGAATGCGTTGAATACAATCTACAACCTTGCCCAATTCCAAAACTATCAATTGATCCAGGACATGTCGGAGCATTTAATCAACTACATGAGATTTATGTTTCAGAACAACCTGAAGTTCGTCAAGCTGGAAGAAGAAATCGCTCACACCCGTAACTACTTGCAGATCCAGGCGCTGAGGTTCGAGGATGGGTTTACTTATCAAATTAACGGTGACGAATCGCTCTCCCAAGCATTAATACCTCCGTTGATTATACAGACATTCGCAGAGAACACGATTAAGCATGCGGTTACGATGGATGAACCGATCCGGTTAAACGTAGACATAGAGCTTAGCGGGGATCAGGAGTCATATCTATGCATTGTGATTCAAGACACGGGCAAAGGATTCTCTGAAAAAGCGTTAAGTGAATGGCAATCAGAAGACGAATTAGCCCATGGTTACAACGGACATATTGGCATATGGAATTCCAGACGGCGATTGCGGTTGATTTACGAAGACAAGGCAAAGTTGATCCTATCCAATCATCCGGACGGGGGAGCAAGGGTAGTGCTGTGGCTCCCGTTCGTGCTTGAAGATAACAGCTGAGGAGGGATGGCATGTATCAATTACTGATCGTTGACGACGAGATCCATGCGGTGAGAGCCGTTCAAGCTGCGGTGGATTGGGCAGAGCTGTCGATCTCCCAAATCCATGTGGCCCATAATATCAAGCAGGCCATGGGGATATTTGGTGAATATCCGATTGACATTATGATCTGTGATATTGAGATGCCCCAGGGCAGCGGGATCGAATTGTTGTCATGGGTTAGGGAGCGGCATCTGTTAACGGAATCCATATTTTTGACATGCCATTCGAACTTTATCTATGCGAAGGAAGCTATTCAACTGGGAAGCCTTGATTATATGCTTAAGCCCGTTAAGCTCAATGAGCTGCGTGCTGTCGTTCTAAAAGGGGTAGAGAAGATTAATGAAAAAAGGGAACAGCACATCAACAAGGCGGAGAGCCAATATTACGCCAAGCTTTGGCATACGAACCGGTCCATCTTAATGGAGCGGTTTTGGCAGGATGTGCTGAACCAGCGGGATTTAAGCCCGAAGCAGATTCGGGATGTTCTGCAAAGCAGAAACCTTCCCATTCAGGAGACGGATTCCTATCTGCCGATTTTGATTTTCGTTCAGCGCTGGGCGGAGAAGCTGAATACCGAAGATAGAAAGCTTATAGAATATGCGCTTATGAATGCTGCGGACCATATGATTCTTCGCGGAGATGAACAGGGCCAGTTGGTACGGATAACCAGCGATATGTTTGTGGCGATCCTACCTGCAGGGACTGAGGCCGAAGACCACACGAAGAATATAGAACAGATGTGCAAAATCTACATCGAGTCATGCAACGGATATTTCCAGTGCGATATTTCGTGTTATGTGGGTGAGCAGGGGTTGATCCATGAGATGGCAGCCCGCTATAACAGCTTGATCTGCATGAAAGAAAGTAACCTGAACCGGAATAATCATGTTTTTTTCGTGAGTGAGGGCATAAACACCGCGCAATCAGTCGCTGTCATCCAAATGAACGTCTGGTTAAAGATGCTCGAGCAAGATGCATATGATGCCATTTATTCCGAATCGGAACGTTATTTGAACTCGCTTAAGGATGTCGCTGGATTAAAGGTGGAGGTTCTGCAGCAATTTATTCAAAGTTTCCTGCAGATGCTTTATTCCTTTATCCAGTTCAAAGAATGGCAGGCTTATGAAGTCCTGGGGGAAGCAATAGCCATTGAGCAGCTATCTCAAGCTGTACGTTCTGTGATGGATCTGCAGGCCTGGGTGAAGTATACGCTGGATCAGACCATTCAGTTTTGTTATGGGGCCGAGGATACGAAACCGTTAATGGATAGAATCATAGCCTTTATTAAGCAGCATGTTGATCAGGCGATTTCAAGAGAGGATATTGCCAGACATGTCAATTTGCATCCGGACTATTTGTCGAGACGGTTCAAAAAAGAGACAGGCAAGTCTATTGTGGAATTTATTGTGGAAGAGAGAATTTCAATGGCCAAGGAGCTGCTGGTAACAACCCATATGTCCGTCAGTGAAATTGCACTGTGTGTGGGGTACTCGAATTTTTCGTATTTCTCCAAGATATTTAAGCAGGGGGTACGGATGAATCCGAACCAGTACCGCAAATTCCACAGGTCAGAATTGTACTAATATTAGGTCAGTTTAGAGGTGGTCCGGTCGGAGTGCTCTTAGCTACAATGGAGCCAGTCAATGAAATCAACATAACGCTGACGGAAAGGAGGACCATAACCATGTCTTCACGGGTAACAGGCATTAGCTTAAAGAAGTTAAAGAAATACAAGATGCTGTATCTTATGCTGATACCAGGCGTCGTCTATCTGCTCATCAATAATTACGCCCCCATGTTCGGAATCATTATTGCTTTTAAGGATGTTAACTTCGCAAAGGGTATTATGAACAGCGATTGGGTCGGGCTCAAAAACTTTGAGTATTTGTTCAAAACGGAAGATGCCTACATTATTACGAGGAATACAATTCTGTACAACCTGGTGTTTATTGCCCTTAATCTGGTTGTAGCCGTGGCACTCGCAGTATTATTGTACGAATTGAAAAATCGTTTCTTACCCCGGCTTTATCAAAGTATCATTTTGCTTCCGTATTTAATGTCTTCCGTTATTATTGGTTACCTTGTTTATTCGCTGCTCAGTATGGAAACGGGACTTATTAACAATACGATTCTCCCGCTTCTGGGACGGGGCGGAGTGATGTGGTATAACGATCCCAAGTATTGGCCCTACATCTTAACCCTTGTCAAAATATGGAGTACGGCAGGGTACTTGAGTATCGTTTACTTTGCGGCTGTCGTCGGTATTGATCACGAGTACTATGAGGCAGCGACGCTTGATGGTGCCAGTAAACTGCAGCGAATTTTCAAAATCACAATTCCTCTGATCACACCCGTTATTATTATCATGACCCTGCTCCAGATTGGCCGTATTTTTTATTCCGATTTTGGTCTATTCTACCAGGTTCCACTTGACTCGGGCGTCCTGATGCCTACAACCAATGTGATTGATACGTACGTATACCGGGCCCTGCTCAAAAACGGAGACATTGGCATGTCGTCAGCTGCAGGGGTATATCAGTCCATCGTGGGGTTTATTATCATTCTCATTTCTAACTATGTCGTTAAAAAAATCAATCCTGAGAATTCACTGTTCTAAAAAAGGAGTGAGATCACATGTTAGCCAGGAAAACGGAGCAGTGGATTATTAACATCGTCTTTATCGCAATCTCATTCCTTTGCCTGATTCCCTTTATCCTGCTTGTTGCATCCTCCGTTTCGAGTGAGGATTCGATTATCCAGAACGGCTACACATTGTTTCCGACCGAATTCAGCCTGGAGAGCTACAGTTATTTATTCAAGGAACCGGCTATGCTGATCCGGGCATATGGAATATCGATATTCATAACCGTTATCGGGACTGTGACAAGTTTGATCGTGATGACGTTACTGGCTTATCCGATCTCAAGAAGAGATATGCCGTTGCGAAACGCAATTTCCTTCTTCATCTTCTTCACGATGCTCTTTAATGGTGGACTTGTTCCGACCTACTTAATGTATACGAACGTGTTCCAGATTAAAAATACGCTATTTGCACTCCTGATTCCCGGATTACTTGTAAGCGCATTCTTCGTGATTCTAATCCGAACATTTTTCACAATGAATATTCCGAACGAAGTGATCGAGTCAGCCTATATGGATGGTGCAAGCGAATTTAAAATTTTTGCTCGAATCGTTCTTCCATTGTCTACTCCTGTATTGGGCGCGGTTGGCCTGTTCCAATTGATCAATTACTGGAATGACTGGTTCAACGGGCTCATCTATATCACGGACAGCAAGCTGTACAGTATTCAAGTGCTGCTCAATACGATTCTTTTGAATGCGCAATACTTGGCCAGCAACACTCATTTTGTGGAAGACATGACGTCGGCAGATGATATTCCTAACCATGGTTTGAAAATGGCGATTGCAGCAATCGGTGTGATCCCCATTCTGGTGACCTACCCGTTTTTTCAAAAATATTTTGCAAAGGGACTTACTGTTGGTGCAGTCAAAGGATAGAGCTGTCATCCGTTCTATCATGGATCGCAAATGATTAATATGGGAGGGGCAAGTAATGCGTACAAGGATAGGTATCATGCTATTGATCATAACAATGTTGACTCTGCTGCTGGCAGGCTGCGGCAAAGAATCGAACACGAATGCCGTGGTTGCGGGAGAGGAGGGAACCACCGAAACAGGTGACGGGAAGCTGCCGCCATATGAGGTGAAGCTTGTCTTTTATGGACCGGCACAGAAAGATTTGGAACTCGTTGAAAAAGAGATGAGCAAAATCACGCTCGAAAAAATAAATGCGACAGTTAAACTGGAAAGAATTGAACCGGCAGCCTGGGATCAGCAAACCATTCTCATGCTCACTGGAAATGAACAAGTCGATTTAATCGTGACGGGAGGCACGGACTTTTCAAGACAAGTAGCGCAAGGACAACTGCTGCCGCTGGATGATCTGCTTCAAACCCATGGTCAAGACATCACGAAAGCCTTCCAGCCGGAAATACTGGAGGCTACCAAAGTTGAAGGCAAAATCTATGCCATTCCAAGTATCAGGGACTTTGCCTCCAATACCAACGTTCTGATGCGCAAGGATCTGCTCGATAAATATAATCTCGATGCAAGTAAGGTGAAGACGCTGGACGATTTGGATCCGATTCTTGAGACCATTCACAAGAATGAGCCCAATATTACCCCACTTGGCAAGCCAGGCGCCTCGGCTTCTATCGTGGATCGATTGCTGGAAAATAACTGGGACATTCTTGGGGACTACATTGGCGTTTTGGATAGTTTGGATGACCTCAAGGTCGTGAATTTATTCGAAACCCCAGAGTACGCGAAGCTGTTAAAAACAGCCAGACGTTGGTATGAAGCGGGTTATATCAGCAAGGATGCGGCGACAAGCAAAGAATCAGCGGTCGATCTTATCAAGGCGAACGTCGGTTTCGGAGTTATTCAAAAAGGCAAGCCGGGTGCGCTTGCGCAAACGGAACAGCGTGTTAATACGAAGCTTGAGCTGATCAATCTGGGCAAGCAAATAACGAGTACAACCAATATTACTGCAATTATGCTCGGTATACCCTCTAATTCCAAAGATCCGGAACGTGCCATGATGTTCCTGAACCTGTTGAATTCGGATAGAGATTTGATCAACCTGATTGACTGGGGGATTGAAGGCAAGCACTACGTGAAGGTCGGCGAAAAATCAATTGACTTCCCACCTGGCGTCAATGCGACAAACAGCGGTTACAACATGCGCCAAGGATGGATGTTTGGCAATCAGCTTCTATCCTATACCTGGGTCACAGATAATCCTGATCTATGGGAGGAGATGGATCAATACAATCGGGAATCCAAAAAATCTGCCGCCCTCGGCTTCACCTACAACCCATCGCCGGTGAAAACGGAATTAGCAGCGATTACAAACGTTGTTCGTCAATTCCAAAGCGGTCTGGAGAATGGTGCTCTGGATCCGGAGGTCAATCTTCCTAAATTCAATGCTGCACTTCATGCTGCTGGCATTGACAAAGTTATTGCAGAGAAGCAGAAGCAATTAAATGAATGGGCAGAAAAAAAAAATAAGAAAGGGAGTTGAGCTTAAATGAAGGTATCTATTGGAGGATATTCGTTTCAAAACACATTTGTACAAGGTAAAATGGACGTTTTTGGCTATCTGGAAACGGTAAAATACCGTTACGGTCTGAATGTAGTTGATCTGTATAACGGGTTCTTTGTGGATAAAAGAGGGCCCGTATGGGAATTGGCGGATGATGATTATCTTCACAAAATTCGCGAAGCCTTGGATGAGAAAGAAATGACAGTCGTTAACTTTGCCATTGATACGGCTTCATTATGGGACCAGGACAAAGAAAGACGCGAGCAGCAATATCAAAATGCGTTAAAGCATTTGCGCGCAGCAGAGATACTAGGTGCTCAGACGGTGCGAATTGACACAGGCGGCTCGTATTCGAATGATCCTAATGGTGATTTCTTCGATATGAGTCAAGAACAGTTTGAGCATATCGTACAAAGATATCAGGAGTATAGCCGGATTGCTGCTGATTTTGGCAGTAAAGTTGGCCCGGAGAATCATATGGGGCCGTCTCTTAATCCTCATTTTCTGAAGCAGATCGCAGAGGCCGTCAACCATCCGAATTTCGGTATTCTGCTGCATGTTGACCGCTGGAAGGTTGATGCTGAGCTTGGAGACTCGATTATCGCGCCATGGGCCTCACATGTCCATTTTGGAGGAAATACGCTGGCTGCGGAGGATCGGGCGGTTCGAATTGCACAAACATTGCATGACAGCGGATTTAAAGAATATTGGGCAATCGAACATAATGCACCAGATAATCAATATGTTGAGGTGGAGTGGGCCGTTGCCGCCATGAAAAGAGTATTGTCGAAAGTAAATGATATAAAATGAACTTTAGAAAGTTACATTTCTCGTGCGCTGCGATGGCGAGTGTTCTTACGACCGCTGTTGTCTCCAAAATGCTTGAACTTATTATCCAATGAGGCATTTCGGAGACAAAGGCGGACGCTACGCTTCTTCAGAATCACTCGCCCTCTCCGCTCTGTAATGTTTAAATCTAAAGTTCATAATCATAGCTTTCGAAAAATTTGGGCTTAAAGGAGCGAATACAAATGAGTAAAATTCGAATCGGTATTATCGGTGTAGGATTAATTGGAATAACGCATCTGAAGAACTATGCTGAGATCGCAGATGCTGAGGTTGTGGCTGTCTGCGATATTAATGAACAAGCAGCTCGAAAAGTAGCCGGCCAATTTCATATCAAGGATGTTTACACCGATTTTAGGGAGATGCTGAGACGCACGGACATCGATGCCGTCGATGTCTGCCTCCATAACAACTTCCATGCACCTGTAACCAATGAAGCGCTTGAGGCAGGGAAACATGTGTATTGCGAGAAGCCGATTGCCGGGACCTATTATGACGGCAATTCGATGCTGGAAAAGGCCAAAGCTTGCAATAAGATGCTTCATATTCAACTGAACACGTTGTATAGAAAAGAGACGAAAGCCGCCAAAGCACTGATCGAGGAAGGAAGCTTGGGCAAGCTTTATCATGCCCGATCAACGGGGTTTCGGCGCAGAGGACGTCCGTTCGTGGATGGTTATGGCACCAAGTTTTTCAACCGAAAGGAAACCGCGGCAGGAGGCGCCTTACTCGACATGGGGGTTTATCACATTGCCCAGATGTTATATCTTTTGGACTTACCGAAGGTAAAAAGCGTATCCGGTAAAGTCTATCAAGAAATGGATATGGACGCGGCAAGAAGAGCCGAATCCGGGTTCGACGTCGAGGAGTTGGGTCTTGGATTTATCCGATTCGAAGGCGGGTTAACGCTTGATCTCATCGAGGCGTGGTCCATACATATGGGAGGTTTTGAAGGGTCCAGCCTGGTAGGCAGCAAAGGCGGGATTCGGCTCCCTTCGTATTCTTCCATATCTCAGACGAGCGGACTTAGCTTTCATACGACCATAGCGGACATGGACCTGGACAGCAACGTGAACCTGGACGACATGGAGCTTCGTTGGGGCAGACTCAAGGCGGATTATGACGCTTACAGTTCTTCACAACATCATTGGATCGCAGCCCTGCAGGGAAGAGTACCCCATCTGCCAACAGCGGAGATTGCGCTGCAAACCATGCTGATCAGTGAAGGCGTGTACCTGTCCGACCGGCTGGGACGCGAAGTAACTGCGGAGGAGATCATCACGCATTCTGCGTCGACCAACGTCAAATTGTAAGGGATGAAGGAATCATGTCGGATCAAATGATAAACCGGAATATGCTTGGAATGCTGAAGGTGTTCAACTTTGTGCTTTATGGGGCCTTGGCTATTTATAGCACGTTCTTCGCGTTATATCTCAAGGATACCGGGTTTTCCAATGTGCAGATCGGGCTTCTGGTAGCCGGCGGTCCGCTCATTGGGCTGGTAGCTAATCCATTCTGGGCGTATTGTGCAGACCGGTTTCGCAACAACAAGCGCATTCTGATTATTTGCCTGATCGGTAATTTCACATGCATGCAATTTGTATTTATGATGGAATCCTACACGTTGATTTATAGTCTGATGCTGTTTTATTTCATGTTTCAGAGCCCGCTGTTCACACAAAGCAACAGCTTGATCCTTAATGTCATCGAAGGAACCAACCGTAAGTTTGGAGAGTTTCGTGCGTGGGGGTCGCTGGGGTGGGCGCTTATTGCGGTCGCGGCCGGACCGATCATTGGTTGGCTGGGAATAAGCAAGCTCTGGATCGTATTCGATGTGATGCTGCTATTCGCCATTTTCTTTACCTTCCTGATGCCAAGCGGCAATGAAAGAGCACAGTCAGAGAAATTTACAAACAAAGGATATCTCATGGTGTTTCGAAATAAATATTTTTTGATCTTCGTTTGTTTGGGTGTGCTCATCTCGATCCCCAATTCGATCAATACGACTTTTCTCAGTATTTACATTAAAGGCTTGGGCGGATCGGATACGGTTGTCGGTTGGTCTGCGTTCGCCACGGCAATTCTGGAAGTACCCGTATTTTTATTGCTGGATCGGTATTTGAAGAAAAATTCACGTACCATGCTGACCTGGTTGACCGTGATCTGCCTACTCTTTTCGGCGCGCTGGTTATTGATGTCCGTGGCGGTTTCGGCAATACAGGTTATATTCATTCAATTGCTGCATTCCATTACATTCGGAGGCTATTACTACATTGGGACACAGCTTACTTCGCATCTTGTGCCCGGCGAATATCGCTCCAGCGGGCAAGCCGTTTATGGGCTGACGTGGGGAGGTATATCAGGAATCGTCGCGGGAATACTCGGCGGTTGGATGTTTGAAAATCTCGGGGCATCCGTATTATATCGGATTTGTTTTGGCATCACAATCTGCGGATTTATCGGTTTCTTCTTATTGCGGCATTCGTTCCGGACGACTGAGAATCAAGTTAACACGCAAAGCAAACAATTTAATTCATAGCCATATTTCATAGTGTCACTGAAAAACTGCCGTTATTTTGAGAGGCAGCGTCGTTGAAGTAACGGGCTAGAATAACAAATCAGCAAACTGAAGACGAATAACATAAATGCCAAAAAGTCCGCGAGGTTCGCGGACTTTTGTGCGTTTGGCAGCGCGCCGACTAAGGAGTTGGTGCTCACCGATCCTATTGGGATTGCAACGTAACAAATTGACAGAACCAGTCTAAGATAAGATCTATCTAAGCTGGGTCATGTCGTCGACATCTGGAGTTAATTCATATTGGAAAGTGAAACCTATTAGATATTCCCCGTTGTGACGAAATCGTGCTGTTAGATAAAATGAAATAAGGTTTAACCTCGCTTCTCCTTGATTCTATCTGGAATACAGGCAAAGTGCTTTCCCGTTCTTTCGTTCATATTATATAGGTCGCTGCCAGGCGGTTTTTTCTTTTTTAAGAGGAATTTGGCGCTTCGCGACTGTTTTATAGTAAGCTGAGATTAAAGTGAATTTAACCTGGGAACAGTGAGGACATGAAGATGACGAAGAAGCTATATTACGAATCTGCTTATATCCGGGAGTGGGAGACACGAATCACACGCAAAGTGAAGCGGGAGGACGGGAATTATTTGGTCATGGAGGAGACGGCCTTTTATCCGCATGGCGGAGGTCAGCCCTGTGACTTGGGATGGATCGATACAATCCCGGTTCTGGATGTCGTTCAGGAGGAGGGGGAGATCCTGCATAAAGTCAAGCATTTTCCCGAGACGGAAGAGGTCGGCTGCCGCTTGGATTGGGGGAGAAGGTTCGATCATATGCAGCAGCACAGTGGACAGCATCTGCTATCGGCCATGTGTCTGGAGGCATGCCAGGCGGAGACGCTCAGTTTTCACCTGGGTGAGGATTACGCCACCATTGATATCGCCAAGTCTGATCTGCCACAGCACGAGCTGATGATGCTGGAACTCGAAGTCAATGATCAGATTTACCTTAATCGCAAGGTAATGAATTATTTCGTGAGCCGGGAGCAGGCGGCCACATTGCCGCTGGTGAAGCAGCCGAAGGTAACCGAGGATATCCGGATCGTTGAAATCGAAGGTATCGAATATAATGCCTGCGGCGGGACACATGTCTCTGCAACGGGTGAAATCGGTATAATCAAGCTGCTGAGAGCGGAGAAGCAGAAAGGGTATACACGTATCTATTTTAAATGCGGCTATCGTGCACTCCGAGAATTTAATGTCGGCATGGAGATTCTAGGCAGCTTGTCGACTAGGTTCAATACCGCAAAGGAAGAGATTCCGGATCGGATTGCAAAATGGGATCAGGAGCAAAAGCAGCTCCAGGCCGAATTGAATGCCGTGAAGGCGGAGAATGACGCTTATCTGGCTGAAAAGCTGTTGGCGGACCGTCAGGGCAGCCTGATCAAGCATGTATTTGCGGACAAGCCGCTGAAGGATATGCAAAACCTGGCGGCCAAACTCACCGACCAAGCTGACGTTATCGTGCTCTTCGTATCGGGTACGGACCATAAGGTACTTCTCGTTCAAGGAGGGAAGAGCGAACTCGCCTGCGGTGCGTTCTTCAAGCAGCATCTGGCCGATTATCGCGGTAAAGGCGGAGGCAGTGACAAGATGGCGCAGGCCGGTTTTGCTAACGGTGAGGATGCCATGGCATTTTGCCATTTTACGGCGCAGACATTATCGGCGCTTGAAGGGGAATAGGCGGTATGAGCCGGAGCCCCGAATTTATGAATTCCACGTTCATGCACGACATCAGGAAATTGCAACGCAAAAACGCCGGTTGGTAACCAACCGAACCCGGAAGTGTCGAGAAAGTCCAAGGGACTTTCCGGCACTTCTTTTTAGGTGGGAGAATCAACGCACTTATGATTTTTTGCCGTGCAGGTTTACTTTTCCCTCATTTAAATGTGCTAATCTATTGTTATAACTTTACCATTCTTTAGAACTAATCACAGGAGGGTTCCCCTTTTGATCCAAGTAGCCGCAGCCATTATCGAAAACGAACAAGGACAGTTGTTAATCGCCAGAAAAAAGGCGGGAAAGCCTCAGGCCGGACGGTGGGAGTTTCCGGGAGGTAAGCTTGAGCAAGGCGAAACTCCGGCGGATTGCCTAAAGCGTGAGCTGCGTAAGGAGCTGCAGATCGCCATTGAGCCTTACGCGTATTTCGGAACCAATGACCATCGCTATGGCGAGAAGCATATCCGGTTAATCGCATACAGGGCGCGGTTCATCAGCGGCACAATGAAGCTGACCGATCATGACGAAGTCCGTTGGGTGAAGCGGGATGAGCTTGGCGAATATATTTTCGCGCCGGCGGACGTTGCATTCGTTAGCATGTTAATTGAAGAGGATGAACTTCCAAGTCCAAGGCCTGGTTCCGATCTTACTGAGACCGCGGATATTAAAACCATTCTCCGTCAGTCCTACGACAATCAGGCAGAACTCAGAAATTCATCCAGTCTGGAAGGCTGGAAGGTAGAAGAACGCGACCAAGTGCTGAATGCATTCCGGACAAATGATGTTCGAACCGTTTTGGAAGTCGGAGCCGGACCAGGGCGGGACAGTTTGTTTTTTCAGGAGCATGGCTTCGATATGACGACCGTCGATTTGTCCGAAGAGATGGTTCGTTTATGCAGGCAAAAGGGACTGCGCGCACGGATGATGGATTTTTATGATTTGGATTTTGTGGATCGTTCCTTTGACGCGGTATATGCCATGAACTGCTTGCTGCATGTGCCGAAAGCGCAGCTGCCGGATATCCTCACGGAAATCAAGCGTGTATTGAAGCCGGGCGGGTTGTTCTACTTAGGGCTGTATGGCGGAATGGAATCGGACGGGATTTGGGAGCAGGATGCTTATGAGCCGAAGCGTTATTTTGCTATGTATCCTGATGAGGAGATACGCATGAAGATCCAAGGTTATTTTCGAATCGAGGATTTCCATACGCGCGACATGGGCGAAGGAGCCCCTCATTTTCAATCCATGCTGTTGAGAAAAGGGGACGAGTTGGCTTGAAGCATCCACTTCAAACCATGACGTGAAAATGCCTTTACAGCAGGACCTACGAACAAAAAACACCATGCCGGTATATAACAAGCTTGTGCGGGACTTGATTCCGGACATCATTGCAGCGCAGGGCAAACAGTATATGACCAGGACGCTGGACGCGGAAGCCTATGCTGCGGAACTGAGAAAAAAGCTTCAGGAAGAGCATCAAGAATACATAACAGCTGCGCAGGACTGCGAAGCCGTCGAGGAGTTGGCGGATATGCTGGAGGTGATCTATGCTTTGGCGTCCATCCATGGAGCTACGGAGCAGGATCTGAATCAGGTGCGCCACGAGAAGGCGCAGCAACGCGGCAAGTTTCAGGAGCGCATTCTGCTGATTGAGGCGGAGGACTAAATTCCGGAAATCCGGAATGACATAAATAGACTTTAAACGTTTGCTCCAACAGGAGGGAGAACCTTTTGCTCGCAGAAATTCACCATAAAATTTCAAGCTCCGGCAGCAACCTGTCCGACCGGCTGGAGGACCAGCTGACCGGCGACGTTTTTGGGGCGCTTCGTTATCTTCCCTTTCAAATGGGCTTGAAGGAGATCCTAAAGGCGGTTCGCCTGAAGAACGCCGGGCACAATTTCCCGGACCCCATCTGGAAGAGGTTTGTAGAAACCACTCAAGACTATGATTATGAACTGAAGTTCTGGTACCGTCACGCCGAGGGAGAAATCGATCTGATCCTTGAGCATGCGGACGTCGTTCTGGGCATCGAAGTGAAGTATTACAGCGGCCTGTCGTCGGAAGACGACGAATCGGAAGAGATGATCTCGCCGGAAGAGAGCTGCCACCAGCTCGTCCGTTATTCCCGACTGCTTGAGGATATCCGCGGCGGGCGGCCTGCTTACCTCGTGTTTTTGGCTCCTTTCCAGATCCTGCTCCCCGTCGAAACGGATATGAAGGAACGTTCGCTGATTTCACCCGATGTCACGCTGGGCTTCATCGCCTGGCAAAATGTTTTGGAACAGCTGCAATCGGTGGATCCGGCAGCGCTCGATCGGGGGCAGCAAATGATCATCCAGGATGTTATCGATTTGTTAGTCCAAAAAGGCTTCGAACGCTTCCGAGGCTTCCTGCACCACATTCATAACATCCCGCTGGAGGAGAAGCCGTACCAATTCCAAAAAACATCCAGCTCGAAAACCCAACTACATTGGCCGACCACCACGGCGCTTCAGGAGGATTACTATGTCTACAACAAATGATCTGGGCGAGAATATCAGCCTTTCGGTCACCGTGCTGCGGGAAACCTACAAAAATCTGAATATGCTCATGAACGAAATGGACATGATCGGCGAGGAACTGGGGTTGATGCCGTTGACGTCACGATTCCTCAGGTGGAAGTCCGACGCTTATGAAGAGGGCTGGCTGCTGAGCAATTTTATCAAAATCTATCAGCTGGACGGCGATTCCGCCGGCAACGAGCGCGTGCCCGATGTGAAGGACGGGGATGTGTTCGTCGTCGAGATTGACCTGGAGGGACAGGACAACTACCCGGATATGACGCTATCCCGTTTCCGTTACGATTTCTCCAAGTGGGAGCGCATGCCCGCGATCGCGGACCATTGGCTGTTTCGCGATCCGTACTGGCTGGACAATCATTTTGATATTACCTGCGACGACGGCATTTGGCGGAGCAAGACGAAGGAGAAGTCCATCAAGAAGTATTGGGGACTCCAGCAGGCCATCGGGACAAGCATTCCGCTCACCTCCATCACGGACTCCGCGACGATCAGGGCGAACTTATTCGAGCAGCTGCTGACTTTGCCAGAAGCATAAGGTTAGGTCCCGGCATAACATGATTCAACCCGCACACGCTGGATTTTCTGAAAAGTGCAAACCTCGCCCTCAGACAGCTCTCCTGCGCGGATAAGCTTCACAATTTACGATCCACCAGCCGTGATTTCGAAGGCTATGGGGATGCGGTCTGGCACAGGTTTAACCGGGGATATGAGCCGCAGAAATGGTACTATACCAGCTTGGTCGAAAGCCTGGGATACGCCTCGCGCTTTCCGCTGCTGGATACGTTTCAGGATGAGAACTAAAGTTTAACCTTGCTTCTCCTTGATTCCATCCGGAATATAGGCGAAGTGTTTTCCCTTTCTTTAATTCAATTTATATGGATGGCAATGTTTTGGTTTTCTGACAACAAGGCTAATCCAATATGTGGTATGGTGTTAGTAACCTAATGTCCTGTTAAAATAACTGAGAATATGGATGCGGACAGCCAAAGGAGAATAAATGTTAACGACACAACAATTAAAAGATATTGAAAAATTGCAAAAAGAGTGTGAAATTCATGATCATCTACAACTGAAGCTTAACTGGGAAATGCTTAGAGCGCGGGAATCTGACCACCTGGATTTTCTCCATTATGAAAATGGCGAGCTTGTAGCGTTTTTAGGTTTGTATGCTATGGGTTCTACAGTCGAAGTGTGCGGAATGGTAAAACCAAGTGCACGACGAAAAGGGTACTTTCATCGATTGTTCCAACAAGGAATGGAGAGTGTTAAACAAAACGGATACAGGAAAGTTTTGTTGAACGCGCCTGCGGGATCCGATGCGGCAAAAGCTTTTTTGAGTAAACAAGGTGCTGAGTATGCATTCACAGAGCATCAAATGGAGTGGCAAGAAAAATCCCTTGAAGATACGGATGATATTCATTTGAGGCACGCAACACTAGATGATTACGAAATGCGCGTACGATTATCCGTTGCGTCGTTCGGATTGAACGAAGAAGACGCCAGAGCTATAGAAAGCGAGTTCTCCGAGGATACGGATATGTTCATGATTGACATGAGCGAAGGTACGGTAGGGAAAATTCGAGTGAGCCGAGAAGAGGGGCAAGCGTGGATTTACGGATTTTCCATTTTGCCAGAATATCAAGGCAGAGGAATAGGCAGAAAAGTGTTACGCCGAGTCATTAAAGAGCAAAGCATGGCGGGATATTCGGTACACTTAGAAGTCGAAACGAAAAACGACCACGCTCTAGGTTTGTATGAATCGGTTGGATTTAAAACAGTGCATTCACAAGATTACTATAGATGGATGAACTCGGCAGACTTGGTTTAACCGGTCTAACCAGTGTCCAGCCAAAGTTAACACCGCCGCCCCCCGAGCCTTCAATCCGGGGAGCTGGCTTAAAACCTGGAGTTTTTGGGAGTTTCCTTCGTAAAGGCTTCTCCTTTTCTTGTATTTCTTTTAGATGGATGATTAGCATTATATTTGCCTGTGTGAGCGCCTAGTTCCAGGGCCATTGTTTGACGGCCATTAATCTCTTACTCGGTCTAATTTTTAATAGAATTAAAAGAAAAATCCGAGCCATTATTGGCCCGGATTTTCTAAAAATATTCAGCATTTAGAAATTAAGATCTGGTTTCTCTAAATGCTCCCCAGTTCTTGCGTCAATGATAAATGGGGTCTCCTCATATGTTTGTTTATAGATCTTTACAGATTCTGCTCTAGACGGGGGGATCAGTACAGCAGGATTATTAATGGAACCAATCTTTCCATTAGATGCAGCTAATGCTACAGAACTTGTTGCAATCACTGAAATTACGGCTGTCAAAATAACAATTGCTTTCTTTTTCATGAAAAAACCACCTCTGTCTTAATTATATGTCAATGAGTTACGGATTTAATACCTCTCCACTACCAGTTATTCTACCATCTAAAACACCTGTACTCCATGTTTGTTGCGGTTTCGTCATTCTAAAACTAAGTGTGGCCCCTATTGGGACGCCAGTCCAATCAGCGTGCCTCCATCCACCAGTTAAAAATCGATAGGTACCTTGTGATACACCATTTGCATACAATGTAATATCATAATATCTTTGGCTAGGGTCAAGGATTTTAGGGAAATCACTTGTAACCCAGTCATAATTAGCAGTAATACGGACTGTAGTACTGTTTCCATTTTTCATATCACTTGCCGAAGACACCGAAGCATCAAATGTTGAATTAAAATAGTAAGGGAGTGGAACAGTGGCTAGAATACTTATATCATCTGTCCAGTTGCCGTTACTTGCCATTTTTATAAAAGGCGTTTCCGCATAGGTTTCTGATTGTATATCTTGTGCTTCCAAACGTCCCTCCTTTATGATTTTTAACTTACAATATATAAACACCACAAACTCCTAAAAAGTTACATAAATTATATAATATACCCAATAAATGAACTATTAATTGAAAGGAAAGGTAGCTACATAAGCATGCTCTGAGCGGATTTTATCCCCGATAGCAGATATGAAACTTGGGGGAGAACCAGGATTAAAACCGAGGGTGTTGCTCAAAGAGATTGAATGCCAGGTTGGATCCTGATCGAAGCCATCCAAGGGACCTCTCGGAAGGCCTCTTTGTTTATTAAAATAAAAAAACAGGGCTGACCCGAAAGGCTGCATCAATCGCAGCCTTTCGGATCAGCCCTTTTAAATTCCTATTGTAGTTTTACAGAGAAGTGTTTCTCCGTATTTCTATTACCTCATTTTTACAAATTACTTCACGCTTGGCAGCAATTTATTCAATAGGATCGCTGCAATCGAAGCGGCCAGGATCGGCGAGCCCAATAGATACTGCACGAAAGTAGGCAAAGAATGCAGGAAGTCTTGAGGGATCATCACTAAAGCTAAGGTTATGATCATCGGGATCGCGATAATATACATTTCTTTTTCGCCGATTTTTACGTTTTTCATCACCTGTATGCCGTTGATCGCGATGATGCCGCAGACGATGGTAAAGACGCCGCCGATGACGGCCGTTGGAATCGAAGAGATTAATGCGGCTAATTTACCCGAGCAGCCAAAGAGAACAAACCATCCTCCTACGGCAAGGAAAACGCGGCGGCTCGCGATGCCTGTGATGGAAATGATGCCGGCGTTGGTGGAGTAACCCGTAACAGGTGTTGAACCGAGCAAAGAAGCAATCAGACAGCTAATGCCTTCCCCAATGACGCCCCGGTTCAGATTTTTATCCGTTAACGGCTTATCGATTACGTTGCTGACGGCGAACCAAGTACCTGTGGTTTCAGCCAGCAGTACGAAATAGATAATGATCATGGTAATGATCGCTGAAAAGTTGAACGAAAAGCCAAAATCGGCAAAAGGGAGATGCGGCATGCTAAACCACTTGGCACTTTTAACAGCGGAGAAATCTAACACGCCCATAAAATTTGCTGTAATACATCCGACAACAAGCGCAACCATGACCGAAATAATTCGGAATATGGAGCCTTTATTACGAAGCAAAGAACCCAGAAGCACGAAAAGGATGAGTACAGCGCCTGAGATCAGGGCCAGCAACACGTTTTGATTGATTGTAGCATCCGTGGCGCCATAAATATTGTCTCTGATGGCCACAGGCAATAATGAAAGACCCACAATGAATATGATCGTACCGCCAACAATCGGCGGGATAAATATATTAACGATTTTATTGAAAATACCGGTATAGCCCAAAACGATAACTAAGATTGCGCCAACTAAGCTGGCACCTAATACGGAATTCCAACCTAATTGCCCACCGCCGCTAGCGGCATAAATACTGACGATCGCACCAAGCGGAACATAGGAAGGACCTTGGGCGACAGGCAGCTTCATGCAGAAATAAGTTTGCACAATCGTTGCAAGCCCAGCCGCAATAAAGGTAGCTTGAATCAACGCGGTTGACTGGCCGGATGATAAGCCGATTAACATCGCAATGAGGAAAGGGACGACATAGACGTCCATGGCAATAACAT
The DNA here is from genome assembly GCF_018403225.1 of Paenibacillus sp. J23TS9. Classification (NCBI taxonomy): domain Bacteria; kingdom Bacillati; phylum Bacillota; class Bacilli; order Caryophanales; family Paenibacillaceae; genus Paenibacillus; species Paenibacillus sp. J23TS9. The sequence goes on along the minus strand of NZ_BOSG01000006.1, from coordinate 181,967 downwards.
GCTGTAAGCCTAGGATGACGGATTTACCGAACGAGATTTTTTCATCAGGCAAAACAGTTAAATGTTGAGCGTGAGCTTGCTGGCCTGTTTGTGTTTCCACTCCGTTGTACACCTCGAACTTTCTATTTTTGTAAGATAGACATTTCTCTAATATTTCTTAACGCGAATGAACTTTTTCGCCCTGTACCCAAACTTCGCGGATATGCTCAGGCCGAATCAGATACATAATTTTCTGGAAAATGTCATGTAAATCCTCATTCTCATTAAAGATTGGCAATTTGGCGGATGGCAGCTTGGTATCGATGATTTGTACATCCCATGCATAGTTTTCTTGAATGCGGCCGATGGGTAAGCTTAAACTTTCGCCGCCGCCAGCCGTCGCAAGATAGAAAGCTTCGTCAACCGTAATGCGTGATCCCGGTACACCGCGATCTTGGGCAGGAAGGGAAGGATTAACGCCATCCTCCAGCATTCTTGAAGATATGACGGCTTGTCTGATGTTATCAAAAAGACTAGGCGAAAAACCTCCTGAAATATCTGACCCGAGGCCAATCTCCACACCTTTGGCATGAAAATGAGCTATGGGAATGACGCTATTGGCAAAATAGGCGTTGGATATTGGACAGTGGGCAATAGCCGTTCCTTTCTCGGCAAATAAATCTGCATCATCATCATTCAGGAAATTGCAATGTGCCATAACAGACTTATCACGCAATAGCCCAAAATCATGCAGAGCAAAAGCATCGTTCTTTTGGAAGCGATCTTGTACATAACCGTGCGCCCAATCGCTTTCGCTGCAGTGCGATTGAACATGCGTGTCATATTTATCTGCCAGTTCTCCCAGACCTTTCAAAGCTTCGTCTGTACAGCTTGGAATGAATCTGGGCGTCACAACGGGATAAACGCCTTGTTTCGTCGATTGGGCTAATTGTTGTACAGCAACAATAAATTCTTCCGTATCCGCCAGTGCCGTCCGGGTGTCAGCGTCGCGATAGTTTTCAGGGTTTTGCTCGGCATCATCCATGACCACTTTCCCGACGAGTCCACGCTGGCCTTTCTTGGCGCATATTTCAGCTAACAATAAACTGGCTTCTTTATGAACGGTCGCAAAATAAAGTGCTGTCGTTGTTCCGTTGGCAAGCAGGGTGCTGACCAAATCATCGTAGACCTCTTGTGCAAAATCCAGATCCGAGAATTTAGATTCAAGCGGGAAGGTATACGTATTCAGCCAATCATAGAGCGGAATATCTAACGCTGTTCCGGATTGGGCCCATTGCGGCGCGTGAACATGCAAATCGACAAATCCGGGCAATAGATATTGGCCTTCATTTAGAGCGTGGTAGTTGTCTTGACCTTGATAAGCATCCAGTAAAGGTTGATAGTCTGAATCCGCTGGGGCTACGACTTTTTCAATCCGTCCTTCATGATTGATGCAGAACAGATGGTCTTTTAATATTTGAATTTCTTTGGAAGATTTGCTGGAAAATGCAGTGCCTCGGAATAATTGCATATATTTATTCATAAGTACCGTCCTAATGTTCGTTTTTTGAATATGCTTTTGTTATTATATTCGCTGCAAAATGATAAGTCTACAGCTAAATACGAATGAACATGTTATATCCTGATAACATTGCGACACGTACAGAGCAGATGCAGACGAGTACGGAGAGGGATAGGGCGGTTTCTGCAGCATTCATCGATCCGGAGTTGAAACAGAAATGGAGATCGGGTGTGCTCCGGGAGATGGAGTCGATCACATGATCCAAGCCACTATGCAACCTTCTGCACGCAATAGGGGAAGCGACCTGCGCTGCGAGGGAATAAGCCTCATGATTTTTGCATAATTTTAATAAATTACACGGGTATATCGCCGTTCCGCTTCCGCAACCAGGCAGCATCCAAGCAGCTGCGAAACGGATACGATAATCCTATTTTCACATACGATATTGAAGTCAACTAAAGCGCTTACATGATATCATGTCAGTAGTTGGCCGTAACGATTGACGAATGAAATGCTGTCGGCTGGGAAGGAGAGGGCATTCTTTTAGAAATAACGTTTCGGTCAAAATACTTTTATGCAATCCGGATCTGCCTGACCGGGTTCTAACCATCGGAGGGAAGAAACTATGGCTAAAACGATTGTAGCCGTGATTGGCTGCGGAACGATTGCCAACAATGCGCATATCCCGGCGTACATGGCGAACGAGGATGCCGAGATCAAGTATTTCTGCGACATTCGCAAGGAACGGGCCGAGAAGGCCGTCTTGGAGTACGGCTGCGGCACGGCCGTAGAGGATTATCGAGACATTTTGGAGGATCCGGACGTGGTGGCGGTGTCGGTATGTACGCCGAACAATGTCCATGCTCAGATTGCGATCGATTGCATGCGCGCGGGCAAGCATGTGTTGTGCGAGAAGCCGGCGGCCAGAACGTACAAGGAAGCGCTGGAGATGCAGAAGGTGCAGCATGAAACCGGCCAAACGCTGAATATCGGCGTCGTCAACCGCTTCAATAAAGGCGTCAACATCATCAAGCAGATGATCGAAAACGGTGAGCTTGGCGAGCTGTACCATGTCGTGGTCAGCTTCCGTGCGCACCGCTCGATCCCCGGTCTGGGCGGAGACTTTACGACCAAGGCGGTTGCCGGCGGCGGGGCGCTCATTGACTGGGGCGTGCATTTTCTCGATGTCGTCATGTACTGCACAGGTGATCCGCAGCCGAAGACCGTGACGGGACAGGCGTATTCGAAGCTTGGCAAAGACATGCAGAATTACGCTTACCTCAACATGTGGGCAGGCCCTCCAAACTATGAGGGCAGCTATGATGTCGATGATTTCGTGACGGCCATGATTCGCACGGAAGGCCCGTCGATCACGGTCAACGGCGCTTGGGCGCAAAATATCGGCATCGAAGAAATGTACATTGATTTTCTCGGGGATCAAGCGGGCATTCGCCTCCAGTACGGTAAGGAATTCACGCTGTACTCGGCGAAGCATGGTGCATTGCTGGAAAGCACGCCAAATTATCCGAAGAGCGACGCCTTTCAAGTGGAGATCGACGGCTTTATCACGGGCATTCATTCCGGAGAAAAGCTGCCGTCGCATATCGATACCGTCATCCTGACCGCGCAAATGATCGAGGCCATTTACCAATCCTCCGAAGAAGGCCGTGAGATTTCTCTATTGGAAACGGAAGCGCCGGTATGAAAAAAATCGGCTTCATTGACTACTACCTCGATGAATGGCATGCCAATCAATACCCGGGATGGATCAGAGAAGCCTCGGGCGGAACGATGGAGGTCGCGTTTGCGCATGCGATCAAGGACAAGGAGCATGGGCTGACCAACCGGGAATGGTGCGTAAATCATGGTGTGGCGTGGTGCGACACGATCGAAGAGGTGATTGCACAAAGCGACTATCTCATCGTACTGTCGCCCGACAACCCCGAGCAGCATGAGGCCCTTGCGGAGTTGCCGCTCGCTTCAGGGAAGCCGACGTACATGGATAAGACGTTTGCCCCGGACCGGGCAGCGGCATTACGTTTGTTCGAGCGGGCTGCGAAGCATCAGACAGCCCTGTATTCCTCCTCCGCGCTGCGCTACGCGGCGGAATATGCGGAAGTCGAGCGAGCAGGGATTCGGGTGATTTCAAGCCTCGGGCCGGGTGCGTTCGAGAACTACTCGATTCACCAGATCGAGCCGGTCGTGGCGCTCATGGGCACGGACGCGAAGCGCGTCATGTTCGTCGGCACAGAGACCGCACCGACGCTGCTGATCGAGTTCGGGGGCGGGCGCCAGGCCACGATCCAGCAGCCGGGCGCCGGATGCCCGTTCATGATGGCCGTCAACTACGATTCGGGAGCCTGCCGCGTCTTGCAGCCGGCATCGGATTACTTCCAAAGCTTCATACGTGATCTGGTAACTTTTTTCGAGACCGGACAGTCGACCGTGCAGCCTGACGAGACGATTGCCATTATGACGATCATCGAATATGGGCTTATCGCCGCAAAGCAACCCTATCAGTGGATGGAGCTGCCGGAGGACCGGTAAGCGTAAGAATCAGAAAAGCAGCCATTTTCGCGGAGAACGGGAATGGCTGCTTTGCGTTGCGTTTGAATATAGGGCGGCAAACGATAACCTGTTGAATGACTTAGCAGGAGAGTTGCTTTATGGTCTTTTCGGACTCTGCTTGCAGGTGCTTAAGCTGCTCCGCAGTTCAATTTACAATCTCCATGGAGACTCGTTGATAGCGCATGGTGGCGCTGGAAACGAGTCTTTGGAGATTTTTTTGTATTGGGACGGGTTCGTTCGTGAACGTTCACGGACTCGGTTCTGTGAACTATAGGCCGGATGAACAAAAGTTTTTGGTTTAACGACATAAGTACCTGACAATAAGCAAAAACAGCGGAGGGGACGGAATCGATCTGAAGAAGCGCAGCGGTCGCCTTTGTCTCCAAGTTTCTACCTTTGAAAATATAATCAAGAAACTTGGAGACAACAGCGATCGGAAGAACGATCCGTACCCGAAGCGGCCGCTTTGCATATAGTCAGCACTTGAATCTTTGAAAATATAATCAAGTAATTTGGAGGCGGGCAGCCGATCGGAAGAGCGATCCGTGCCCGAAGCGGCCGCTTTGCACAAAGTCAGTTATTTTGTCAGCAGCAGGCCTAAATCCCCTTCGATTTCTCAACCGGCACACTCCCACGCTTGTTCCGAACAAGCCGATCCATGACCCGCCTGCTCCACCGGCCAAGCATAGAAAGGGTTTTCGCATCGACAAATCGGTAGAATACATGGGCTAATACAAAGATGAAAGGAGCTGTTAGGATAACGGTGAAGGTTACGCTTAGGCTGTAAGAGAATAGGGGGTGCAATTGATAGAAGATGTAGGAGCCCAGTGAGCAGACGATCGTAAAGTGGAGCAGATAGAAGGAAAACGATATTTTTCCAAGGTAGAGAAACGTTTTTCGGCTAAAAAGCGATTGGAGGCGAGGAGAATTCAGGAGGGCTATCAAAGTTAAACATGCGCCTAACGTATGGTAAAACACAAAGAACGAAAAGCTGGACGAGCTATTCCATACCAGGATGGAGTAAATGGTGCTCTCGGTGCCTACATAAGGGTAGGAGCCGAGGTATAGGCCAGCGCCAAGGAAGAGAGGGGGGATCCAAGGACGTTGAATGACGATTAGCCAATTTCGGCCGCTGTACATCAGGTCGCTGAGCGCCATGCCGAGGATAAACCCTAAATAATAGGAATCCATGAGCAGCAGGGCCAGAATCGCATATCCGATGATCCGAAGCCTGGAACTGCCGATGGTCAAGAGAAATCCGAAGATGAGGAAGGAACCAAGGAGCTCATAGGTCATGATAAAGCCTCTCGAATCATGACGGGGAGATGGGGATTAGCCAGAAATGGGTCGGGCATTGAAGATAACGTCGTTTGGCGGATATCGTCAAAAAATCCAAAGCCTAGCAGCATGACTGCGTAGGCCAATAAGACGGACAAGGCAGCAGGAATGGCCAACCGGAAATACCTGCGCAGCGCGGAGGCGTATATATGTATCTTGTCTTTCGTATGAAAATACCGCCAGCTGAGTACAAAACCGCTCAATACGAAAAACACGCAGACGGAGAAATTGCCGTTGAACAGCAGGTTCAGCGGAGTCCGCGCAGCCAAGCCTTCAAAGGCAAAATGGGCGATCTCCGGTTTTCCTTCAAAGACGGATGGCGAAAATACCTGAAAAAAATGAGAAACAACGACCACGCAGGCCGCCAGACCTCTTAAACCATCCAAATAAGCGATTTTTGACGTCATACAGGTTCAACTCCCCGGTTTTTTGTGATTTCAAGGATCAATTCTAGGCGAGTTTCAGGGGGAATGATTGTACTAAAGTATCAAGTTGCAAAGCGTGAGCGAATGTAAGCGAAGGCGGTTGTTAATCCAAGGGAGAAGCAGAGAGGAGTATTTCAGATGAAGAAGCTCGATATCGATAAACTGACCCGCTTGGGCGTGATCTATTTTAATTCCAAGCTGGAGATGCTGGAAGATTTGCGTTGCAAGATGTATCGAATGGATACCCTCGTCAGCTTGTCCACCCATTTTCATGACTATTTTCAGATATGGTACGTATCCAAAGGCGAATTTGTCCACATGTTCGGCACGCAGCAGTACCGGATCAAAAAAGGGGATCTGTTCCTCGTTCCTCCCTATACGCTGCATCGCGTGCAGGCCTTCGAGGAAGAGGTGGAAATCCTCGGCTGCGAATTCATGCCTACCTTCATTAACGAGCGGTTCGGCGATCCTTCGGGTGAACGGAGATTTTTCGATGCCAACTATTTGAAGGATTTTTCGCATTTGGATTGCTCCCCGCACTCACAGATCACTTTCGACGGTGTCACGGACGGCAGGATTCGAAGCTTGCTTCAGGGCATGCTCGGGGAATACGAGGAACGGACGCCTTTTTTTGAAATCGTGCTGAAAGCGAGTCTGCTGCAGCTGCTATCGATCATCATTCGCCAGGTGAACGGGGAGCTGGTGAAAGCCGGATTCCAAAAAATTGAGAGGTACCGGGACACGATGAACAAAGTCGTTGAATATATCGATCACAATGCGCATGAGGACATCAAGCTGGAGCATATTTGCGCCATATCCAATATGTCGAAGCCGACGATTTGCAGGTTGTTTAAAGAATGGACAGGCAAGACCTTCAACCGCTATCTCGTTGATTTACGCATCGCCAACGCGTTGGTGCTTTTGCAGCGTCCGTCCTTGTCGATCACGGATGTATGTTATGCCACGGGGTTTAATGAGCTGGCTTACTTCTGCAGAATTTTCAAAAAGTATACGGGCATCTCTCCCAATCAATTTCGAAAACAGGTGACAAACAGGTAGTTTGAATTTTAACGATAATCCAATTTATAGAGACAATAGTGAAATTAACTAAAGCGCTCACATGATAACATGTGGATAGTTAATTGCAGCAAACGCACTTCGTTGGTGTTGCTGTCCAAAGATTAAGGAGGGAAGAGATATGATGCGAAAAGGGAGTACGTGGGGGCTGATCTTGGTTTTACTGGTTACGCTTGTATCCGGCTGCGGAAGCAAGGATACGCCAAGCTCAGAAAAGGAAGGCGGCGAAGCGAAGAGCGTGGATACCCCGAAAGAAAAGGTGCAGCTGAGCTTCTGGTACGGATGGACCGGTCCGGAGGCGGAAGCGCTCGAAAAGCTGATCAAGAAATGGAATGAGGCCAATCCCGATATTCAGGTGAAAGGGTTGTCCCAAAGCGATTACCAAAAGCAGCTGACAGCCATTACAGGAGGCAACCCGCCGGATGTCGCGTCCAACTTCGGTTCGGATGTCGTGCCGTGGGGCGAACGGGGAGCCATGATGCCGCTGGATGACTACATCCAGAAGGATAATGTCGATCTGAGCGATTTTGTACCCGCTGCGCTTAGCTCTTCCCAGTCCAATGGCAAAACGTATGCCATTCCGATCGCCATGCATGTATCCATGCTTTTCTATAACAAAGATCTGCTGGAAAAAGCAGGCTTCAGCGGTCCGCCGGAGACGATGAGCCAGCTGAAGGAATACATCGCGAAGCTGAGCGTCAAAGAGGATGGAGGAAAACTGCAGCAGCTGGGCCTCTGGCCGGGCGTCGACGCCTATACATTCAGCTACGCTTATGGCGGCTCTTATTATGATGCAGACCAAAAGCAGGTGACTCCCGACAATGCGGGCGTCAAAGCGGCGGTTGAGTTCGGAAAAGGGATTTGGGATCAATTCGGATCCAAGGAGCTGGATCGATTTGCGTCCGGATTGGGGCAATACATGTCGCCTCAGAATCCTTTCTTCACAGGCAAGTATGCAATGACCATCGACGGCGAATGGCTGCCAACATTCATCAAACAGTACGCTCCGAATTTAAAATACGGCATTGCGCCCATTCCTTACGATGAAAACAATGCAAGCCTCAAAGATCCGGGCAACGTGTCCACAAGCGTATTTTATATTCCTAAAGGCGTGAAGCATCCGGAGGAATCGTGGAAATTCCTGAAGTGGATGGCCGAGCCGGAACAAATGGCGGAGTTTACCGCGGCCATCGGCAATTTGCCGACCCGAACCTCGCTGCAAACGCATGAGATCTACAAGGATGTACCCGGCTTCCAGGAATTTTTGCAATATTCCTCGAGTCCAAACCTGCACTCCTTCCCGGCAACGTCCTTTTCGACGGAGTATATGACGGAGTTCTCGAATCAATACAATGCGATTCTGCGCGGAGACATCGGCGTGGATGAGGGATTGAAAAGGGTGAAAGATAAGATTCAGGCACTAGTCAAATAATCCGGAATAAGGATCTAACTCAGCCGCGCACTTAGGCCGGGTTAGATCCAATCTATCACGAGGAGGACGTGCAGATGAGAGACTCCGTCTCCGGCAAAACGTCTTTAAGGAGAAAGGGCTGGACGAGAAAGGAATGGCATTATTTTTGGCTGGGGCTCATCTTCGCTTCCCCATGGATCATCGGGTTCCTGATTTTTACCGTGTACCCTTTCTTCAGCTCTCTATACTTCAGTTTGACGGAATATGATCTGTTTAATCCGCCAAGATGGGTAGGCATGGACAATTACAAGGCGATCATGAAAGACCATAATTTTTATAAATCTATCAGCAATACGCTGTTTATGGCGTTCATATCCGTTCCTGTCACGTTGTTCAGCTCTTTGCTCATTGCGATGCTGCTGAACTTCAAAGTCAAAGGCATCAATTATTATCGTACGATATTTTATCTTCCTGCAGTGATTCCCGGCGTGGCGAGCGCCCTGCTCTGGACATGGATGCTCAATCCGGACTTCGGCCTCGTCAATATTTTTCTCCGCTGGGCAGGTCTTCCCGATCCGGCTTGGCTGCTCGATCCTCAGTTTACCAAGCCTTCCCTGATTCTGATGGGACTTTGGGGCTCTGGAGCGGGTGCGCTTATATTTCTGGCAGCCCTGCAAGGGGTGCCGCAAACCTATTACGAAGCGGCCGAAGTCGATGGCGCCAACTGGTGGTACCGGTTTTGGAAGATCACGGTCCCGGCGCTGTCGCCGATTATTTTATTTCAGCTCATTATGGGTCTGATTGGCGCGTTTCAGATTTTCACGGAATCCTATATTCTTGCGGGGGGAAAAGCGGGCGGAGGCAACTCCCTCGGCGGACCCGCGCAGTCGTTATTATTCTACGCCGTCAATCTGTATCAGGAAGCCTTCATCAATCTGAAGATGGGCTACGCTTCGGCGCTGGCCTGGATCCTGTTCATTATTGTCATGCTGATTACGCTGCTGGTTCTGAAAACATCCAAACGCTGGGTTTACTACGGAGGTGAATAGCGAATGAGCGCTGCAAAGCTGCTTCGAACGAAGATTTTTCCGCATACGATGCTGATCCTGTTCTCGGTACTTTTTTTGTTTCCTTTCGTTTGGCTTGTGTTCACCTCGCTCAAGTCGTCGACTGAAATTTTCGAGCTGCCGCCGCGAATCATACCGGAAGCCTTTCAATGGTCGAATTACAAGGCCGCGTTAGAAACCGTGCCGTTTGGCCGTTACATGCTGAATACCGTGATCATCTGCGTGGTGTGCATTATTGGACAATTATTCGCTTCTCCGCTCGTTGCCTATTCGATTTCCCGAATCCCATGGGCGGGAAGCAAAGTCATCTTTGCGATCGTCTTGGCTACGATGATCCTGCCGTCGCAGGTGCAATTGATTCCGCAGTATATCATTTTTGCCAAGCTTGGATGGATCAACACCATTCTGCCGCTTACGATCGGGGCCTTTTTCGGAGCGCCGTTCTACATTTTCTTATTGCGGCAGTTTCTCTTAGGCATTCCAAGGGAGCTGTCTGAAGCTGCAAAAATGGACGGGGCTTCGGAATTCCGCATCTACTCTCAAATTATTCTGCCAACCTTGAAGCCGGCGTTAGCGACGGTGGCTTTGTTTACCTTCGTGGGTGCCTATACGGACTTTATGGGTCCGCTTATTTACTTGAACGATGCTGCCAAATGGACGCTTACGCTCGGTCTGCAGGGATTCCAGCAGGATCACGGGGCACAATGGGAAAAGCTGATGGCTGCGTCAACGATTATGGCAATTCCGATGATTTTGCTCTATTTTTTCGGGCAGAAATACTATATGCAGTCCGGGTCGGCGTTTACCGGGTTCAAATAGAGATTGGCTGCGATCAAAATGGCTATCGCCAAAGGAAGGCGATTTTTCCCCATACAAACAAGCTGGTTGGAGATCCCAACCGGTTTTTTTGTTCAACCATGCAGCACTGTAACTTTGCGACGGCTGGCAGCGTCCATATGAAAGTAAGTGGAATTTCTTATGAAATCAGGGAGGATACCGATCATGCGAAAATGGACAATGGCGTCCGCCGGGCTGCTGCTCGCCGGAACGCTTGGAAGTGTCTGGACAGGCTCACCCGCGTGGGCTCAAACATCCGGTCCGAACGCAAGTTATTCGAGCCCGGGCTCGGATTTTTATTCGGCGAATCCGGTGCCGCTCACCAAGCCGACATGGACGGCGGCGCTCGATGCGCCCAAGAGCTCGTCCGCCTCCAATCCTTCCGCGGTCACCGCGGGGCAGGGGCGCGTCTACTACATCGCTGGCGGCAAGCTGATCGCGAAGGCGGCCGCCACCGGAAAGACGCTGTGGTCTTTCGGGACGGGGCTTGGCGATGCCGCCATCGCGGATTCAAACGGAACAGCGCTTTACGTTGGCGCCAAAGACGGCTCAATCTATCGGGTCGATGCGGCCACTGGCCAAGGCGCGCGCATCTACCGGGCTCCTTCGGGGCAGATGCCGTCGGTATCCGTGGACGGCGGGACCTTGTATGTCTTTGCCGGCGGATCGCTTATCTCGGTCGATCTGGCAACAGGCAAGGAGAAATGGCGGAATCAGGACGGCAAGTCCTTGCCTCAGCGCGTCGGCGGCACGCTGCTATCAGGGGCCGTAGAGTCGGGAGCGATTACCGTCTATACAACCTACGCGATCGATCCCGCCACGGGCAAGACGCTCTGGCGGCTGTCCGGCGACCATTCGGGTCTTCTTAAATCGGAAGGGGATAAGCTGTACTTCCAGGACCAATGGCCGAATGCCGATTACGTAGAGACTTCGGCGAACATCGACGAGGTGGATGTGAAGACCGGCAAAATTACGGCAAGCAAGAAGTTCGTCGCCAAAACGGAAGGCGGCAGTCCGGTCTACCCCCCGTCCAAAGTGGTGATGGACGGCAATGATGTCTATGCAGCTGTGGCCGGGGAGGGTGTCTATCGCTTCAATTATGACACCGACCCCGCCGTTGTGAAGCCGGAATTGATTGCGGACCGGGGTGAATTCATCGCCGGCCCCTATAACGGCAAGCTGTTTTTCCTGAATGAAGACAATCGCGGGATTCATGCGCGCAAAGTCGTGGATCGCTCGATGGTCTATTATAACGGCCCCGACAATCCGGCCTCCCGCATCGATATGATCCAATCCGGTTTGTTCGTCGGGCAGACGGACGGTACGGTGTACGCGCTGAACGTCTCAACGGGCAAAGCCTTATTCCGTGTGCAGACGGCGGCCCGCAGTTACGGGGCGTTCCAGGTAGAGAGCGGCATGCTGCTCGTCCAGGCGGAAGGCCAACTGTATGCTTATCCGCTGCCTTCCGAATTGATGAAGCCAGCTTCTACGGGCAGTGCGGCGGGCGCTTTTATGAAGTCGGATGCCAAGGTCACGCTGGATGGGAAGGCGCTCGCGCTGCCGGCCGGGACGGGCGTCATGACAACGGACAACCGGATGTTCATCCCTTTCCGATCGCTGACGGAAGCGCTCGGAGCCAAGGTCGCCTACGACGCGCCGACGAAGCGGACGACCGTGACCTACGGATCTCGCGTCTTCTCGATCGCGGACGGCTCTCCTTTCGCTCTCGCAGACGGGAAGCAAGTCGCGCTGACCTACTCGCCGGCGACGCTGAACGATTCGCTTTATGTTCCGATCAAGGACTTTGGCGATCTGCTGGGTGTTCAAGTGAAATGGAACGCCGGCACGCGCACGGTGGAAGTCTCCAAGGAAGCAGCCGCGGCGAAATAGAAAAGGGCGACGGGGTTCAAATAACAGGATCATGCTTGAAAAAAGGGATGCCCGCATTTGCGGGCATCCCTTTTTGTGCCATGGGTTATTTCTTTAATTTCGGCAGTCTAGGAATCTGGCTGTGTTCTGCCATATCTATCGTTAACGATTCGAACAAAGCGGGTTTCATAGAGACATTGCTCTCACGGCTCGACGATATTGAAAAGGACACAAAACGAAAACGGGTGGAGAAGGTCATAAAGAAATGGAGTTAAAGTCTGGCATTCGCCATGCTAAAGAGCACCATGTCCGTGTCTGGTGCTTCATTTGCATCGGGATATTCAATCTGCTCATTTAAGTCTTCGCGGTACCCACTACGTTGAACTTCGTAAGATCAAGCGGGTAGGCAAAATAACCTTCTTAGGCAGCAGCTGGTTTCCATTCATTCGATCGATTAAGTTATCGACGGCGACCATGCCGATTTCTTTGGTTGGCACATCGATCGTAGACAGGGGAGGATTGGAATACTTAGATACCTCAATATTGGACAGACCTATAACAGCCACTTCATGAGGAACGGAGACGCCGTTGTTATACAAGCCATTGAGGGCAGCCATGGCCATTAGATCGCTTCCGACGAAGAAGGCGGTCGGTAAGTTCTTGGTCTTGCATAAGTGATTGATCTGTTCGATACAGACCATTTCATCCCACATACAATCGATAACCCAATCGGGATTTACGGACAATCCGGCAGCATGCATGGTGGCAAAGTAGCCACGATAGCGGCGACTGTCTTTCAAGTTGCCCTTTAATCCGCCTCCCCCGATATATCCAACCTGAGTATGTCCTTTTTCAATGAGGTGGTTTACGGCCATCGTAGCAACATTGTAATGATCATAGCCCACATTATCGATATCCTCGCGTTCTGTATCAATCCCCACGATATACGGTACCTGCTTGCGTATGTACTCATAGGTTTCGTTGTTCAAAGATTCCATAAGGATCAGACCGGTAATCGGTTCGCTGAAGGTATGAAATAAGATTTTGCTGTCATTCAGTTCAATGCCGGTCCGAATAAAGGCAATGTCATACCCGGCACTGAGCAATCGCTCTTCCACGCCGGTTAAGATCGACATGAAATAAGGATCGTTGTATTTATCTTTTGTAACGCTTAATACGCACCCGATTTTTGTATGCGTTTTGTTCTCGGAATGATCACTCGTCAAAACTTTTCGCTTGGGGCTTGCACTGATTTTATAGTTAAGCTGCGTAACAGCTTGCCAGACTCTTTCCCGCGTTTCGTCCGTGATTTTATATTTCGTATCATTGTTTAAAACTCTGGATACGGTGGCAGTGGATACTTGGGCTAGTTTAGCAACATCCCGAATCGTACTCATGGATAAACACATTCTCCTTTTAAGTTACTAATTAATCCATTTCTTAATGGACTAATCATGCGAAAATGAACCAGTATACAGACAAATACAATCGTCTTGATCTATATATCATCTTGATTGAAGCAAATGATGGCATGATGAAATGGATTCAAATGATCACCATTTAGAGTGTATAGGAATGTTACATGGTAAACAATGATGGACCTGTCGGTACTTATGTTGCGTTAATTTGTTGCGTGACATCGTTACGTACTTACAGTTTATTTTTATTTGTAATTAAAATCAATAATAACATGACTATTACGTGTTTTGTAACTAGGAATTTAATAATTTTTAAATTTTATATTGCAAGATTATGTACGGATGATATAACATGAAATCACTAAACAAAATAAGGAATTGCGCAATAAATAACGTAACAATTACGTAACAAAATGAAAGCTCTGAATCGTACATAGCAGGGAGCTGATAAGGCGTGAACAAAGCAGTAACGGTTTACCCGATTGTGATAGATGACATCCTAAGCAACCCGGGCATTGGTTTTACAGCGGCACCGGGGTTAATGGGCAACCCGGACCGTATTTTCGACAATCGGGGGGAAGAACAGAAGAAATATAAGTTCGCGGAAGACAGCAGAACCTACAATCATCCTGACAGCAAAGTGTATTTCTGCAGCGTGCGCTGGCGGGACTTGGAAACGGTCAAAGGCGTATACAACTGGGAAGCGCTGGAGGAAAAGCTGGACTACGCACAATCGATTGGCTGTACGGCCGTGGTTCGTTGTTCGCCATACGCGTTAAGCGAAGAGGACGATATACCGGCATGGTTCCGGGCGGAACATCCGGAGGAGCCCGACTTTCCATTCTGGAGAGTAGACCCGAAAGAAACGCCATACGTGTTGTATTGGTCTAACTTGATCAAGGCATTTGCCGCGCGGTTTGACGGGCATCCGGTCATCAGTTCGGTAGATTTGACGATTGTGGGAGCCTGGGGAGAAGGCGGGGGAACCGAGTTTTTAGAGCCGGAGGCCATTCGGCAGATTACGGATGCCTACTTCGACGGATTTAAAATAACGCCTCTTCAGGCACTGCTGCATGACTCGCAGTCGATCAAGATCATGAAAGACCGCAAAGCCAAAGTAGGCTTTCGTGTCGATTGCTTGGGCGATATGGGAGGCTTCCATGGTCAAGAGTGGTCGCATATGACGGATTTCTATCCCCAGAATATTCAGAATTTTAACATGGGCGATGCTTGGGAGAAGGCTCCGATTCTATTTGAAGCATGCTGGCACATGAATGACTGGTATCTGCAGGGCTGGGATATCGATTATATCATTCAAGAAACGCTGAAATGGCATATCTCTTCCTTTAACAACAAGGCAGCGGTAGTTCCGGAGCCGTGGAAAGAGAATATCAAGGCATGGCTTAACAAGATGGGATACCGCTTTGAAATCAGAAAATTTATGTATGACTCCGTAGTGAAGGCGGGGGGAGAGCTGGAAATTCATGCGTTATGGGCTAATGTTGGCGTTGCTCCGATGTATAACCGTTATCCGCTTGTGGTGAGGCTTGTTGGCCAGGATCAAACCTATACGCTGCATAGCGGAGAAGACATTAGGGGATGGCTGCCGGACGAAGATATCGCATGGGAAGAAAGCTTCTCTCTGCCAGGCGGAATGTCCGAAGGAGAGTATCGTTTGGAGATTGGCATCGAAACCGGCGTGAAAGAAATCGGAAATATCCGGCTGGCGATCGAGGGATATACGCAAGGCTACTACCCGATGGGTAAGCTTTTCGTTGAACGGGAGGAAGAAGGGAATGGATAGGCGATTAAGCTTTAACGAGTGTATAAGCTTCTGCAATTTTGATTAC
This sequence comes from Paenibacillus sp. J23TS9, assembly GCF_018403225.1. Lineage (NCBI taxonomy): Bacteria > Bacillati > Bacillota > Bacilli > Caryophanales > Paenibacillaceae > Paenibacillus > Paenibacillus sp. J23TS9. Next base: position 166,606 of record NZ_BOSG01000006.1, on the reverse strand, counting down.
CTGCCTGAAGGATTAGAAGACAAATACAACCAGTATAACCCGAATAACAAGCCCCATCTCATTCCACGCGATTTCTTGTCTGAACTCTTTGAGCAATATGAACTTCCGGAACATACCCGGCAACGGCTCATTCGCGGGATAGAGGCTATAGAAACGGATGACGTATTATTTCACTTCACTAAATTTTTGGTGGAAGTGTTGTGCTCTGCGCGCAACCGCTGTGATGAGACCCACTATACCCATATGACCCCGGGATGTATGAACCAGGATGGAGACTTATATTCATTTCTTTTGCTGCTAGCCTGTGTTGTCCCTTCCATGGAAATGCTGCAGAAACGTTCCGTACCCGAAGCGTACTATGAACAGATCCCTCACCAGCCCTTGAAGCATCAGTTGGAAAAATTGGTGCTGCACGGCGATTCCAAGGTTGATGATTTCCCGTGGGTGATGAATTTTTATACTTGCTCCATCTTTCTGTTAGACCGGTTTTATTTTATTCCATACCGGTTTGGGGATCCATTCACGATGTTCCGTCATGTGAGCACGCAGGAGGTTATTGCCCTTCGGCACGCGGGAGAAGAATTCCGCAGCGATGGACAACGCAGCGGAATCAATGATGTTTATGACCCGCAAGGATGCTTCACTTCCCAATGGCTGGAGAATGGTGAATGTATCATAGCCAACCGGATAAATCCCATGGGGTTCGTTGAAAGAGACAAGACGACGATCTTGAAGAAGGAATGGGAACCGGTACTTCAGGAAGGGGATATGCTGTTGGCGCTTCATATTCCAGCCGGGCCCGGATATACGCCGGACAGGCTGAAGAATTCAATGTCCATGGCCATTGAATTCTATGGCGAATATTTTCCGGAGCTGCCCATCAAAGGCTTCTGGAGCGCAAGCTGGCTTTACGATACCCGGTTATCGCTCTTGCTCGACAACGAAAAAAGCAATATCGTGCGCGTTCAACGGCAATTTTATAATTATCCGACCCTGGAAGGAGACGGAATGCTGCGGTATGAACTCTTTGGAGATCGGAAGGCAGATCCGCTCGCGGGTCCGGGCGCGTATACAACCTCGCTCCAAAAAGCAGCCGCGGCGTATATGCAGACCGGAGCCCGGTTTAACACATTAAGCATGATTGTATTGAAGGAAGAAATCGAACAGATTGGCAGCATGCCATATATAACAGACACGGATATTGAGCAATTCCGCAGAACCGTTGACAGCCATTTAAGGGAGGTAAACGGATGAGCCGATATTCGCTTGAAAACTACGAGAAGTATAAAACGAACAAAATCCGGCCGCAGCCAATATCCCCAAAGGAGCATGTTACCAACCACGGCCTGTTCGAATATGCTGCCTTTTCGTGGAAAGAACTTGAGTCGGCCCGCGGAGAATATAGGCTGGAATCGATCAAGGAAGCACTGAATACAGCCCGAAATCCTATTCTGGTTCTGACGCCGGACCTGCCTCTATGGGTTAAGGATGACGCGGAGGATTGTTTCGCGGCTTTGATCCGCAAGGTCGGCAGTTATATCGACTCGGACAGACGCCTTGCAGCCGTCGTGATATCGACGTTGACTGACAGTAAGGAAGAATGGAATGCCTACATCGATTCGTTTGAAACGCAGACGCTGCTTGCTGATCTGCAGCATGATAGACTGATTCAACATTTAAGGAACTGCAGCCGTGGATTTGGGCTGCTGGTGAAGTGCAGCGAGGAGAGTTGGATCGAATGCTGTGAGGCTTTTGCCAGAAACAATCTTCAGAAGGTATGGAAGAGTTACCCTGTTGTCCTCCATGTGACTGATGACGCGTGCGGTCCTCACTGCAGACGCGAGGCATACCGCTGGCATGCAAGTCTCTCCAATATAAATGCAGGGCTTGGATACGATCTTGTTTTACGTAGACTGACTTATCCGGAAACCGTATCCAGCCGGGGAAGCCTCCCGCTGCGATTCTGGTTCGTAAACACGGGCAGCTCGAGAATATATGAGAAATTTCAATTGTGGGTGAAGTTAAAGCAAGGTGATTTTTCCTATAAACTTCCGCTGATTGCAAAAACGCATTCATGGTTAACCGGGGACCTGGTCCACAACGAAATTATTCCATTGCAGGATATGCCACCGGGAACATATACGCTCAGTCTGGGACTCTTTTTCGAAGACCGGTCCTATATCTCGCTTCAGATACGGAATCAACAACAAGATGGATATTATGAGGCGGGTACGATACAAGTCGAAATTACCGATGAAGATCCGCTTATGAATATATGGGATACGTATGATCCGGAAGGATATTATCCATTGGAAGACCCTAAGCTTCCGGAATAAACAGACTGCCTCCATCCGTAGAATCATGGGTTTCAACTGATATAGAACAAATACAAGTTCACTGGAGGTTATGAATTTGAAGTTAGCATTAATCGGTGCAGGACAAAGAGGCATGATCTACGCAAGGCAAGCCTACCAAAGTGCGGAAATGGTTGCGGTCGTTGAACCGGATGACGGCAGAAGAAGGGCGACAGCAGATGAGTTTCAGATTCCCTTGGAGAGACAATTCGCATCCGTAGATGAATTTTACCGATTAGGGAAAATTTGCGATGCCGTTATTATTTCCTCTATGGATAGAGACCATTATGCTCAAACCATGAAAGCGCTTGATCTAGGTTATGACATTCTGCTCGAAAAACCCATTTCGCCAAGTCCCGAAGAATGTCTGAGAATACAGCAGAAAGCCAACGAAAAAGGCCGCAAAGTGATTGTATGTCATGTACTGCGGTATACGAATTTCTTCGCGGAGATCAAGAAAATCATTGAAAGCCGTGAGCTTGGCAAAGTCATCACCATTCAGCATAACGAGAACATCGGCAATTTTCACATGGCCCATTCCTTTGTGAGGGGCAACTGGCGAAGAAGCGATCTGGCGAGTCCGATCATGATGCAGAAGTCCTGCCATGACATGGATATTCTAGCCTGGCTGGTGGACAGCGGGGCTAAACGGATCTCCTCCTATGGCAACCTGACTTATTTTAAAGAGGAAAATGCGCCGGCTGGCAGCGCGGAGCGATGCCTGGAATGCAAGGTGGCTGCGGACTGCCGGTTTGATGCAAGAAAAGCCTATCTCCCTGTAAGAGAGCAATGGCCGGCTACGGTCATTTCGGCGGATCAGACGGAAGAGGGACTGCTGCAGGCGCTCCAAACGAGTCCTTATGGACGCTGCGTTTATCGGATGGACAATGATGTATGCGATCATCAGGTGACCCTGATCGAGTTTAAAAACGGGGTCACGGCAACGTTTAACTTAAGCGGGTTTACGAATAAAATGCACCGCACGCTCAAAATCATGTGCGAGCATGGAGAAATTCGCGGGGATGATCTCTTGAATATCATTGAAGTCACAAGGTTTAACTCCAATATGGCTGAAGCCAGTCAGCAAACGATCATTCGGCCGGCAGCCATGGGCGGCGGGCATAATGGCGGCGATACAGGACTGATGATCGACTTCCTGGGAAATTTGGAGAATGCTGATTTTACGAGCAGATCCTCCATTGACATGTCTGTCGAAAGTCACCTTATGGCTTATGCAGCCGAAGAGGCAAGAGTTACCGGTACGGTCATTGATCTGGATCATCTCAAGGAGCAGCTGCAAAACAGCGTTACAGCATAATCGTTTAATCACAATGCAAAGGTCGTGATGGAATGCATTCCGTTGGTAAGGGGTTTCTATATGAAATAAAGAAAAACAGAATCTTGTATCTCATGTGCGTGCCTGCGCTGATTGTTCTGATCATGTTCTCCTATATCCCTTTTGCAGGCATATGGATGGCATTTACCGATTTTAATGTGGTTGATGGAATCTTTGGCAGTGAATTTGTGGGTCTGGATAATTTTAAATACTTTTTCTCAGCTAACAGCATGGGATGGAAGGTTACTTATAACACGCTATATATTAACTTTTTCAGCCTTATATTAGGTATTGTTGTTCCAGTCAGTATTGCTATTCTGATCAATGAGATCCGGCATAAAACCTACAGGAAGATCGCTCAAAGCATGATGTTTTTTCCCTATTTTATCTCGTGGGTCGTCGTTGGAGCGATCCTGTACGGAATCTTCTCCACGGATGTGGGTATTGCCAATCAAATGCTGAAGTTCTTTGGCGCAGATCCGATCAGCTGGTACTCGGAGCCGAAGTATTGGAAGTGGATCATTATCCTGGCGAGTGTCTGGAAGTGGAGCGGGTACAGCTCCATTATTTATATGGCCACGATGGCTAACTTTGATGACAGCTTGTTTGAAGCCGCTAAAGTCGATGGAGCCAACAAATTGCAGCGCATTCTTTTCTTAACCGTACCCATGCTGAAACCGACGATCATCGTCTTAAGCTTGCTGAGCATCGGACGGATATTCTATGGCGACTTTGGCATGATCTATGGCATTGTCGGCAACAACCCGGTTTTAGTGGATGAGGTAACAGTCATTGATACTTATGTCTATCAGTCTATGCGCACGCTCGGATTTTCTTATGCTACGGCAATCGGACTATTCCAGTCTTTGATGGGATTAATACTGATTACGGCTGCAAACCAATCTGCTAAGAAAATAAATGACGGAGAGGGTCTATTTTAATGATGGAAAAGAATAGATTGCTAGGCGATAAATTGGTGATAGGCATAGCTTATGGTTTCATCGGCTTATTCGCACTCATTTGTCTGTATCCTCTGATTTTAACCTTAAGCGTATCCTTTTCTTCAGAACATGCCATTGCCAAAAGCGGGTATGCGATTTTCCCCAGGAGTCCCAGCTTGGATACCTATAAATATATCTTTGTGAATAGCGGAATGAAAATACTGAAATCCTACGGCGTGACCATTTTTGTAACCGTTGTGGGTACGGCAGGTGCTTTGCTGATTACAAGCATGATTGCCTTTTCTCTATCCATAAAAAAGCTGAGATACCGGAACGTACTCGCCTTTATTAGCAATTTTACGATTATCTTCTCGGCCGGTTTGATTCCATGGTATATGGTCAGCGTCAATTATTATGGACTGAAGAACAGTATCCTGGCCTTAATCCTTCCTTCTATATTTAGCGTGTGGAATATGTTTCTGCTGCGTACGTATTTTGCTAGCATATCCCCTTCTTTATATGAAGCTGCCGAGATGGATGGAGCCAACTATTTTACGATCTATATTAAGGTAGCGCTTCCATTAAGCAAGACCGCATTGCTTACGGTGGGTTTAATGTATGCATTGCAATATTGGAATGATTGGTGGAATGCGCTGATCTTTATTAATGAACGTAATTTATTTCCGCTGCAATATTACCTCTACAACATCCTATCCAATGTAAATGCCATTAGCTCCGGACGTATTCCATCGGGGGCTTCAGGCAACATCACGTTACCTGCAGAAACGGTGAAGATGGCCATTACGGTGATCACGATTGGACCGATCATTTTTCTGTTCCCTTACATCCAAAAATACTTCGTGCACGGGATTATGACCGGTGCAGTCAAGGAATAGACACCTGCTTGGGTTACGGGCCGATACAGGCTTTTAACATAGATTATCTATTTGATTAGGGAGGGTCTTTCATGAAAGCGAGGAAAGTGCTTATCTTTTTGGTATTATTGATCGCGTCCGTTTCTGTGATGGCTGGATGCAGCAGCGACAAGGAAACAGAGGGGACAGCTAAGCTCGAAACCGTCAGAATTTTGTACCCGGGAGAGCGGAGCGATCGGATGGATGAATTTCTTGGTCATGAATTTGCCGAGAAAATGGCAGCCGATCTGGGCTTGAAGGTAGAGGTTGTATTTGTGCCGTGGGCTCAGTATTGGGAACAAAAGGATATTATGCTGGCCGCAAATGAACCAATCGATCTGTATTGGGATGGACTTCCGGATCTTTCTACAATCGTCAACAAGAAACAAGCCATGGTGCTGGATGATTTAATCGAGAAATACGGTCAGGATATGCTGAAAGTATTGCCAACGGAACAGCTTCAAGGCGCAACGATTGACGGTAAGGTATATGGCATTCCATCGGCATACGCACCTTCCTCGGCCATGTATCAGTTGGTCGCCGTTCGTCAGGATATCCTCGAAGCCGTAGGGATGACCGACGTCAAGACTGCCGATGATCTAAAAGAATTTGCAACAAGAGCGAAAGCCAAATTCCCTGAAATGAAAGGACCTGCCGACATCGTCTTCAAACCTTTAACCCGATATTATGCCGATGAGCAATATAACTGGCTCGGCGTAGAAGATCTGGTCGTATTCGGGGAAGAGAGCAAAAAAGCATATAGCTATTATGAATCGGAGGCTTTCCAGAAAGTAGCGAAGTTTAACCGCGGAATGTATGAGGCAGGGTTATATTCAGAGGATCTGACCATTAAATACAATGAAAGAGACTCGCGCATGCAGACGGGGTTATATTTATGGGTTGAAGGATCATTGGGCAAGGAAATGGAAATTATTAATGCGATCAAAGCCAATGCACCGGATGCTAGAGTTAAAACATACCTGTTAGCGGAGGATAAACCACGTTATATTACGGCCGCAGGCGGAGAAGTTCTGGGCATACCTGTAAAAGCCCCGAATCCTGAAGGAGCCATGAAGCTGATTAACTGGATTTATAAATCCAAGGAAAATTATCTGTTTGCTCTCTATGGTGTCGAAGGCAAGGATTACGAAATTGTGGATGGAAGAATCAATAAGCTGACCTCTAGCGAATTCTTCTATGAATGGATGTTTAGAAACCAAAATTACCAAATGTTCGGACCGGATGTAGCACAAGAGTCCATCGATAAGTATAAAAGCTGGGATGATCAAGCGATCCGATCCGCTTCACTCGGCTTCCGGTTTAATAATGAGAAGGTTAAGAAAATAGAGACGGCCCTGAAAGAAGTCGCGGGCAAGGATTTAGCTGCGATCCGCTCCGGTTTTTTGGATTTCGATACAGAGTATCCTAAGGCCGTTAAGAAGTTAAAGACAGCAGGCATTGATGAATATGTAGCAGAGGTACAGCGTCAATTAGATGAATTTTTAGCTAAAAAATAAGGTTTACAGCTGGATGGACCCTTGTTGGGATTGATGAGAATTCCGATGAATGCCGATAGTAAACAAGAGGAGGTGGCGTGATGGATATTGCAGCTTTATCTACATCCATGAGTCAGGCATCGTTGGCTCAACAGGTAAGCTTGTCGGTGCTCGGCATGGCCAAGGGCCAGGCAGAAGTGCAGGGTCAGAATCTTGTGCGGATGATCGAGAAAAGCGTCGATCCCAATCTGGGAAAGCGCATTGACATTTCGGTGTGATTCCATGTCTTATGTATAGAAAGATTGGTGTGTAATTAGTAAGCACATTCGATATACAAAAGACATACCAAAGAGATACAAGGATTTTCTTCATAATGGATAGGAGCCTATATTGAGGTTTTCTGTCTTCCCTTTAACCCGACTGGTTTACATGCCAGGATCGGGTTTTTACTTTGTCTTTATAGTTCCATTTTTCAAGGCTATAGGGTCAGAACTCGCGCTTATTAGGTATACATAGTATTTCCCAGGTTCATTAATAGATAATTTGTATGCACCTTTTAATTGACTGAATACTTCGCCTTTAATTAACACACCATCCTTGATATAACCAATAATTAAGTTTTGATTCTCAACCACCTCCGATTGATATTTCTCGAAATCATATTGTATTTTATCTCCTTCTTTTAAATCCCACCCCTCTCCATCCGTTTTTGTTAGAATGTTTACAGATGCGTTTATAGTAAATATTTCTGGTGAAATAGTTACCCCATTTTTTTATTGTCCTTCAAATTCAATAATTGAGCTTGGTTTAAAGTTTTCGTATTTTATTTGTTTAATAATTCTGTTTTCAGGAATATCCTCCGTTTTTTTAGGGAGTAAGTCCTCTTGTGAAATTTCATTTCCTGAAGAATCAATAAATTTTCCATTGTGATTAACGATATAATAATCGCTAAATGCTTCTTTACCAATTTGATCTCGGTTTTCATCTGTTATCAAAACTGATTTTTCGAACACATATCTCTTCTGATTATCAGCTATTAGTGTGATAGATGTAATCAATACAAAGACTCCAACAAGTGTACCTCCGAGAATCAGCCTCTTCATGTTAAGTATTTTTCTTTCATTGCAACTCATTTATATCTCCCTCCCACTATTGTGTTTACTTAACGACGATATGCAAAAATCGTACTGCTGTTTACCATATAATATAAAACAAATAAATTTTCACTGAAGTTACATCATTTAGTAAATCTTTTAAAAAACAGATCTGCCGGCAGCCACCTGTTCTCCTAAGTGCTGGAACCGCGGAAAAGAGAAGAATGTGGCAATCAAACGCAAAATGACTGATCGGAATTTGAATTCCAATCAGTCATTTTACATTTCATGGGCAGCTCACTTATAATTAAAAATTTCTTTTACCACATTTTTCGCCATTGCGACCTTTTGCGCGTTCTGCTGGTTCAGTATGTAGTTAATCTCCTGAATATCTGCTTTGGATTCTTCGCTATTGTCCCGATTTGTCTGAATGAAGAGCAGCGATATATCCACTTCTAAGGCTTCTGCAATTTTAGCGAGGTTCAATAGAGCGACGTTCTTCTCGCCGCGTTCGATTTGTCCGATATATGAAAAGTGAAAGCCGCCTTTTTCGCCGAGGGCTTCCTGCGTCAAGCCTTTTTCCTTCCTCAGCTCGCGAATGCGGGATCCGACCCGAAGCAGTATTTCCTTATCCGTCATCCCTTCCACACCTCTCTACTAAAAAGTGTAGATAAAATACCATTAGCTATACACTGTCTTTGAAATATCATAAATAATATATATGGATATTATTTTGTTGTATAATGGTACATATAAGTATTTCCACGATTCGCAAAATCATAACTACATAAAGTAAATCGTGCAATAACCTAATGGGAGCTGAAGCATGTGAATCATTCGACCTCCATAGATGAATGCAGAGATTTTGAAAATGAGATGTCAAGAATACAGGAACGCAGCTCCATTCAAGCGAAGATGATATTGAAGCTGCAGAATCTATCACAGATTTATATGAACTCGGCAGCCCGTTATATCCACCCATCCTCGGCTCATGTGTGCATTCTATTAAGTGACCGTGCTTTGGAACACATGCTGAAGGCATTGTATATGAAGGTGAACAACTGCATGCCTCCTCCTTATTCATTATCGCTGAATGATGTCATTCAACTAACCGTGCAAGAGTCAGTCCCTGATTTGGATACTGTGATGTTTATTCATACGATTCATTTTCTGTCGAGCAGCAAAGATATTTCTCTTATCCAGCAAATGCACACCTCGCAACTTAAGAGACTACTGAACCGAGTGGATGATGTACTGATTGCCCTATCAGCTAGTGTCACTTCCCTTTACAAAGAGCAATATCACTCTATTTTTAGAGGGAGCGTTTAGGAATCTCATGATAATTAACGGAAGAATCGAAAAAATAATTGCTGATGGATATGAACGACTTATTTATATACATGTGAAAAACATACAAAAGAAGCTGTGGGTCCATCTAATTCAACATGAGGAGTACTTAGAAGGGGGAGAGCAGTCGAAGTTTCTGAATATAGGTCAAAGTGTTACTATGGATATTGGAATTGATTTGGTTCACGACTACTCAGTTGTACACATTTTATCGGAAGCTACCGGTGAATTTTCACAACCTATACATGAATCTTCCCATATTACTGCTGCAGCTACAGTAAGGGGGATTGAAGATGATTATACGCTTATCTGCGATATCGAAAATCTGGGTAGAAACATATTAGTAGAATTTGAAGAAAAGATTGTTGTGAAAAAAGAAGATACATTAACAATAAAAGGAAATTTAAAGGCAGAACTTTGCTAAGAATAATGACAGCCTCAATATTGATTACGAAAACAGGGTTACCTACAGGAAATTCCTTTTCCGCTTTTGGAATCTGGGTATACGCTGGATAAATGGTTACGGATCAAAATCAGATAGGGCCTGGACCAATCATCAGACAATCGCACAATCATTTCCGTTTGAGAAAGTCGATCTGACAAGATCGGCTTTTTTGCCGTCGGATTTAAAAGTTATATCATGGCATGCTAAAATAACGATATCATCTTACGCAGACATTGGAGGCATTCTCATTGAATATTCAACTGGGCAATTTTGAAGTGAATTCCGGCCAACTGGTTGTATCCGACCCTTGTTACGAACTAAATACCACTTCCATCATTATGGGAGTATTAGATAACGTATTGAACGGCACCTGGGTAGGGCAAGTGGAGAAGGTTGAAGTGAGGGAGTGGGGCGAAGCTTGCTCCAAACTAACGGCTTACCACCATTTAGTGGCTGAACAAGAGTCCTATTTGGAATGGGTGAAATGTCCATTTATTGTTGGAGTGGATAGCGGACAAGCAGGGATTTTTGATATGAGTAAATATAGGATTCCTGACGCGAATGCTCCAAAAGGGGGTACGGATACCGATAATGAATGGTATGATTCCTGCTGCGATATCACCGAAAGCGGGGAAGAAGCAGGCGTGATGGACGGCGGCGTCGTGTCGCGAACAGGTATAGGTGACGGTACCTATGGGGTGTATATGACCACAGATAATCAGAATCAGGTTGTGGGCGTGAAGATCGTATTTATCAAGGGATAACGGAAACCAATAGTGTATTTAGAAATAATCTTATAGAAACGATGTTGATCATGAAAATTGAATTTGAACAGCAAATCATCGAATTCCATGTGGCATTTGGACCTCGGAAAAAGATGTCGATTCAAATGGATCCTACAGGTCTTATTACTGTGAAAGCTCCTAATGGCACTTGTGATGATAAAGTGATGAGTGCTGTGAAGCAGCATGGGAAAAGGATCTTGGAACAATTAGATGCCATTGCGAAAACTCGTGAAGCTCCGAAAACAAAGGAATATCAAGATAAAGGTAAGTTTCTTCTTCTGGGGGAATATCATTTTCTTCATGAGTTAATTGAAACGAAGGATCTGAATGAAGAGGAGCTTAAGCGCGAGCTGAAGAAGTTTTATTTCTCCAGCTGTAAAAAGATTGTTCAGGAACGAATGAAAATATATCAGAAGCAGCTCAAAGTAAAACCTAAAACCATGGATATCGTGGAGTCCAGCACCAAGTGGGGAAGCTGCAGTTCGGACAAGCATCTAACCTTCAATTATCGTCTAGCCATGGCGCCCATGGAAGTGATTGATTATGTGATCATCCATGAACTATGTCACCTCACGCATATGAATCATGATCGTTCTTTCTGGAGACGAGTAGGAAGCGTGATGCCGGATTATAAAGAAAAGGAAGCGTTCCTGGCAAGGTATGGACAAGCAATGACATTGTAATACGGCCCTCATCATTATGCATTGCATCATAGAAAATGAAAAAACGAAGCAGCCCATTTACATTATCTGGGGCTGCTTCGTTTTTATATAAAATGAAAATTTAATATCGTAATTATATTAATAATAATTTTTTACCAAATCTATCTTCTCGCCTAATATTCCCTTTACACTCCATCTCTATAGTAAAGGTGTAAGCGAAATCCGGATGCTCTACAATACTTGATTCGATATGGGAGGCCAAACTCAAATGAAAATGAAATGGAAAAACCCGATAGGCTCCGGGCTTCGATCCTATAAGCCAGGTAAAGCGGCGGTTCTGGTATTGGGCACGGTTCTGCTGCTAACTGCATGCGGTAAGGCGGGAGGAAGTAGCCCGGATGCGGATGCGTCGAAGCCCGCAAACGCGGTGCAGGGATCAAGCCAGACAAAGAAACCGGCTGCAAATAATGAAACGGTCGAAGCGCTGTATGAGCAGGCCAAGCAAGAAGGCAAGCTCATCGTCTACTCCACCTCGGGCCGCGCGAACGATGCTGCGGAGACGTTCATGAAGCAGTACCCGGAGATCAAAGTCGAGGTCAGCAAAGTGAAATCCGATGAAATGATGGATAAGGTGACGAAGGAGCAGGACGCGGGGCAATTCAATCCCGACGTGATCATTACGAAGGAAGTCAGCGGAGCCGTGGAGGAAGAAATGGTGAAGCCGGGCCGTTACATCAAATATTTGCCGGAGGATTTGGCTCCCATGGTCGACGAGCCCTATCGCACGCAAGCGGAAGGGTATGCCAATTACCTGGAATTCCGCACCGTCTTCTATAACACCGAGCATTACAAAACCGCTCCCATTACGAACTGGTGGGACCTGACAACGCCGGAGTATAAAGGCAAGGTGTATACCGCTGATCCGCTCAGCTCCCCGGCCTTTATGGACCTGTTTACGACCATGGTCGTGAACAGCGAGGATATGGCGGCTGCTTATAAGGAAAAGTTCGGGAAGGATATCGAGCTGCACGGCACCGAAAATGCAGGCTATGAATTTATCCAGCAGCTGTTCGCTAACGGGCTGGTTGTATTAAAAGGAAGCGACGACGTATTGGATGCGATCGGCAAAGCAGACAGCGACGCGATCGGATTGGCAGTATCCGGCGATGTGTCCAAGGTGGAGGAGAAGGGCTGGAGCATTCTGCCGATTTACGACATCAAGCCGAAAACATCGGTTCCCGACTCGGGTTACCTGTTCCTCGCCAACAAAGCGCCGCATGAAGCGGCAGGCAAGCTGTTCATCCGCTGGATGATGGGCGGGAAGGATGGGCAGGGCGAGGGCATGAACCCTTTTAACGAGGTGGGCTCCTGGGTTCCCCGTTCCGACGTGAAGACCAAAAACGAGATTTCATTCGAACAGCTGAACCTGTGGAATTATGACGGAGAAGCTTTGTATTTTGCCTCGCCGAAGGTGCGGGATTTCTGGATTAAGCAAAAATAACGGTTCCTCATGAGTGTGAAAGAGGCTGCCGAGAGGCAGCCGTTCCATCAAATGACAGGAGGAGATAACCGTGCTTCATAGACCTGCACTGCATGCATGGCAGACGAGGTGGCTCAACCGGTGCCGGAATGCGCTGCGGAATCCGCTGTACCTGATCGGGGCGGCGGCCCTTCTGTTTCTGGCGTACACGATCGTCTGGCCTGTACTTCACATGATCTATACGACGTTGGTTTGGAGAACGCAGGATGCCCGGCTCACGGCGGCAGCCGATCCCGGTCATTTGACCTTCTACCATTGGCAGCGCGTGCTGGCGAGCGATATCAGCTGGTCTCTCTTTTATAAGCCTGTGGTGAACGCTTTGTCGGTGGGGCTGTCGGTATCCGCGGTATCCATGATTCTCGGCTGCGGTCTGGCTTGGCTGGTCACGCGCACGGACATTCCGTTCAAGAAAACGATCACGTTTCTGGCGATTATTCCGTATTTGCTGCCTTCCTGGATGCTGTCCCAGGCCTGGCTGACCTTTTTCAAAAACAGCAAAATCGGCGGGACGCCCGGCATTCTGCAGTCGCTGCTGCATGTGGCGCCTCCCGACTGGATTTCTTATGGTTATGTACCGATTGTCATGACCCTGTCCATCCATGACAGCGTCTATTTTTTCCTTCTGGTTGGCGCGGCTTTAAGCTCGATGAATAGCCAGCTGGAGGAAGCGGCGGAGATGGTCGGAGCGGGCCGTCTGCAGGTGCTGCGCCGGATCGTGTTCCCGCTGGTGCTGCCGTCCGTGCTATCGGGTTTTATCCTGATTTTCACCAAGGCGGTCAGTTCCTACGGCGTACCTGCGCTGCTGGGGACACCGGTCAACTTTTACATGATCTCAACGATGCTGTATTCCAGCATGCGCTCGCGGCTGACGACGGAAGCCAACGTGCTATCCCTGACGCTGATGCTCATCTCCATTGGAGCCATATATCTGAACCAGCGCCTGATCGGGCGCAGGCGCAGTTATGTCACGGTGTCGGGTAAAGGCAGCTCGGTAACGTATACGACTCTCGGTAGATGGAAGCTTCCCGCGGCGGCAGCGACGGTGATCGGCATGGTCATCGTCGCGGTCGTACCGCTGCTGGTGCTGCTGCTGCAAACGTTTTTGCTTAAGGATGGTTCCTTTAATGCGGCCAATCTTACCCTGCACTACTGGCTGGGAGGCTCGGATCCGAGCATTAACACCGGAGAAAAGGGCGTGCTGCAAAATCCGATTTTCCTGCTTGCCTTGAAAAATTCGCTGATGATCGCAGGCATCGCATCGGTGATCGCCGCCGTGATGGGACTTCTCTTCGGTTATGTCGTCGCCCGGGGCAAAAATACCGCGATGGGCCGGCTCGTAGATCAGCTATCGTTTTTCCCGTATTTCATTCCCGGCATTTCCCTGGCAGCGATTTATATCACGATGTTCGCGAAGCCCGTGCTGTTCATCCCCGCCCTGTACGGTACGATTACGATCATTATTCTGATTACGGTGGTCAAGGAGCTTCCATTTACGGTCAAAGCGGGCGGCGCCTCGCTGATGCAGATCGGAAACGAGCTGGAGGAAGCCGCCGTTCTCGGCGGAGCGTCCTGGTTTACGCGGTTCCGGCGCCTGCTGCTGCCGCTGAGCCGCAAAAGCCTGCTGTCCGCGTTCATCCTCGTCTTCATCGGGGCGATGAAAGAGATGGAGCTGATCATCATGCTCGTCACGCCGCGGACGGAGACGCTGACCACGCTCACCTTTTATTATGTGGAAAAGGGGTATGAGCAGCTGACCAACGTCGTGCTGATGATCATTATCGCGATCGTGGTCACGGTGTACCTGCTGGCCGTGAAGTTCGGGAAGGCCGATTTGACGAAAGGAATAGGGGGTCAGTGATGTGAGTGCGATTCAACTGAAGCAGATCCATGTGAACGTCCAGAACAAGCATATTTTAAAAGGCATCGATCTGACGATCGAGGAGGGCGACTTCGTCACGCTGCTTGGCCCTTCCGGCTGCGGCAAAACAACGCTGCTCCGCACGATTGCCGGACTGCAGAAGCTGAATGAGGGAACGATCGTGATTGCCGGCAAAGAGGTTGCAAACGGCAGCATGTCCTTTCATATGGACCCGGCGAAGCGGGGCGTAAGCCTGGTGTTTCAGAGCTATGCGCTGTGGCCACATATGACGGTCTTTGACAATGTCGCCTTCGGCCTGCAGATCCGCAAGCTTTCCAAGCCGGAGATCCGGCAGCGCGTCATGGCTTCCCTTGACAAGATGCGGATTCCCGAGCTGGCGGACCGGTATCCCGGCGAGCTGTCCGGAGGCCAGCAGCAGCGGGTGGCAATCGCCCGAGCCATTGTGACTTCGCCGGAGATTCTACTGCTGGATGAGCCGCTGTCCAATCTCGACGCCAAGCTGCGGACCGAGATGCGCGCCGAGCTCAAACGGCTGCACAGCGAGCTGGGCACGACTATCGTCTACGTTACGCATGACCAGCAGGAAGCCATGACGATGTCGACGAAGGTCGCCGTCTTTTTCGGCGGCGAGCTGGTTCAGGTGGATACGCCGCGAGAACTGTACCGTCATCCGAAGACGCTGCAAGTGGCGGAATTCATGGGCAGCGGAGACCACAAATTGAACCGGGTGGAAGGAATTTGCCGCAGCAGCGGGAATGAATGTTATATACGCACTCCGCTGGGAGATTTTCGGGTGGCGGGAGAAGATGGCGACCCGGATCGTGGCGTGGTGATGACGCTGAAGCCGGAGGACATCTTGCTGCATGAGAAACGCAAGGAAGGCCTGATCCCGGTAAAAGTGAAGGATGTGCATCCATCGGGCGCCGAGTC
Organism: Paenibacillus sp. J23TS9; assembly: GCF_018403225.1. NCBI lineage: Bacteria > Bacillati > Bacillota > Bacilli > Caryophanales > Paenibacillaceae > Paenibacillus > Paenibacillus sp. J23TS9. Next base: position 150,883 of record NZ_BOSG01000006.1, on the reverse strand, counting down.
GCTGATCCGGATCGATTATGGAGACGTTCAGCTGACCGCCCGTATTTTGGGTGATCCGGAGTTTAAGCCGGGGCAGCTTCTATATGCGGAAATCCGCGAGGACCGCATTAATATGTATGACAAGCAGACAGGCTGCCGTTTGGAGCCCGTTACATTTCATATCAAACCTGCAATGGAGGAACTACACCGATGAAAATTGACTTTCACTTTCATGTTAAGCTGTCCAAAAAAACCGATTTTTCGATGGAGCATTTCAACGAAATGCTGGATGAAGCCAGAGACCAAGGGCTGCAGGCGATCACGCTGACCGAGCATTTCAATACGCGCCGTTTCGACGAAGTGTACGGCACGCTGGATCAAATGCTGCCCTGCAACAATCACTACTACGACCGCGGCGGCTTTAAAATATTTACGGGCATGGAAGTAGATGTGGCGGAAGGCGGGCATATTCTCGTCAGCGGACCCAAGGATCGTCTGCTCGAGATTCGCGCCCTGCTGGAGAATCACACAACAGCGGATACCTTTATCGGCCTCAAAGAGCTGTTCGAGCTGTGCGAGCCACGGGGCATGATGGTGATCGGCGGGCATCCGTTCCGCGAGTCCAACCATCTGTATCATGTGGATCAGGAGCTGCTGAGCCGTTTCGACGCTTTCGACCTGAACGGAAAAGACCTGCATGAAATCGGTATTCAGGAAAATATCGCCCTGGTGCTGCCGCTTGGCGCGAAGCTGGGCGTTCCGGTCGTGGCCGGCAGCGATGCCCATCAGATGTTCCAGGTGGGATGCGTGTACAATGAGCTGCCTGGAGATTATGAGACGGTGGCCGAGCTGAAATCAGCCATTCAGTCCGGGGGATGCCACAGAATTATCTCCCCCAATCTGCATCTGCAGGTACGCGCGGCGGGCGCGGTAAAGAAGCTGCTGAAGAAAAAGGTTGAGGTGGATGCGGTATAGCATCTCAATGCCTTCGCAATTTCAATTCAGGCATCGCTGTGCAGAAGGAGGGGCGCCATGGAACTGACATTTGAGAACCGGAAATTATCCCGCGGACATCAGCGGATCGCCGATTACATCTCCAAACACATGGAAGATATTCCGTTCATGGTTGAGGAGGACATCGCCTCCGCTTGTGACGTAAGCATCTCAACGGTATCGCGGTTTTGGGCCGAGGTAAATTGCAAAAATTTGAAGGAATTCAAGCAGAAGGTAAAGGACGAGATGCTGCTGTCCCCGTCGCAAAAGCTGCAATCAGCCTTTTCCAAAATGAAAGAGGAGGATGCTGCCGCAAGCCTCCTGATCGGTGCCGATTATTTGCAGCAGACCGCGAACCGGCTGAGTCAAGAGTCCTTTGATCAAGCGGCGAGGCTGCTGCGTGAGGCCGGAACAGTGTATATTTACGGGCCCGGTTCGGCGGAAAGCCTGGCGGCGCTTACGGATTTCCGGCTGTCACGATTCGGCATGCGGATCACGCAGCTGGACCGAGGCGGGCATGAGCTGTTCGACCATCTGGTGCATGTGCAGCCGCAAGATGTCATCCTGATCTTCGGATTTGTATCCGAGTCGCCGGAGCTGGCGGTGCTGCTGGATTATGCCCGGGAAACGGGCTCCCGTGCGCTGCTGGTAACGGACCTATTGGTCAGCCCCATGCTGGAGAAGGCTACGGTGACCTTGTATACGGCTCGCGGTCAATTGTGGGAATTCCATTCGATGGTAGCGCCTATCGCGCTGCTCGAAACGCTGATCGTAGCGGTGGGCAAGCAGATGGAGGAGCAGGCGGTGGCGGGAAGCGAGGCGCTGCATGAGCTGCGGCGAAGGTATCAAAAGCTGCTGCCGAAGCGGGTGTAGATGAAATGAGGGCTGCCGAATAACGATGTCATCTTACGCATATGAATCATGATCGTTCTTTCTGAGATACGAACCCTTTACATCCCCGTTTATTTCCAACATACTACAAGGATAGAAGGAAGCCGTATTGTGCAGGATAGCAACGATTACCGTCGAATCGCGGCTTGCCTTCCACCCAGACCAGTGATAAAGGAGAATGACCGATGTTAAGTGAGAAGCTGCTCGCGAAGTTGAACGATCAAATGAATTATGAATTTTATTCTTCTCAGGTGTATCTGGCGATGGCGGCGTATTGCTCGTCGGAGAGTTTTGATGGCTTTGCGAATTTTTTCATCATGCAATCGGAAGAAGAAAAATATCATGGGATGAGAATTTTCCATTTCATAAATGCACTGGGAAAACGCGCCATTGTTACGGGCATGGAAAATCCTCAGAATGAATACAGCTCCTTGCTGGATGCCTTTGAACATTCCTTCGAGCATGAGAAAACAGTGACCAAACGAATTTATGAATTGTCCGATATTGCCTGGGATGAGCGGGAACATGCGACGATTAATTTCCTCAAGTGGTTCATTGATGAGCAGGTCGAAGAGGAAGCAACCTTCGATAGCATTATCCAGAAGCTGCGCCGCATCGATAATGACAGCAACGCGTTCTATATGCTCGATTCCGAGCTGGCAAAGCGTACGTTCACACCACCCGCAAGCGAAGCTTAAAGGCAACGGAAAAGCTGTTTTCCCAAGGGAAAGCAGCTTTTTTTTCATGCTCAGTTTGAATAAAGGGGAAAACTGTGTTGAAAAGCTCCCGTCTTATTGGCAGTTACATTTCATATGGATGCCGAACAGGCGGGTACTTGGAACAATTAAAGAGTCAGGTTGAGGTGCATTTGCCTATTTTCTAGAAACAATAATTAAAATTCGATTACTATCCATCGTATATATGATAAAATAACGAAGGATAATAAATGATACACAATCAAATGGAAAAGTAGGGAGCAGACAGATACCCTGCTTCTTTTCTTTGGAGACGATATGTCGTGACATATCTTATGAAGGAGATCAGAAATGCCAACGATTATTGCGAAGCCGTTTGATCAGGAAATGCAGAGATTGTTAAGTGAAACATCAGCGTATCATGCGGGAGAATTGAGTACGAAGGAGCCAACTGAATTACCGGAGGAAATCTATATCATTGACGCTGAAGATACGATGGTCGGGTATGGCGTCGTATGGGAATATGATAACGGGAAGCAGTTAATTCAGAAGGCGGAACAAGATTATTTTAGCGCCGATGAACGGTATCTAGAAAAGGATTTCTATATAGATATCAAAAACAAAAAGGATTTTGTTTTTATCGAAGCATTGGATGTACTAAAAGAGTTTGAAAGCAAGGGGTATGCCGCTTCACTCGTGAACTGGCTCAAGGCGAAATATCCAGGCAAAAGAATGTACGTCTATACCTTGGATAAATCACGAAACTTTTGGTTCAAGCAAAATTTTGAGGTTTTGGGAAATACACCGTGGATGACCTATAATTGAATAAAGAATATAGGAATCACCAAATATAAAATTAATCTAGGAGTGATCATCTGAGAAAGCAAAAGCCCATGTCATTTGACGATCTGTTGAAAGAATTACAAGGACAAAAGTCGGTAGAAGAAGATCCGAATGTTGTTTCACTGGACGTACTGTTCAATGAATCGTTTATGCGTCAGCATTCAAGCAGTAAGAGTTTTGAGGAGTTTTTGGAGAAGGGGAACTTTCAAGTAAGCACGCGGGAAGATATCGATAACCTTCCTGAAGAGCTTTTTGACCGGCATGTTGCAAGGGAGACAGATTTCCCGAATTGGGCATCTATGCTGGACACAGCGACTTCCGCACATACCGGCAGAGCATGAGACCCATATCATTCTTGCGATGAATTGACAACGGTCTTCCCATTCTCTATACTGACTGTAATCTAATATACGGTATACGTTGAAGGAATCAGTAGCAGGATGTCACTGTTATTCAGAAAGCTGGGGGTTGATGCGACTCAGCACAAACAGACTTGCGAATTACACTCTGGAGTATCTTAGGTAACACTAAGCGGACTTGCCAACGATAGGATGGCTAAAGAGTGGTATGAATAGTCTTTGCAGCACTATTTATGCAATTTGGGTGGTAACACGGTTAATGAATCGTCCCTATGTCTATCGTAGACGTAGGGGCGATTTTTTTGCGTAAACAGCGTTTGATACGTATAAAGGATGATTCAACATTTATTGATAAAGGGGCTGGAAGATCATGAGTAACATGAATATTATTGATGAACTGGAATGGCGCGATGCGATTAACCAACAGACTGATGCTGAAGGTTTGCGCGAACTCGTGAGCGAGAAGAAGATTGCACTGTATTGCGGTGTCGATCCAACCGGTGATAGCATGCATATCGGACATTTGATTCCATTCATGGTGATGAAACGATTCCAATCCTTTGGGCATCTCCCTGTGATCTTAATTGGCGGAGCGACCGGAACCATTGGTGATCCAAGTGGACGTCAATCCGAGCGTCAATTACAGACGTTAGAGCAAGTACAGGACAATGTGAATGCACTGACAGCACAGATGAAGAAGTTATTTGATACCGATAATGATGCTCAGTTGAAAATGGTAAATAACTATGACTGGACGCATACGGTCAATGTGATCGACTTCTTGCGCGACTACGGGAAGAACTTCAGTATCAATGCGATGCTGGCAAAAGATATCGTATCCAGCCGCCTGGATAGCGGGATTTCGTTTACTGAATTCTCATACCAAATTCTTCAGGCGATGGACTTCCATCATCTGTACTCAGAAGAAGGGGTTCAATTACAGATCGGCGGATCGGATCAATGGGGTAACATCACAAGTGGTCTGGACCTGATTCGTAAAAAAGAAGGCTCAGAAGCGAAGGCATTCGGATTGACCATCCCATTGATGCTGAAAGCAGACGGCACGAAGTTTGGTAAAACGGCGGGCGGAGCGATCTGGCTGGATCCGGATAAAACCTCGCCATATGAATTTTACCAATTCTGGTTAAATACAGATGACCGTGATGTCATTAAATACCTGAAGTACTTCACCTTCTTATCTAAAGAAGATATCAGTGAACTCGAGAATAAGGTGACGACAGAACCGGGTAAACGTGAAGCGCAGCATGTACTCGCCGAAGAGATGACCAAATTCGTTCATAATGAAGAAGCGCTGACACAGGCCATTAAAATCTCGAAGGCCTTATTCAGCGGAGATGTTAAATCACTGACAGCCGATGAAATTGAGCAGGGATTCAAAGAAATGCCTACATTCGAAGCTTCAAAGGAAGCCAAGAATATAGTGGATTGGTTAGTGGATCTCGGGATCGAACCCTCCAAGCGTCAGGCAAGAGAAGATATTACGAATGGCGCGATCAGCATGAATGGTGAACGCGTAGAGGATGTAAACACGGAAGTAACCGTGGACAAATCCTTTGATGGCCGGTATATCATTATTCGTAAAGGTAAGAAGAAATACAGTCTGATTAGACTGGTGGATTAGAATTTGCCGCGATTCACAACATACGTACAAATTAAAATCGAGGAATCCTTTATTAGGGGCCTCGGTTTTTTTTGTGAGGTTTACTGAGGATGAAGAAATTCGTTGTTAAATTTCGGTCCATCACATCCCATCCGCCGAAACCGTGCTATAATAGTCTACGCATTCAACTACACTGAAAAAGAGATGATCCCTTGGGTACCCCAGCTCCATATTATAAACAGAAAACGAACGGTTTCCTGAATAAGTACTTCACTGGAAGTAAGCTTGATTATAAGCAAATTATCGCGATCATTATTCCGATATTTGTGGATCAAGCTTTTATTATTTTAATGAGTTTAATGAACACGGCGATGATTGCCTCCTCGGGCGTGGCAGCCGTAAGTGCGGTCAGTATGGTGGATTCGCTCAATATTTTCCTGATCAACGTCTTTATCGCTGTAGCGACAGGGGGAACGGTCATCGTAGCACAGTACAAGGGCAGCGGGAACCAGGAGATGGTATCCAAGGCAGCGGCGCAGGCCATTACCGCGGTTGCGATTTTGTCCGTGCTTTTATGCGTCACGGTGATTGCCTTTCATACACCTGTGCTGAATCTGCTGTTCGGGAAGGCAGATGCGGATGTGTTCCAGAATGCGAGGATCTTCCTGATCGGCAGCTGTATTTCGTATCCGTTTATTGCGGTCTTTCAGGCGGTTACGGGGGCGCTCAGAGGGGTAGCAGAAACCAAGGCTTGTCTTGGACTTTCGCTCATCATGAATTTGACCTATCTTGGTCTTAACATCCTGTTTATTACCGTACTGGATATGGGCATCGTAGGCCTCGTGATCTCCATGATTACAGCCCGGGTTCTCGGGATGGCGGTCTCGCTGTATTACATGATTAAAATGAACCATACGCTAAAGTACCGTATCAAGAATGCGTTGAAAATAGATTTTTCGATACTCAAAAAGATTATGGTCATCGGCGTTCCTTTTGCAGCGGAGCAAATGTTCTTTAACGGCGGCAAGCTGCTGACGCAAACCTTCATCGTGCAGCTGGGTACGCTCGCAATTACAGTGAATGCCATTAGCGGCTCGATTTCGCTGCTGTTCCAGATCGGAGGAAGTGCGCTGAGTATCGCTGTCGTAACGGTCGTTGGTCAGTGCATTGGGAATGGAAGCATACAGGATGCCAGGAAGTTTATCAAATCCTTTATCGGATTATCTACGGCCTTCTTTATCGTGATCGCAGCTGTGATTTTGCCATTATTTCCGTATATTATTAAGCTGTTTTCTCCACCGGCCGAGATCGTGCCGGACATCTTTAAGCTTACGCTTCTGATCGCGATTACGCAGCCGATTTTCTGGTCCGTCAGCTTTATTATGCCTTCGGCACTCCGTGCAGCAGGGGACTCCAACTTTACGTCGGTTACGTCCTTACTGTCGATGTGGGTGCTGCGTGTGATTTTGGGATATTTTCTGGCAATTACGTTTCACTTTGGCATCATGGGCGTCTGGATCGCGATGGTAACCGAATGGGGCGTAAGAGGGGCTATTTTCTGGTGGCGGTTCAGGGGCGACAAATGGTATAGACGCAAGCTGATTTAAGGCATAAATGATCCGCGTATTTATTCGAATCAATCATAACTCGTATAAAGGCGTCTCTCTGGATTCGAACCGGAGAGGCGCCTTTTTTTAGATTATTTAGTTAGCAGCCTAGTAATGACCGTAAAATCCTTAGATGATGTTTGGAACCAAACTATCCAAATATTTTAATAGAGACACGCAGAACTGGGCGTATTACTCAATTAATGACATATAATGCAACATCATACGTTATGTATATCGCGTAAAACCTGCAATTTATGACTTTTTATGTCAACTATTTCTCCGGAATAACATTCTTTCATACGACATTTTCCCCTAAATCAATCCAAATAATGTTTGACAATCCAAATGGAGCTATATTATGATGTAAAAAATACGATTTGCTTGGATAGAAAATCCAAAAAGTTGGCTATGGATTGAATAGCGAACATTTATTTATAAATAGAATGATAGCGATTTCATTTTGGGAAATTAAGTTTTACCTCCGTTATTTACTTCATGAACAAGTTCATTTAACAGTAGAACACTCCAATATTAGTACCAATCGATTATCCAAATATATAATTCTTTGTTTTATATCCAGAATAAGGATGCCTGTTATTATTCCTTACATATCTATAATGATCCAAGTTTCATAGATTTTTACTGCATTTAGTTTTAATGCTTTAAAGTATTGAAATAAAAAACGATCAAAAACGCATGTTTCACCCATTGTTATCGCCGGCAAGAAATTGCCTTTTCACATAAAAGAATGACAGATGGAAGTGGAGGAAGTTCACATGAAAAAAATTACTGCCGTATTAATTGGAGCAGGAGACCGAGGAGCGCGTGGCTATGCTCCGTATGCACTTAAAAATCCGCATGAACTCGAAATTGTTGCCGTAGCAGATCCAAATGCAGAGCGTCGGGAGAAGGTAATGACGCAGCATCATATTTCGCAGGAAAATGGTTTCGAAACATGGGAAGAGCTTCTTAATGGTCCCAAAAGAGCTGATGTTGCTATTATTTGTACATTAGACCGAATGCATTATAAGCCAACTCTTGCAGCATTACATGCAGGCTACCATGTCCTTTTGGAAAAACCGATGTCGCCAGACCCGCTTGAATGCATCGAAATGGAAAGAGCAGCGCGGGAACACAATAGGATGCTAACGATTTGCCACGTATTACGGTACACCGATTTTTGGTCCAACGTTAAAAAGGTCATTCAACAGGGACAAATCGGGGAAGTCGTTTCGGTTCAATTGAATGAAAATGTCGAAGTCATGCATATGTCCCACAGTTTTGTCCGTGGGAATTGGAATAATAAAGAAAAATCAAGTCCAATGATTTTGCAGAAGTCATGTCATGATATGGATATTCTTTCCTGGATTATCGATAAGCCTTGTTTGCGGGTGAGTTCTTACGGTTCCCTCATGCATTTTAAGGAGAGCAATGCTCCCGAAGGCGCACCTGAACGCTGCCTTGATGGATGCCCGGCAGAGAATGATTGTCCATTCCATGCTGGCAGATATTATTTGGGTGAAGGAAAAGGCTGGGCCAAAAAATTCACGGAAGACTATACCGAAGAAGGAATTATATCCGCTCTGCATACGACCGAGTATGGAAAGTGCGTCTATAAATCCGATAACAATGTGGTCGATCATCAAGTGGTGAATATGGAGTTTGAGGGCGGGATTACCGCTACGTTCAGCATGTGTGGTTTCACAAGAGAACAGACAAGAATAGTTCAAATCATGGGCACCAAGGGAGAAATTCGCGGGAATATGGATGACAACAGCCTGTCTATCTATGACTTCCTGACGAAACATGAAACGATTATTCGTTTGGATACACCTGTGGGTGGACATGGCGGCGGAGACACGAAAATCGTGAAATCATTTCTCGATGAAGTCAGAAATTACGAGGATCGCGGTACCAGTTTATCTTCCGCAACCGTATCCTTACGCAGTCATTTAATGGCCTTTGCTGCTGAAGAATCCCGTCTGCATAAGGGTAAATCGATCGAGCTGGAAGATTATTATCAAGAAATCGCATCTTCTAAGATGGTTTGAAATCATAAACGGGGGGATTTAGCCATGAGTTTTGATTTTTCAGTTAAAGGAAACCAATTCATTTTCAATGGGGAGCCCATTCAACTCATATCCGGTGCCATGCATTACTTCCGGGTGGTTCCCGAATATTGGGAAGACAGGCTATTGAAACTGAAGGAATGCGGGTTTAATACGGTTGAAACGTATGTTCCTTGGAATTTGCATGAGCCTGCTGAAGGAAACTTCTGCTTTGAAGGGATCGCAGATCTGGAACAATTTATCACTCTCGCCCAAAAGGTTGGCTTATTGGTCATCATTCGCCCAAGCCCGTATATTTGCGCAGAATGGGAATTTGGTGGTTTGCCATCATGGCTGCTACAAGACAAGGGAATGAGATTACGCTGTTTTGACCCTCATTTTCTAGAAAAAGTAGATGCCTATTACGATACATTAATGCCTTTATTGATTCCGCATCTGTGTACAAATGATGGACCCATCATCGCGATGCAAATCGAAAATGAATATGGAAGCTATGGAAATGATCAAAAGTATTTGCAGTATATCAAGAAAGCCATGGAGAGCAGAGGTGTCGATTGTTTACTGTTCACTTCCGATGGACCCACGGACGCTATGCTGCAAGGCGGGATGACCGAAGGCGTCTTGGCAACGGTTAACTTTGGATCAGGCGTGAACGAGTATTTCGATAAGCTGGAGGAATACCAGCCGGATCAACCGATCATGTGCATGGAATTTTGGAATGGCTGGTTTGATCACTGGGGCGAAGAACATCACACCAGAGATGCAGAAGATGTAGCCAATACATTGGATCAGATGCTGCAAAGAAATGCATCCGTCAATTTTTATATGTTCCATGGCGGAACCAACTTTGGTTTTTATAACGGAGCCAATCATGGCGGCAAATATGAACCCACAATTACAAGCTATGACTACGATGTTTTGCTAACAGAGCATGGAGTGCCGACAGACAAGTTTTTTGCGGTGAGAAAGGTTATTGAAAAATATATGCCGCTAAAACCGTTAGCTTTGCCGGATCCGATTCCGGTAAAGGCGTTTGGGGAAGTTCAGTTCACGGAATGCGCTGCTCTTTTGGATTCATTACAAGCGCTGTCATCTCCGCTGGAAAGAACTTGTCCGGAGACGATGGAGGAACTGGGTCAGGATTACGGATTTATTTATTACGAAACAACGGTCAGCGGGCCAAGGACAAATAACAAGCTCGTTTTACAGGATGTACATGACCGCGCATTAATTTTTTTGGATGACGAATATATTGGAACCGTTGAAAGATGGAATCCGCAAGATTTGTTTTTCGATATTCCGCAGAATGGCTGTCGTCTAGGGATTCTAGTCGAAAATATGGGGAGGGTCAATTATGGCCCGCTTATAAAAGATTATAAGGGGATCACAGAGGGCGTACGATTAAATGGACAGTTCCTGTTTCATTGGACGATCTATCCGCTTCCTTTACGCGATCTATCCACATTGGCTTTTAAGAAAATGACAGAAACGAGTACAATGCCTGCCTTTTATAAAGGGGTATTTCATATCGATCAACCTGCAGATACGTTCTTGCAATGTAGCGGATGGAAGAAGGGTGTAGCTTATGTCAACGGGGCTAACATCGGAAGGTATTGGGAGATTGGACCGCAAGAAACGCTATATATACCAGCTCCTTTCCTTAAAGCCGGCGAGAATGAAATCATCATGTTCGAGCTTCATGGACCCGGCCAAACGAGTGTAACTTTAGGTGAAGCTCCCATGTTAGCTAAAAAGCAGCTGCCAGCCGCTGAATAAACCATGTGAATAACGATCTCTTTGATCTAAAAGGATGTGACAGAGAAGATGAATGTGATACCAACGTCAGACTCAGGAACACCAGTTATGAAGAACCCCAAGGTTCCGACAAAAAAGAACAAGAATTTGAATCGACTGTGGAAAGAGCGTTATCTCTTTTTGCTGTTATTACCAGGGCTTGCCTATTTCATTATTTATCGGTATATCCCTATGGCTGGAAATATTATCGCTTTTCAGGACTACAGCCCCTTTCAAGGTTTTTTTCACAGTGACTGGGTAGGACTGAAACACTTTAAAACGATATTCGAGGATCAAGAAGTCATCCGTGTGTTGTGGAACACCTTATATTTATCTTTTCTTCAAATCGTATTTGCCTTTCCCGTTTCGATTATTCTGGCTCTGATGCTCAATGAAGTCAGAAATAGTGTGTACAAAAGATTGATACAATCGATCGTTTATCTGCCTCACTTTTTATCATGGGTTATTATCATTGGCATCGCTACGGTTCTTTTGAAATCTAACGGGATCGTGAACAGCGTTCTTGTAAGTCTTTTTCATATGGAACCGATTGCCTTCTTGCAAGATCCGCATTGGTTTATGCCTTTGGTTGTTCTGGAAGTCATCTGGAAGGAATCCGGATGGGGGACGATTATCTTTCTTGCCGCTCTTTCGGGAATCAATCCAAGCCTTTACGAAGCAGCAGCGGTCGACGGTGCAAGCCGGTGGAGACAAATGTGGCATATCACACTGCCTGCTTTAAAAGGTACGATTTTTATCTTGTTAATCTTAAGATTGGGAAGCGTTCTGGATGTCGGGTTCGAACAAATCTATCTGATGCTGACACCGTTTACGATGGATGTTGGTAATGTGCTTGATACATTTGTTTACTTTAAAGGCATTCAGGATTCTGACTTTAGCTTTGCAACGGCTGTGGGGTTATTCAAGTCTGTTGTAGGCTTGATCCTGATTGTGGGTGCGAACCGATTGTCGAAAAAATTTGGCAGTGATGGAGTCTACTAAAGAAGAAAGGGGGGGAACCAATGCTCCAAAACAATACAATGAGAGATAAAATGTACAGCTATGTGAACATCATTCTATTAGCTCTTATTGCTCTTGCGATGCTCATTCCATTCTATTATATGTTCGTTGTTTCGTTCGCCACGTATGAAGAATTTGTGAATACGAAGCTGCTTCTTTGGCCTAAAACATGGGTGCTTGACGCTTACCAATATATTCTGGGATCCAAAGCATTTATTCGCTCTCTCGGAGTGACCATCTATGTAACCGTGGTAGGTACGGCTGTCAGTCTCCTGCTAACGGCAGCGATGGCCTATGCGATGTCCAGAAATATTTTGGGACAAAAGATATTCATGTTCATGGTGCTGTTCACATTTGTGTTCAGTGCAGGCATGATTCCGTCTTACATGATCGTTCAGTCTACAGGCTTAATGGATACGCTGTGGGCGATCATTATTCCGGGGGCCATAAGCTCTTTTAACTTAATTGTCATGAGAGAATTTTTCCGGAGTGTGCCTTATGACTTGACGGAAGCAGCCATTATCGATGGTGCCAATGATATCAGAATTTTCACGCGGATTATCCTCCCTTTGTCTAAACCCGCATTAGCTGCTTTCGGATTGTTTTATGCGGTGGGTTTATGGAATTCATACTTTACATCCCTTCTGTATCTAAGTAATCCGGCAAAATGGACCGTGCAGGTCATTCTTAGACAGATGGTCATATTAAATCAGGGAAATTTAATGGACCCCGGGTCACAAGCAGGGGTCGTGAATCCTCCGCCTGCGGAAACGATCGGGATGGCTGCCATCCTGGTGGCTACAATACCGATTTTGATCGTCTATCCATTTCTGCAAAAGCATTTCGCAAAAGGGGTGATGCTCGGTTCCGTAAAAGAATAATGTTGCTCTATGTACCTCATGTTTTCATGATTGAAAGATTTGGAAAAATATAAAGGGGGAAATGGGAAATGAAAAAGTATGTATCACTTTTTTTAGCGGCTGTTCTTTGCGTCGGAGTACTCAGTGCATGTTCATCCAAGGAGGAGAAAGCTTCATCTGACGGGGATAAAGCCTCATCCACGGATAGCGGCAAAAAAACCGAGATTACCTGGTTTGACGGAACTTGGTCAACTCCGGTACCTGAACCCGGTAATGAAGGTGTTCAAAAGATTAATGAAAAATTCAACATATCGTTTAAACCGCAATTCATTCCGTTTGATTTATATGATGATAAGCTCACGGTAAAAATGGCCTCAGGGGATATTCCTGATGTGATCGGTACGGAAGGTGCTGATGCGAATTACGTCAAATGGGCAAAGCAAGGTGCCTTTTTGCCTCTGAATGATTATGTCGAGCAGTATGACACGTTTAAAGCCATTCCCCAATCCGTATGGGATGCGGTAAGCGTGGACGGGAAAATCTACGGGATCCCTCTGTACTTCCCTTCCAGCGGAGGCAAGAAACCGATTATTCGGAAGGATTGGTTAGACAAGCTCGGATTGAAAATGCCGACAAATTACGAAGAATTAAAGGAAGTGGCTACCGCTTTCGCCACCAAAGATCCGGATGGCAATGGAAAAAACGATACCGTTGGGCTAGGTTTAGCGAAAGGTATTGTTTATGACCCGGCATTTGGAGCGTATTGGAGCAGCAGTACCTGGTATCATAAAAATGATGATGGTATGTTGATTCCAGGACAAATTGGTAAAGGAAGCAAAGAAAAAATTACGGTGCTCAATGAATTATATCAAGCAGGCGCTATTGATAAGGACTGGCCTACCCAACCCTATAATGAAGTATTTAAGGCCTTCAACGCGGGTAAAGTCGGAATTTGGTATGAGCAAGTAGGTATAAACAAAGGGGCTCAATCAGGAAACCTCGATATCCCGACATTGGCAAAAAATGCACCAGGTGCTGAAGTTGCAGCTATTCCTGCATTTGATGCTCCGGATGGTTCCAAGGGATATGTGGGAGGCTCGGGATATTATCGAATCTGGATGCTCAGTTCTGCTCTGAAGAAAGACGATGACAAGGTGAAGAAGATATTAGAGATGATGGATTATATGGAGAAATATGTTCCGGCACAAGAACAAAATTCGAGTAATGAGTATTTTGACTGGACGAATGGCGGCGAAGGCAAGGGCTATAAAATGACAGATGGAGCAGCAGAACCTACAGAAGAATTTAGCAAGTATGCTCCTCTGGCCAATTTCAACGAGAAATTAGGAGGCTGGATTGAAGGGGATAAATCGATGAAGGATTATGAAGTCCAATCCAAAACCCCTGAATCCAAGGCATTCAATAAGAATATGGTTGATATGCTGCAAAAATCCGACTTCTACATTAGTCCGGTAGGCCGTATCCATTCCACGGTTTACGATAGTAAAATCACGGCGCTAAATGAATTCGCTACGAACGAACTAACCAAAATGATTGTTGGACAAAGACCTATTTCAGATTGGGATAAATTCGCAGACGAATATATGGCTAAAGGCGGCAAACAGGTCGTTGAAGATGTGAACAACCTGATTAATGAAGCTAAAATCCAGGGCGAATGGAAAAAAGCTGAACAATAAATCATGAGTTCCGATTGAACAAGAAAAAGATCTGCTTATGCGTTTACCGATCCGGGGCGCGAGGCAGATCTTTTTCTTGCTTTATTTTCACTTTAAGACATTGTTCAGAATCGGTTCAGAAAAACACCATATAATAAATTGACACATTTTGTCGATTAATGTGGTGTCAATTTTTATAGGGGGAAAGAATAAATGGGTAAGAAACATGAATTCAAAAAGAAATCGATCACAATTATTTCAACTGCTCTCCTCTTCGGCGCGATGGGACCGCAAGCATTCGCTGCCAGCACGTTCAATGACATCTCCAATTCTTATGCCAAGGATGCTATACTTCAGCTGGCGGAAAAAGGAATAGTTAATGGTGTATCATCTGGTCAGTTTGATCCAAGAGGAGTAATTCTACGTCAGGATTTTGCCATTATTCTTGCTAAGGCATTAAACTTAGACGTGAGTAAACCTCCTTCAATTCCAACTTTTTCAGATGTCCCAGCGGGTAACTATGCATATAAATACGTGGAAGCTGCTGCACGTGCCGGTCTTATTAATGGACGTGGGGGTGGCTTCTTTGGCGAGGGAACGACATTATCACGTCAAGATATGGCTGTTATTTTTGTAAGGGCACTGGGAGTAGATACCACAGGCTATGCAGCTAAGCTCACTTTTTCGGATAATGATGCTATTTCCGAATATGCAAAGGATGCAGTAGGCTATGCAGTTACGGCTAGGTTAATTCAAGGGATAGGCGATAATACTTTTAACCCTAAAGGAGTGGCTAATCGCCAGGATGTAGCATCGGTTGCATCAAAATTCTTAATGGTTCAAGTTGAATTAGCAAAATCAGAGCCAAGCCCTGAACCAACCCCTAACCCGACACCTACACCAATCCCTGTACCTACACCAAGCCCTGTGTCAACGACAAGCCCTGTATCAACACCAAATCCAGAACCTGTTCCGGTAAAAAACCATGCTCCGGTTGCTAGTGTGATTGAAGCAAAATCTATTAAAATTGAGCAACATGTAAATGTACTTAATGTATCCAGAGTTTTTACAGATAGAGATGGAGACTCGTTAACATTTTCAGCAAGCTCTTCAAATTCGAATGTTGCTACTGTTTCATTAGACGGAAATGATTTGTACGTGTCAGGAATAAGTGTGGGCTCGTGTACAATTACATTAACCGCTAACGATGGAAGAGGCGGGGTAACAACTACAACGTTTGATTTAAATGTAACTTTATCTTCACAACAATTAGCGATAAATAAAATTGACAGTATAATCAAAAACGTAGATGCAAGTGGAATAACTTTAAACGATATTAACTCTGCGTTATCAGGGAAATTAGTCTCGATCCTTGAGGAGAATTTAGATGTCTATAGAGTTGCAATAAGCAATGCAGAGGATTTGGAATTGAATTCTTCTGATAAAATAGCTGCTATGGTTACTGATGTAAATGCTACTCTGGACAAAGAAATAACAACAGGAATAACTGTTGGCGGAGCTATTCTTAAATATCATTTACTAATCGATCCTATGGAGTTTAATGTAGCAAGTGCAAGTAAAGTTATTTCGTTTGCTACAACGATGGATGACCCTTTCACAAATTCTAATATTTATTCAATAATGAAGAAAACTGCGGGTTATGACTCGAAGTACTTCTTCAATATTCCTACATCCAAGCCTCTGAATCTGAAATCAGAGAAAGGAGATCATCAAGTTCTATTTATATATGTTGATCAGGATAAGAAAAGTGTAGGTTATTCGGTGCATAATAACATTACGGTTACAGATAACAATCATATTCCTGTGATTAATAATACCTGGGCTGCCCCCAGCTTTTCGGTAGGTACTGACAAACCTATGGACTTAACAGGACTATTTACGGATGAAGATGAGAACGATACATTAACCTATTCAATTGAAGCATTAGATCCAGATGTAGCAGATGTAACTTCTGGAGAAGCAACTGCACAACCTACAATTCATCCGGTGGCTGCTGGAAATGCACAATTTAAAATTACGGTCAGTGATGGGCATGGCGGTACAAATGAAACAACTATCTCTGTGACAATCAATCAACCCGACGGCACCGAAGAAGAGGATAATGGCACGTTAGAAATAAAAGACCTAGGTCTTTCTGATTTTTTGGAGGATTCAATAATGCTACAATATACTTCAGTTCAAGGAGCTACATCAGAAGTGATTGAGCAGTCACTAGATGAAATCGATTGGGTTGAAGCATCTTCACTGAACGGAGCAATATCTACTGGAAAGGTTACTTTTATCGATGTACAAGATTTATTACCAGGCCAACATTATTATTTTAGAATGAAAGTATCCAATGATATTACAACTAGTTATTCAAATGTCTATGAATATACTGTCCCTTTATTAATACCGTAACTTGGAAATGTAAAAACCTTATCCTTTAAGATAAGGCTTTTTGCATTAGTACGAAATCCCGCGAATCTCATCGAGGCTGCTTATATTCTCCTGCAGCATCAAGCTCTGCAGTCCGGCAAGCAGTTCCTCGCCAGCGCGCAGGTTCATGAAGTTGTAAGTACCGACCTGAACCACCTCGGCGCCCGCGATAATAAATTCAATAATATCCGCTGCGGATGTTATCCCTCCCATACCCATAACGGGAATGCTTAACTGCCGGGCGACCTGATGTACCATTCGCAGGGCAATGGGTTTGATGGCCGGACCGGATAATCCGGCGTATATATTGGAGAATACACTCCGGCGATTATGAATATCAATCTTCATGCCTGAAAAGGTGTTAACAAGCGACACACAGTCCGCGCCTTCTTGCTCGCACATGACCGCCATCTCCACAATATTCTCCGCATTTGGCGACAGCTTCACGGCAAGCGGCAGCGATGTGGCTTGTCTTACTTCACGAATGACTTCTCTGGCAACATTCGTTTTTATGCCGAAGGCCATACCGCCTTCCTTTACGTTGGGACAGGATATGTTTAGTTCAATCATGTCTACGGCGCGGAGATGATCTTTACGGCGTTCCCCCGTATCCTTCGTGATTTTCAATGCACCAAGCACATATTCCTCGATATTACTCCCACCCAGGTTGACAATCTTGACGGGCTCAATCGTTTCCCAGAACTTCATCTCCTCGGTCAGGAAGGCATCGATGCCTGGATTCTCTAAACCGACACTGTTCATCATACCCCCAGCCGTCTCCCATACTCGGGTTCCGCTGTTTCCTGCACGAGGCTCAAGGGTTAATCCCTTGCTGGAGATCCCTCCTAGCTTATTGATATCGTATTGCTTGGCATATTCTTGTCCGAATCCGAACGTTCCGGATGCCATTACGATGGGATTAATGAAGGGAATGCCCGCGATGTTACAAGCTAAGCTGCCCATGCCAATCGACCTCCTCCGCCAGAAATACAGGGCCATCCGTACATACTTTACAATGACCATTCTTGTTCAACACCGAGCATACGTAACAGGCCCCGATGCCGCAAGCCATCCGTTTTTCCAAAGAAACATACATCTTCGTATTCAGGCCCTCTGCGATCCGCGCAGCTTCCTTCATCATGCCAAGCGGACCGCAAACCAGTGCATATTCGTATGAGCTTAGATCCAGATCATCCAGCACGCTTCCGCCGATCTGTACAACGAGCTTATTAGAATAAGGCTCAAACGCTTCCGTCAAATAGGATTGATCCTGGAAACCAAGATATATATCGGGCTTATCCAGCTGCTTGGCAGTGTACAGCAGGGGAGCCATACCGATACCGCCTCCGATCAGGGCAACGCGTCCCTTTACATCCGGGAATCCATGTCCTAAAGGTCCTTCCAATTGTATGCTGTCTCCTTCATGCAGCTTTGCCAGCAAGCGGGTGCCTTCGCCTGCCATTTTATACAGGAACTGAATGCTGTTATTTTCCACGTTATAAATACTGATTGGCCGAGATAATACGGGGACGTCGTTCCAAGCCCTCAGCATATAAAATTGTCCCATACATGCCTCTTGGAATTGTCCCTCCACCGTCATGAGGTAAATGCCCGCGCAGATGCGTTCGTTGGAAAGAATCGTATACACTGGTATGCTCCTTTTTTCACGAGTATGAAAGTCTGTTCCAGCTGCTCATATGAATAGCAAAATATACAGCGTTCCTGCTTATCTCTCTACTATGCCTGCATCTTCATGCGTCCTACCGTGATACCTGTCACAGTTCTTGTTTGCAAATGTGATATGGGTTCCTTTAAGAACATCACGGACAACAATCGCGGATTATCTTTAGCAGTAAGGCAGGGGGTGAGACGATGACAGAATTGCTGGAGAAAGTACTCTAATAACCGATGGAAATAAAGATTTAGACTGAAAAGTATTAGACCCAGTTTAATTAAACAATTCAACTAGAGTATTAATGACTTTTTCGCGATTGATATGGTTTTATCAGATTTTATCGTATGAAACAGGTGGTAGACACATTAAAATGTCAGGATTTTATAAAGATATGTCCGTATAAAATAAATACTAGACGTATGGAATGAGCTATTATTACTTCGAATACCCCACAATATGCGGAGATGAAGCAATTATTTCACGACGTATTATGACTAAGAAAGGCGTGATTATAGAAATGAAAAAAATCTATGTGGTAAACAAAACTCATTTTGACATTGGATTTACTGATTTGGCAGAAAATGTCTTGCATAAGTATTGCCATGATTACATTCAAAACGCAATCACTTTAGCTGAAGATTTAAGGAAAGAGGGCAAAGACTTTGTTTGGACAACAGGTAGCTTTATTATTGAATATTACTTCAAAAACATGGATGAAGAAGCTTGTAAAAAGCTAGACGATGCCATAAAGAAAGGTTACATTCGCTGGCACGCAATCCCATGTACGTTTGAATCTGAAACTATGACACCTCAAACTTTACATTACATGACTTCAATCTCAAAAAAGTTAGATGCTCGTTATGGATACACAACAACAAGCGCAAAAATGACTGACGTCCCAGGACATACGATCGGGATTGTTGATGAGTTATATCGTCAAGGAATTAAATTCCTACATATTGGTGTAAATGGCTCGAGCTCCATTCCAGAAGTTCCAGATACATTTCTATGGAAGAATGGCGAAAGTGAGATCATCGTCTCTTATTCAGACGACTATGGTGGCGTAATCGGAGTTGATTGCATGGATAACAAGCTGGCGTTTATGCATACTCATGATAATAGTGGTCCAGGAACAAAAGAGAAAATTAACGCTTATTTGTCAAAAATGGCGAATGAGTATCCAGACTATGAGCTTGAAATGACTTCAATGGATCAGTTTGCAAATGAAATTTGGGAAGTACGTGACCAACTGCCAGTGATTACAGAGGAGATTGGGGACACATGGATTCACGGAATGATGTCTGATCCGAAAATCATTCGTGATTACCGGATTTTAACGAATTACATGTTTGATAACAAAATAGAAAATGATGATGCTAATTTCTATGCGATGTTAGTTCCAGAGCATACTTGGGGAATGGATATCAAACGCTATTTCAGTGACTATATGAATTATGAAAAGAAAGACTTCCAGCGAGCACGTAGTTTAGACCAAATTACCGATCTTGATTTAACCTACGCTTATGGAATTGTTAAAGATGCAACGGTTGGCGAAATGAAATTCACTTATAATGAGTGGACGGATCGTTCGTACAAATTTTATGAGTCTTCATGGAAAGAACAACGCAAGAACGTTGATCGTGCAATAGCTTGTTTGGAGCCTAAAGATCAAAATAACATTAAAAAACTTATCGAAGTTCCATATCATATCTTTGAAAACCAAGGTATTGAATGTGGTTTGGAAGAATTGATTCCGGTAAACGGGTATCAAGTTATGTTTGCTAGCGATGGTTCAATTAACCACTTAGAAAAGGATGGAACACTTTACTTTGATCAGGACAACAAACTCGGGGTTTTGAGCTATACAATAGCTGGGCAAAATGATTATGATAACCTACGTTACAACTATTTACGTGAATTACAACATAATTGGTGGGCCATTGACTTCTTAAAGCCAGGAATGGAAATTCAAAAGCGTATTCAATTGAATGAAAATTTCACACCACATGTTGTGAAATTAGTTAAGGAAAAGGATTCGATGATTGCAACTTTAAAGTATAGCCAAAGAGCTGTGGAGGAGTATGGTGCTCCAAGAGTTGTAAAGGTTAAGTATCAATTTGGAGATAAAGTTGAAATTGCACTTTTATTAAAGGATAAAGATGCCATTCGTTATCCGGAAATTTATTCTTTTGACATGACACCACGTTTGAATTCGCCGTACTTAACGAAGATTCGTAAAATTGAGACCGTTATTTCACCTTTTGAAGTGGTAGGTCACGGAAATAAGCTGCAACACATGATTGAAGAGTTAATTTACGATGGTAGCGATAAAAAAATCAATATTAAACCTATTGATGCCCCTCTTTTGGGAATCGGAACAAATAACAATCTAAGTTATAACAACAAATACCATCAAGACAACCATAAATTTACGTTTACACTATTGAACACAACATGGGGAACTAATTTCACGATGTGGTATGAAGAAGATATTTTCGCTCGTTTTGAGTTAGTGCTGGGATAACAATTTCCTGCGAACATAATTTACTCGGTTCACAGGGTAAACGATTATTACACTGGAAATGGGCATACGCCGATGCCTCTTCATCAAAAAAAAGATAGACGGCATGTCAAAGGCCGCTCCAGTGAGCGGCCTTTGAACTGAATCAAAGATTCAGGTCGTATTTTTGTATGGCGATGTTTTGTAAATCCGGATTGTTCATGTCATCGAACCATCTGTACAACCAGCCTTGGCCCTTGTACAGGTACGCGGTCTCCAGGAATGCTCCGGCAGGCATAGCAATTTTGCCTATTCTGCTTAAGTCGCTGCCTTTTAAAATAATGATCTGTTCCGGCGTATCCTTCGGAAAGGAGCTCTTCTCGTCCACGATCAAGATATTCCCGTCACCGCTCATGGTAAAGGAAAGATTGGCCGTTTGATTGTTCAAGGCTACCTTCGATTGGGCAGAGAGACCCTTCGAATTGAATACATAGAGCGTCTGGTTGGATGAGGCTACTAAATATTCGCTGTTGAATGCCTCATTATCCTGCCCGAAATTGTCCAGAGTGATCTTTCCGGGGACGGATTTCTTCCATAGTATGGCCCCTTTGCTGTTTTTGGCGATGACGTCTGTCGTCGTTTTATTGAATTTATAGAACAACAGTGTTTTGTCGGGCAAAATACCTCTGAATTTCAGGCCATCGATTTTTTGATTGAATAATCGATTCAGCTTCGAGTCGTATACCGTAAGCGTTGCTTTATAGTCCGAATAGTCTGCTGCTTTGCCGGACCAGTTTAGAAGAGTAGTCATCATGTTATTATGATAGCTGTTCACAAATTCATTGATCTCTTTTTTTTGTAGTTGTTTCCCTTGTTGATCGATCTGAAAAACGATGAACTTATATCTTTCAAGACTCATGTAAAATAACAAAGTTCCGTCGTTATTTATAAAAATCCCGCTGATATCGCTGACCTTCTCAGCAAATGTTTTAGGAATCGGCCGGGAAAATTCACGAACCCATAACGCCTTTCCTGAAGAATTGTATGCCTGAAGACGACGAGTGAGCCGGTTGTTTTTGGTATCGTTCTCGGATGTGGTCAGATATAAGTTGCCGTTTTTACCAACCTGATTGCCTCCGAAAAATCCCGAATAGGCCATTTTGGATGTGGGGGATGTCGGATCAACCTCAGCGATTTGTTTGCCCGTGCCGTCATTCAGGATGGAGACTTTCCCGTATGCATCCATAATGTAAAGGTGATTATTGGCCTTCCGGACATATACATCAGCAGGAAGCAGGTTAGGGGTAGAGGCCACCCACACGGGTTCAGGCAGAGTGCTTTGCAGCGCTTGCGCATGCAATGCACTTTCAGTTGTTAAAAAAAATAGGATCGTACAAAATAAAGCGAGTACCGTTTTCTTCATGATTTCCTCCGTCATTTCGAATGATAGCTGTCAGGAACACGCATAGAATATATTTCCTTTTAAAATCATATTTTACCATGTATTTATACCGGAGAATAAGTCGAAAGATAAAAAAAAGCCGAGAATTCTGTTGTAAACAGTTCTCGGCTTTATCCTTTTTCGTAAACCACAGCTTAGCAGCTTCATGCAAACGCATCTCTCGAATAGGGAACTCCAGCACGGCTGCTATGCCGTTACCTCTCTCCCGAAATCAGCCTCAGCAGATTTTCCGGGATTTTGAACTGCTGATTATCGATTAGCAGCTGATAGTCCTCACTGGCATCGAATTGATGCGCCAGCTTGATCTCTTCCATCTCCTGCTGGAGCTGCTCCATTTTCGTATCGAGCTCGTACGCCGTGTCAGCTGCCTTTTTCAGATCCTGAAGGAGGCGTTCCGGCACGGTTTCGTTGCATTTATAGAAGATTTTATGCTCCAGGCTGGCCCAGAAATCCATGGCAATGGTACGGATCTGGATCTCAACGCATATCGCTTCTTCGCGATCGGACATGAACACGGGAACCTCAGCCAGGATATGCAGGCTTTTATAACCGTTGGGCTTCGGATTTTGAATGTAGTCTTTGACCGACAGAATGTTCAAATCGGCTTGCCGTTGCAGCATCTCGCTGATTCGGTAAATGTCGGATATGAAGGAGCAGGTAATCCGGATGCCCGCGATATCCTTGATGTTGTCTTTAATATCGGCAAGCGAGCCAGCTCCGCCTTTACGCAGCAGCTTTTTCATGATGCTCTCCGGTGACTTCAACCTCGACTTCGTATGCTCGATCGGATTGTAGTCATGGAGCAGCTGGAATTCCTCCTGCAGGATTTCGATTTTAGTCTCGACTTCCTGCAAAGCGAATTTATATTTCATCATAAAACGTATGAGCTGTTTTTGAATGGCTTTCATTTGTTCGATGGGATTTGCATTGTCAGGCATGGCTTACCGTCCTTTGAGTTCAAATATGATGAGGCATGTCCCCTTATTATAGCCTAGTTCATGAAGAGCTTGCCAGGCGAGGGGATGGAAGTCCTGCGTTACAATCCACCAATGCTCATGGTATATTACAAAAGTATCCAAGCCTTGCCTATTCTGAATTCCAATGGAGAACCAATATGAATGTTGATTGTTTAATTGTGGACGATGAAACCGTCCTGGCAGAAACCACATGTGAGTATTTTAATATGTTTGAGGTCCAATCCGCTTATGTGACTAACGCAGACGCGTGTATGCGATTTTTAAAAAAACATGAAGTTTCACTGATCCTCCTCGACATCAATCTGGGTAATACATCGGGTTTTGACTTATGCAAAAAACTGCGGCAAATAACGCAGGTACCTATTCTGTTTATTAGCGCTCGGTCCAGTGATGACGATGTTCTCATTGCCCTCAACATAGGTGGAGACGATTACATACAAAAGCCGTATACGCTCAGTATCTTGCTGGCAAAAGTGAAAGCAGTGCTCAAACGATACGGGAACAACGGTCCCGCAGAAATGCTGGAGTTTGGCCAAGTTAAGATCGACAGCAGTTTATGCCGTGTCCGTGTGAATGGTATAGAGATTAAACTCAAGACGCTTGAATATAAACTGCTCTGCTATTTGGTGAACAATAAAAATAGGGTGGTCACCAAAGAAGAGCTGTTTCACAATGTATGGGGCGATTCCTTTGCCGGCGACGGCACGCTGAATGTACATATTCGTCACTTGCGCGAAAAAATCGAAGTGAACCCCAATCAGCCGCAATATATCAAAACCGTATGGGGAACAGGCTACGTCTTAGAGGATAGCAAGGCATGAGAATGAAGTGGATGTTCCTGACGATCCTTATCGTTTTTATGACAGGCATGATTCTGTCTCTTCTAGTGATTAACACGAAGGTAAATACCGATGTGGATGTTGTCGCGGTGAATGAAGTGGTAAAGATAACGGAAAGCCGCTGGGGAAATATGAAGCCGGAAGATTATCATGCTACACAGCTGCAATTCGTTGTTCTTGATAATAACGGAACTATACTCTATCAAACGGCGGAGGGGCTTTCAACGACACTGAATGATGCCATGAAAAACCGGGATACCGTTACAGACATCATGATCGATGATAGGCTCGCAGGGAAAATGATCATTCATAATGATTATCAAGCCATCATCGAGCAGAGCAGGAGTCGGCTTGTGAGTGTGATGATGACCACTTTCGTTGCCATAACGGCACTATGCATTTTTTATATCCTATTTTTAAATCATAGGGTATTTAAGCCGTTCAAAAAGCTGCAGAACTTTGCGGTCAATGTAGCGAGAGGCAATCTGGATATTCCGCTGAAAATGGATAAAAACAACCCGTTTGGTGCTTTTACCGAAAGCTTCGATATCATGCGTGAAGAGCTGGCGGCAGCCAGGCAGAGTGAATATGCCGCAAACCGCAGTAAGAAGGAGCTTGTGGCTGGCTTAAGCCATGATATCAAAACGCCGGTGGCCTCCATTAAAGCCGTGAGTGAACTGATGTTGATCCGGGCCAGTGATGATAAAGTGATCAAGCAGTTGAACATGATCTATTCCAAAGCGGAGCAAATTAATCTATTAGTGACGGATATGTTCCATGCGACGCTGGAAGAGCTGCAAGAGCTTAAGGTAACGGTTTCCGAGGAATTAAGTGAGGTTCTCAGCGGTATCATTGCGAACGTGAATTATGATGATCAAATTAGCTGCGATCCGATTCCGGCTTGCATGATTGTAACGGATGTGACGCGTTTGCAGCAGGTATTCGATAATATTCTGAGTAATTCCTACAAATATGCGGGTACCTCGGTTAAGATAACCTCTCAAATCAATGATGCGTACCTGGAGCTTCATATCATGGATTATGGACAAGGCGTCGATGAGGATGAATTACCGCTTTTATTCAATAAATTTTATAGGGGCCAAAACGTCGTGGGGCAAAGCGGAACGGGGCTTGGACTATTCATTTCTAAATATTTTATGCAGAAAATGCTGGGGGATATGGAATGTCATAACCGTGATGATGGTTTTACCGTGATTCTCCGGATCAAGCTGGCTTAACCGAATTAAGAAACAGTTAAGGATTGAACAAAGATTAAATAAGAATTGCTTTTGTATGATAGGACTGTAATCCATATTACAGTCTTATTTGTTTAGGAGGGTGTTAATTTCATGCAAAACAGGATATTAAGAACGGAGAAATTATGCAAAACCTTTTCCAGTGGGGGAAATCAGCAGCATGTGCTCAAGAATTTGGACATCAGTCTGATGGAGGGCGATTTTACGGTTATTATGGGCAGCTCCGGTTCGGGTAAATCGACCCTGCTCTATGCGCTTAGCGGGATGGATAAACCCACATTAGGCGAGATTTACTTTGAGGAGAAGAATATTTCCGAGCTGAATAACGATCAGCTTGCGATTTTTAGAAGAAACCATTGCGGGTTTGTATTTCAACAGGTCTATTTGCTGGACAATATGAGTGTTTTGGATAATGTGTTAGCGAGCGGCTTGCTGGTAAGCAGGAATAAACGTGCCATCGTTACCAAAGCCAAGGAATTGCTTGCCGAGGTCGGATTAAATGAAGCGGCATGGGGGAAATTCCCCTCTCAGCTTTCCGGCGGCGAAGCGCAGCGGGCAGGTATCGTACGGGCATTAATCAACAGTCCGAAAATTATTTTTGCTGACGAGCCGACGGGTGCATTAAACTCGGCTGCCAGTGATAGCGTGCTGGATGCTATGACCGCTGTGAATCAAAATGGTCAGTCGATTGTCATGGTTACCCATGATATCAAAACGGCTTTGCGGGGAAACAGGGTGCTTTATCTGCGTGATGGTGTGATTTGTGGAGACCTGAAGCTGGATGCTTTCAATATGGAGCATAATCATGAAAGGCATGACAAGTTAAAAGCCTTTCTGGCCGAAATGGGGTGGTAGGATGAACATCGTTAATCTTGCCCTGGCCAATATTAAAAAAGGTAAAGGTGCGGCATTTTCATTGTTAATTTTGATTTTTGCTGCTGCCCTGCTTCTCAATGTTGGTATAACGGTTATTTCCAAAATGAGTACCTTCTATGATGACAAGGTCGAAGAATTGCATGATCCGCATCTAAGCCTCATGATGAAAAATGCAAACTATAAGGAAGTCTATGGCGACTTCTTTAAGAATAACTCTGGTGTGAAACAAATCGAAATGGAATCGATGATTTTGCTGGATGCGGCCAGGTTCCGTTATGGCGACAGCCAGATGGATAGTGGTGCTGCGATATTCAATGCGGATGCTAAACGGGATTTTTCACCTCTGAAGCTGATTCAGAAGCTGGACCCAATGCATCAAGATGATATTTATGTATCTTATAGTTTTAAAACAAGCGGCGGCTACAAGCTAGGTGATACGCTCACCATAACCTATCAGGATAAGGCGTATAGCTACCGTATCGCAGGATTCTTTGAATCAACGATGCTGGGCACGCCCAGTATGGGCATTATGAAATTCATTTTACCTGATGCGGCGTATCGTCAGTTGTCTGATACATTAGGGGTGGCAGCGGGAGGAACCTACTTATCCGCAGCCCTTAACGATAGCAGGCAATCGACGACGCTGATGAATGATTATAATAAGAAGTTTCCGGATCCGAGCATGAATGCGATTGACCCTACTTTTTGGGAAACGGATATTGAGACGATGAAAAACGTAGGTACGATGACGATCAATATTGTCTCCATGATCTTGGTTGCGTTCGCAGCGGTCATTGTACTTGTTGCCTTGATCGTTATTAAGTTCCGTGTAACCAACAGCATTGATGACGGCATCGTGAATATCGGCGTATTGAAAGCGGTAGGCTATACGAGCAGGCAAATTCTTGCTTCTATTGTGCTGCAATTTATGCTCATTACGCTTTCAGCCGGTATGATTGGCGTTGCGGTCTCCTATGCGGTGATTCCCGTATTTGGCGGGATTGTCTCGTCTTTATCGGGACTCCTGTGGACGCGGAGTTTCGATATCGGTTCTATTATCCTCAGTATTCTTATTGTTGCTGTACTTGTACTAGCCGTGACCCTACTATCGGGTAGACGCATTCAGAAGCTCCATCCTGTTGCGGCTCTACGCGGAGGTATTATGACGCACAGCTTCAAAAAGAATCCTTTCCCGCTTGAGAAAGCGAGGGGCGGACTCCAGTTTGTGCTCGCTTGCAAAACGATGATGATGAATAGTAAGCAAAATATTATGATTGTGTTTATCATTGCCGCTATTACGTTTGCATCCGTCTTCTCCGTTGTGTTGTATTACAATGTAGCTGCGGATAAAAAGGCATTTTTCCATCTGGTTGGCGCGGAGACATCGAATGTTATGATTCAGGCGAAGACGGCCGCTGACAGCGAAAAACTGTTTCCGGCGATAGAGCATATGGATGGCGTAGCCAAGACGGCTATTCTTGATTTCCTACCGACGAGGATTGATGGGCAGGCGATTTATATGAATATCTCGGATGATTACAGTAAGCTGGAAAACCAGTCGGTGTATGAAGGGCGGTTTCCGAAATATGACAATGAAATTGCCGTATCTTGGGCAGTGTCCAAACTGCTTGATAAAGGCATCGGTGATACGGTAAAGGTTGAGATCAATAATGCATCCCATCCATTCCTGATCACGGGGCTAAGCCAGTCCATTAGCAATATGGGGCAAGCAGCCTATTTAACTTTGTCAGGGATACAGCAGATCGTTCCCGACTATACGAGCTCTGTCATCAACGTATACCTGAAGGATGTAGATACTGCTCGTTTTATCAAGGACATCAAAGCACAATACGGGAATATACACGCGAATATCATAAACGTCGATGAGACGATAAACGGCCAAAGCAGTATCTATATTTCAGCGGTTTTTGCCGTCATGGTTATGATTCTTGCAATCACGGTGCTGGTCGTCATTATGATCCTATACCTCGTCATCAAAACGATGATTCTCAAGCGTAAACGGGAATTTGGGATATTAAAAGCTACAGGATATACGACACTTCAATTGATGTCTCAGATCGCGATGAGCTTCATTCCGATTGTGATCATCGGCGTCCTCATCGGTGGGGTGCTGGGCTGCCTGTACACCAACTCCATGCTGACGCTACTCCTGTCGGGGGCAGGCATACACAACGTACAGTTCATTGTGAAGATTCCCCTGATCGTCATGCTGTGCATCGGGCTTGTCGTGTTAGCCTATCTCGTATCGATGCTGGTGGCCCGCAGGATCAAGCGGATCTCAGCTTATGGGCTGATTACTGAATAGCAGGTTTGCTAAAAGGTGGAGGATGAACCTATGTTCATTCTTTGCCTTTTTTGTTATCGAAAACAAAGGAGGGAGGTAGGCCAGGAGGAGGCATAAGATCGCTTCGAATGAACCGCCATGGGTTAAGAAGCAACTATGAAACTTTTTTTAACAAGGAGGAAGTTCTCATGGCACTTGGAGCTCTATTGATCTTATTTATTATTTTGACAGTTGTTAGTATATGTGTGGTGTCATATTTGTTGATGATTTTTTCATAATTGATGAGAAATATTTTCACAATTAATGAGAAAATGTATAAATATACGAAAAATTGCGTGCGAAGATTATCAAAAACCCGCCGTTAGGCGGCCTTCCTTAATCAATTCAGCTTTATTAAGCGTTCAACAAATTCAATTTCCTCATAGGGGATCCACAATGGACCATCATCAGTGCGCACTTTTGTCCGATTCGGATCCCCTGATAATTGGGCCTTACCTTCGATTACTTCTCCTGTCTGTAATTTAATTCTAACTTTTTGAGCATAGGCAGCGGCACTGCTTGAGTCCAATATCCAGTTAACCATCAAGACAATAAAAACATCAGACTACGTTGTATTAGGGGTCCCGCCAACATTTTAACGAAAATATACGCTAAGCCCTGAATTGCATCCGGTTTAGCGTTTTTTCTTACTCTAAAGATGAAAACGACAGTCACGGATGAAAGTCCAAGACTGCCGCTATTTATTACGCTATAGTCACCCGTATACAGCTCCCCAGCCTCTGCCTCCATCAGCCCTGCGGAAAATATTATCGCTAGCTTCAGGACATTCGTTTTTCCCTCATCGGGTAAAGGCTCAAATACAAGAGGTATGGTAACATTTCTTGATATGTACTTGACAATTCGAAATATGTTATCTAAATTAAACGTATGAACAATATTATATAAATGTTCATACGTTTATAATATGGGAGGTGCAATAGTATGTCTAAGAGCTTTACAGAACATGAACGACAAATAATCAAACAAAATCTAATCAATGCTTGTAAGGAATGCTGGAAGCAGTATGGTTACTCAAAAACTGGTATCCGAGATATTGTACAGAGAGCAAACATTTCTACCGGAGCGTTCTATCAATTTTTTTCAAGCAAAGAATTACTGTTTGTGAAAACCGCTGATGAATATCAAAAAGAACTAGATCAAATTTTATACGATAAAATGAAAATAGATTCAAGTAAACATGGCCTTGCAGAGGGGCTCAAAGCTTTGGCAATAGAATTGTCTACTATGTCATGGTTAACATCAATGTGGGATGAGTGGGCATTGATTATCCAAAAGCTACCCCCCGATTATATGGAGCAGGATTTCAATAACGATAAAATAAGAATGGAAAATTTAATCTCGGAATATGAACTTATCCCAAAGAAAAGTTTGGATATGGCAACACAAGTTGTAGATTGTTTATTATCTTCAATATTCCAATTTGATTTTACTGTTAGTGGTACCAAAGAAGCCGTAGATTTTATTATTGATACTACGATAAATGAGTTGTTTGAATAAGTAGGGGATGGTTTGACTTCTTCTAAAATTGCAGAAAAAAATTTGAATGAGACTAACATTCATAAACCATCCCTTGAAGGAGTGTTCTTTACTCTAACCAGCAAAAATTGAACAAAGACGACAGGAGAAATAACTAATGAAAAATATCAGTCAAAAAATACTACAAGTAGGTTCTATTCTCTTTATTTTAGCAGGGGTTGTTTATCTTTTGTGCGAAGCTATATCAGCATATGCTTGGAGCAACCCATCGTATCAATATGCCATAAACTATATTAGTGATTTGGGTATACCAGTGGTAACACAGTTCATGGGGCGGATGATTAATTCTCCTTTATATTTTGTTATGAACTTTGGCTTTTTTGCTAATGGAATTTTATTCGCTATAGCGTATTTCATGATAATGAACACACTGCCATCAAAAAGAAAAATCATAGGTCTAGCACTTACTGCAATTTATGCAATTGGCATAACCATGGTTGGTATGTTTCCAGGGTATGATTGGTGGGGCGAACCGTTTCATGGTATTGGAGCTATGTTAGCTATAGTAGGAGGTAACTTATCTATATTATGCGGTGGCTTGATGTCTCATCGAATGTTTCCACAAAAATGGGTTTCAACGTTGAGTGTCATTTTTTGCATTATAGGAATCATAAGTTTCGCATTATTTATTGGGATAAATAATAATATGTATGCTGCGGTTTTTGAAAGAATGTCTGTATATACAATAATGGTTTGGTGTATCATTTTTGGACTTTTCGTACAAGTAAAAAGTCGCAATATGAATGTGTCGGACTACGAAATGAACATAAAAGTCTGAAGGTTATGGTTGTGCTATAACAATACAGGATTTGCTCATCGCGATCTTGTCCTCGGGCGACAGTGTCACCGGCCTCATCTGCACAGGAACGTCGATTTAGAATCGCCGGACCCTGGACATGCTAGGCAACCACAATACAATGTGAAAGGATAATGTAGATATGAAACAAGAAATTTTTATCTGCGGTAAGGCGAAATCTGAAATGGTTAAGGAGATACTTGCAAATTTTCCTCCTGAATTTTTGGAAGATGTAAATGCTAATATATCAGATATTAAAACAAAATACCTTGACTTACCATTTTGTGATTTACCAGATTCAAAAACTCTGGATATTTATCTGCCAGACCAAGGTGAAAAGCCATTTCCTGTGTTGGTTTTCTTTTTCGGAGGCGGATTTCTGTTTGGAGACAAAAGGGGAACTCAATTAGAGATACCTCTTTTAGCCAGAGAATTAGGATTTGCTGTAGTAAGTGTTAATTACACTTTAAGCAGCGAAGGAGAGTACCCACGACTTGTATATGATACAAAAGCATCAATTAGGTATCTACGTGCTAATGCAGAACAATATGGGCTTAATCCGGAGAAAATTGTTGCAATTGGTATTTCTGCTGGAGGTACTCTAGCATCTTTATTGGGAACTTCCTCAGGTGTAAAAGAGTTGGAGGGATTATCCTATGGAAACTCCGACTATTCAAGCGATGTTCAGGGAGTTATAGATTTCTGTGGTCCAACAAATATTCTTGCCATGAAGGAACAAATGAGTGAGCATATATTAAAAACTGGTGTCTCACCGTCGTTGTCGTATGGTAATCCTGATTCGGTAGAATCATTAGTTTTTGGTGCACTGGCAAGTGATGTTCCTGAAAAGGCTCAAGCCCTTTCACCAATAACACATGTTAATTCAGATATTCCACAATTTCTTATAGTTCATGGAGCACAAGACGATACTGTTCCTCCCCAGCAGTCAATTGAACTTGCTCAATTAATAGAAGAAAAAGCAGGAAAGGATAAAGTAGAACTTCACGTCCTGGATAAGGCTGGACACGGTGATGAAGCCTTTTTTGTGGATGCTGTTCCACTAATGTTTAATTTTTTAAGGAGATATACTTAAGCATTAGCGTTGCATAAACTTTGAGATTATTTTGTGTCTGAAAATTCAGATCCCGGAATTTCAGTCTTTCCCTTTATGAGCTGCTACCACGAATCAAGCTAACGAATCTGCTCATGGAAGTAGCCAACTGGACGAATTTTCATGAGCAGTTTATTCACGCTTCCAGTAACCGCGATCCGAGCGAGGAAGAAACAAAAGTAAAGGGAGATTAATAGAATAAGTGGTAGTTGGCATTGAGGCTACAAATGGGATCTATTAAGCTAACGGGGAACGTTAGTTCAAATAAGATTACAGCCGCGTAAAAACCTTCAAACTCTTGCTGAGAGAGAATGAAGGTTTTTTCTTAGATACTTCTTTCGTAACAGAATATAGATTCTGTTACGAATGGGATTATTTTGGAACAAGAAAGAGAGGGGAAGTTTGTTCTGTGGACACCGTAATTTTTTCTTTAGGATCCTCCTTAGCCTGGGATTCAACAGGGAGCGGACTACTGTCGACCTGAAACCAAACCACTGATTTCTTCCGATGCCAAAACAACGCGAGGGCTTCCATATTTGCGAAATAGCGCCCGAAGTGACTTGGTCCATAATTGATGTATGTAGGTGAATAAATATGCAAGTCCAGGTTTGCGGTAATTTTCACTAATACTGAAATGGGTCTCTTATCCGGTGTTTACTAAGGGAACTCTTCTCATTAAATATGAAAATACGCCTTGATGCATCAACATTTTTCCGTTGATTTTTCTCACCAATTATGACAACACACAGTATACTCACTATAGGGTTGTTATTTCTGGTTAAAGATCCTCAAATTAACAATATCGTATTTTTTGTCACCGCCGTATTGGGGATCGTCATTAGCTATATGGCGTTTCTTCCCTTCCCGGTAATTTTACCGTATCAAGAATGACCGCGGGATTTTTTGGCCTGTTGACCGTCATCGGAGTTGTCATGAAATTCATGCACAAGGCTGCTCTGGCCAAGCTATTCGTTTCCGCATCCATTGTACTCGGCATGCTTCAGCTCTTTTTCTTTTAAGCTCGCAAGGCTGAAGGGGCGATTCCCAAATATGTACTCGTCGGACAGCTTAATTCAGGCGCAGACGAAGAAGGAGAATATAGAATATTATGAATTACGAGGCACTCATAGACGATCATTTTTAACGGTGTTATATCGGTTCGGAGAGATGGCGAGGTCGTTTTTCAAAAGGCTTATGGCTACGCTGACCTGCCGAATCAGGTGACGAATCAAATGGACACGAGATTTGCTACCGCATCTGCGGGCAAAGCATTTGTGGCTGTAGCGATTTTACAATTGATTGAAGAAGGAAAGCTCCGGTTCGACGACCGGCTCGGGGACGTGCTGCGCATAGAACTGAATTTGATTGATCATGGAATCACGATTGAGCAGCTGCTGAATCATACCTCCGGTATTCCAGACTATTTCGATGAAAGTGTAATGAAGAATTATGATGAGCTATGGCAGGATTATCCCAACTATAAAATCCGTTCATCGGCAGATTTGCTGCCGCTTTTTATTAACAAACCGATGATGTATCCGCCAGGCGAGAGATTTCAATACAATAACTCAGGTTATGTCGTGCTCGGTTTGGTGATTGAGGAAAAGACCGGAATGCGTTTT
Organism: Paenibacillus sp. J23TS9; assembly: GCF_018403225.1. Taxonomy (NCBI): domain Bacteria; kingdom Bacillati; phylum Bacillota; class Bacilli; order Caryophanales; family Paenibacillaceae; genus Paenibacillus; species Paenibacillus sp. J23TS9. Next base: position 117,019 of record NZ_BOSG01000006.1, on the reverse strand, counting down.
GACGAGTATCTACAAAAGGTTGTTTTTGATCCCTGCGGCATGACGGATACCGGCTACTATGAATTGGACAGGCTGCCTGCCCGCTGCGCGAATGCCTATATTTACGATTCGGAGCGTCAGCAGTTCTATACGAACATTTATAGTGTGGATGCTAAAGGAACAGGCGCAGGTGGTGCGTTTACGACGGTTCTTGATATTCATAAGTTTTGGGACGGGTTATTAGGCGGAAAGCTGATTTCCAGGGAAATGGTGTCCAATATGCTGAATTTGCATAGCTCGGATGGCTCCGCCGGTTACGGCTACGGGATGTGGCTGATCGAGGTCGGTGACCATTGTATTCCCTTCTTCCAAGGCTGCGACCCCGGCGTAAGCTTTATATCGACGTATAGTTTGAAGCAGAATCTGAACATTACGATCGCGAGCAACTTCGGGTCCGATGTCTGGGATATCAACGAAAAGATTCTGAAGCAATTCAAGTGAGGTGACGTCCCATCTTGATGGCGGAGGATGAACCGATGTTCATTCTCCGCGTTTTTTTACCGGGAGCTACTGATCAAAAGTAACGGCAATCATGGGTAAGCTACTTATGATTCCGGAGAGGAGGATCAGCGATGGAACATTCGAATCATAAGACGGAGCTGGCCACGTTTGCAGGGGGCTGCTTCTGGTGTATGGTGAGGCCGTTCGACGAGCTTCCAGGCATCCTTTCGCTTGTTTCGGGATACACGGGCGGGCATACGGACAATCCGACTTATGAGGAAGTGGGGACGGAAACAACAGGACATGCCGAAGCGGTGCAAATCACCTTTGAATCGGAAGTGTTTCCATACGAAAGACTTCTTGAAATCTATTGGCAGCTGATTGACCCGACCGATAAGGGCGGCCAGTTCATGGACCGAGGGGCGTCGTACCGCACAGCGATTTTTGTCCATAACGAACAGCAGCATGAACAAGCGGAAGCTTCCAAACGGGCTTTACAGGCCAGCGGCCGGTTTAAAGGTAAAATCGTGACCGAAATCATGTCCGCAGGGAAGTTCTATCCGGCGGAAGCCGTTCATCAAAATTATTACAAAACCCATCGGTTTCACTATAATCTCTATCAAGAAGGTTCAGGACGAACCTCGTTTGCCGAGCGTTACTGGAATACGAAAAAAGACAAGCAAACGCTGCAGAAACGTCTGACCCGTCTTCAATTTGAAGTGACGCAAAATGGGGTAGATGAGCCTGCATTTGACAACGAGTATTGGAATAACACAAGGGAAGGTATTTACGTGGACCGGGTGAACAGCGACCCCTTATTTTGTTCTCGAGATCAGTTTGATGCGGGAACCGGGCTGCCGGCCTTTACGAAACCCATTCACGAGGGCTTGATCAGCAAAAGGGCAGATCTCAGCAATGGAAAGATCCGTACCGCGCTGCGGGGCAGGTTGTCAGGTTCCTATCTGGGACATGTATTCCATAACGGTCCGCAACCGGGAGGCTTGCATTATCAGGTGAACTCCGCAGCCCTTCGTTTCGTACCGAAGGAAGAATTGAAGCAGGAGGGGTACGGGAAGTATGTGGCGTTGTTTGATGAAGGATAATAAGCGGATAATAAGCTTCAGGATATGTTGTTAGATATGGAAACCAGCAAAACAATCATGAGGTTGTGTGATCTGAAATGATGTATAAAAATTAAGTAATTTAAAAGAAGTCAACCAGCTTGTCTTATGGTAAAATAAACGGGCTGATGCCAAAATATATAAATAAATGACGTAAATTAGGAGGGAGAAACTCATATGAATACTTCGGGAGGCGCAACTGCTTCCACCTCAATGGATATGAGCCATGTGAAAAAGCTGCCCATCTTGATCTCATTAATATTGGGGGCATTTTTCTCCATTTTAAATGAGACGCTGCTGAATATTGCTTTTCCTGAGTTAATGGTTGAATTGAAAGTGTCAGCACCTACGCTGCAGTGGTTGGCTACGGGCTATATGCTTGTTGTTGGCGTACTGGTTCCGGCATCTGCACTGCTTGTACAATGGTTTACGACGAGGCAAATGTTCCTGGGTGCTATGATTATCTTTACCCTTGGAACGATCGTGTGCGCAATTGCGCCCCAATTCTCCATACTGCTGGTCGGCCGTCTGCTGCAGGCCGCAGGGAGCGGACTGATGCTGCCGGTCATGATGAATACGATCCTTATTCTGTATCCACCGGAAAAGCGGGGAGCAGCGATGGGAACGATTGGTCTTGTCATCATGTTCGCTCCGGCAATCGGACCGACGCTTTCCGGGCTGATTCTGGACTCTTTTGAATGGAGATGGCTGTTCTATCTCGTATTGCCTTTCGCGATTATTTCCATCATTGTAGCCTTTATTTATTTAAAAAATGTTTCACAGCCTACCAAACCCAAAGTGGATGTTCTCTCGATTATCCTGTCCACGATCGGCTTCGGCGGCATCGTATACGGCTTCAGCAGCTCGGGTGAAGGAAAATGGTCCCATCCGGAAGTATACGGTACTATTTTGGTTGGAGCGGTGGCGCTGCTATTGTTTGCAATTCGCCAGCTCAAGTTGAAAGATCCACTGATGGATCTGAGATCATTTAAATTTTCGATGTTTACGTTGACTGCCTTCATGCTGATCATCATGATGATGACGCTGTTCTCCACCATGTCGCTGCTTCCGTTCCTGTTCCAGGGCGCGTTGGGGATGACTGTATTTGCATCAGGTCTGCTCATGCTGCCGGGTAGTCTGCTGAACGGGCTGATTTCTCCGGTCACCGGGAAACTTTTCGATAAATTTGGACCGCGTGCCCTGATTATTCCGGGAACCTTCTTTCTAGTGATCATTATGTGGTTTTTTACACGGATTACCGTCGAAACATCCAAGGTCGAACTGTTAATTTTGCATATTTGTATGATGATTGCCATTTCGATGATTATGATGCCTGCTCAAACGAACGGAATGAATCAGCTGCCGGCACGCTATTATCCGCATGGTACGGCGATCTTGAATACACTCCAGCAGGTGGCGGGAGCTATCGGCGTAGCCTTCTTTATCAGCGTGATGTCATCGGGCCAAAGCAGCTTCCTGAAAGGTTCGTCCGATCCGAATTCTCCGGGTCAGATGGCTCAGGCCATGGTGGCTGGCGTTCACAATGCGTTTATGATCGGATTCTTCTTCTCGATCGCCGCTCTGATTATCGCTTTATTCTTCAAGCGGATCAAAGGACCGGCTGAGGAGTAATGATCATTTTGAAATAAAACGGCAGCAGGGAGTCAAATTCCCTGCTGCCGTTTTATTTTTCCTTCTACATTTGTTTTTGTTGATTTGATTCCATTCATATGACTTAGCTTCAATCCGAAGTATGACGTGTCATGGCTTCAATGATCGTACCCCAGTCGTTTTCATGAAGTTCATGCCCCACACCTTCCAGCGAAAGCAGTCTGGCACCTGGAATTTCGTCAGCAAGAGCCACACCATGTGCGTAAGGAATGATGGGATCTTCTGTGCCGTGAATCACCAAAGCGGGAACATTGATTTCTTTAACCCGCGATATTAGTGATTCTCCGCCTGTAAGCAGACCGTGATTGAACATACTTGCTGCCAGATTTTTTGTCCGTTTCACATCGGCAGCAATCAGTTGATGAGTTTTGGCCTCATCGAAAGGATGCTTAGAACCGATCAGTATTTTCCATTTCCTAATCGAAAAATCAATAACCTCCTGCTCATTTTCCCAATCGACTGTCTCCGCTGTGGCAAAAAACGCTCCTACTTTTTCTTCCATCTCCGGTAAAGCCGGGTCACTGAATGAAGACGTCATAATCAGCGTATTGGACAATACCCGTTCCGGATGCTTAATGGTCAGGAAAAGAGTCAGCAGCCCTCCCAATGACATCCCTGCAATATGTGCCCGAGGGATGCCATAAGCATCGAGTACACGCACGGCGTCATCCGCCATATCTTCCAAGCTGTACTGCGGATTTCCCGGTTCATAATTTACGGACTGACCAACATCACGGTTATCATACCGAATGACAAATCGCCCTGTGTCTGCTAAACGCTGACAAAAGATATCATCCCACCAGATCATGGATGCTGTCGCACCCATAATCAGAAGCAAAGCGGGGTTGTTCCGGTCGCCGAAGCTTTCTGTACACAGCTCAATTCCGTCCACTGTAATCATTTGTTCGCTCATTGCTAATTCCTCCTCATATACCTCATCGTTTTTATATTCACGGTTTGTTTTTCTTCAGTTTTATGGGCCAACGAAATGCGGGAACCCGTTCCTGCATCGCATGGAAGACAACTCCCCATTGAAGCTCGTTTAAAGTACATATAGGTGCATGCCGGTCAGCTCTGAGGTTCCTGACTAAATGTTTCATTTGAGTTGTTGTAAAGATTCCCTTCAGCGCTTCGTAAACAGGGAGTTCCGGATACTTCAGACCGTATTCGGCTAATCCCTCAAAGGCATGGTGATGATGGAGTGCAATTTTGACATCTTCTTTCCTGCGAATTCGGAGTATAGCCGCATCCACGCTAGGCGGGGGAGAAAAGTGGTATTTGGGCACGACCTTTACCAGCTCCATGTCAAACCACATCCGCCACTTTAACAGCCGCGGGTTTCGTATCAAGCGGGCAGTAAATCCTTTGGCTGCGCCATGCTGGATTAACATCACCGCACCTTGAAAAGAAGATCCTGGAGGATCCATTAGCTTATCCAGAATCGGGGTCGTTATAAAAAAGGGAATGTTCGCTACGACATGAAAGGGTTCTTTGGGAAGATAAGCCTCCCGGATATCTCTTTCGATAATCATAACGTTGGAGAAGGCTTCCGACTTACGCCGGAGTGCCTCCGCATAGGCAGGGTCGTTTTCAATCGCTACTACCTTACCGGCCTTTTCCGCCAAATCCCAAGTTATAGCGCCTTTACCCGCACCCAAATCAACAACAATATCGATGGATTGTATGCCTGCATGTTCCACCATTTCCTGAACAATTCGTTTATTATGCAGCAAGTGCTGCGCTCTTAAATTAGATTTCTCGTCACCAGTTTTCGTTTTGGGAAGCCTCTGATCTTGTCTATGCACGTTGCATTCCTCCGTTTCCAGGCAAAATAAAATACAGAACGAAGGCTGGGCTGTGTGTTTAAGAGACGGAAGAGGACATCCTTGCATAGACAAGGAAAGAGACACCCAATATAGCGAGTTTTTTGGTCCAGAAGAAACAAACTCACATACGGATGCAGTCCATCCAGCATGCAAATTTCTTCTCTTTCTAAAGGTAACGGGTCACCTCTAAAAATGGGCAGACCTATCCTGAGTCCCCTGCACACAGCAGAGCCTTTGGCAAACATTTAGCAGCTGCACAAAGTTCTAACCCGGATAAATTGATCTACCACACGTGACCCTCCTCACATTCATGATTAAGAAAGCTTAGAAATATGAATTACAGGAAAAACAAAAAAACACAGGCTGAGTGCCTGTGTTTGGGTTCGCGGAGGACCATAAATAAATGGCAAGGAAATCAATTTCCTTCCACAATAGGATTCTGGGTCATTCATGGAATGAAGATGTAGCCGATTGGATCATCCGACGGAAACCATAGCTCCTGCGCGGGATACAAACGTTCATTTCATCCGATATGAAATTCAATTCTTAAAGGTAGAATGGAGTAGAGATTAAAGACCGTGCTCTAGATGTCATAGTAAATAATAGGGTTACCTTTAAAAAATGGCAGACCAATCCTGAGTCCTCCGCGCACAGGCAGAGTTTTTGCATATTTAGCTGCAAAAAATTCTAACTCGGATAAACTGATCAACCACACGTAACCCTCCGTTCTTAGTAAATTATTTACACCCTAGCACAGCGTTTTATTTTTTGCAAGTCGTTTTCTAGGGGATTGAAATTTTGTCCATCAATAAGGATTGTTCTTCAATAAGCAACTAGACGGATTACATTTATGAAAAGGATAATCGGGTTTTGACACGAAATCTTTGAACAGGAACACTCGAATCTTTAAGAAGCGGAGTGAAGATAACATGTCAAAAGGCGAGCTGCAGTGGATTATCCCGGACGGATATATCCCTCCGGTCAGCAGCGGACAGCTGCAAAGTCATGAATCCGTATGTGTATTGAATTTAGGCATGGAAGACGTCACGGTGACAGTCAATGTCTTTTTTGAAGACCGGGAACCATTGCTTGGTATGACGGCTGCTGTTCCTGCGCAGCGAACCAAGCATATCCGTACATCTTCCTTGAATACGGGAGGAGAGCATATTCCGGTAGGCGTGCCCTATGCGATGGAGGTTACCGGCAGCGCTCCTGTGTATGTGCAGTACAGCCGGCTCGATGCGACTCAAGCAGAGAATGCCCTCATGAGTGTGATGGCATTTCCAGTAAAGTAACGCCAAGCTCATTCCAATAAAGAAAAAAAGACATCAAGCGGATGAGGCTTGATGTCTATTTTTGGGTAAATACTAGAAAGAAGGTAACTAATTACTGAAGGTTGTTGAATTTGACATTCGTAACTGTGTTTAGTATGATTACAGTACATCTTTTGTTACTACTTTAATTACAGTTATCATAAAAACTTTGAGATAGGCGGTGGATGATGATGACATTCGATATTGGCGATTGGGTCCAGGGAAAGACGGTAGAAGGTGAGTTCGTTCACGGATACATTGAAACGGTGGGTACCCAGCAAGAGATCGTTCGAGTACGCATCGTTCAATCGGACAATAAGAGGGCGGTAGGCAGATCCATTGCTCTCCGCGGTTCCTGGCTGAAGCAGCTTCCGGTAAACCCGCTTGGAGATCAGAAGAACCTCGAGAGTCTGATTGATCTTGCCTTGTCGACCTCTGATGAAGCTTGGTTTAACGAGTTGACGGACCGGATGAACACCCTGAAGAATGAAAAGGGGAAGACCAAGGAATTCCGGATCAACCGCTCGCTGATCAATCGGTTAGGCTCGTACGAGAATAAATAAAAGTAAGCGAAGCACCGGGAGCAATGCTCCGGTGCTTCGCTTTTTTAACCCTGCACAACGGTAGAGATGCAGTCTATCCTCAGATAAAACATACGATCTGTCAGCAGCGAAATATCATACTTTCATGCGTTCATGATGAAGGCGGAGAAATATTCCGCTTTTTTTTTTGCACTCGTCATGGTATCGTTATGTGTTATGAAAAAAAGAACGGCGCATGACGTGCTTAAGAATACTTGTGTTCAAAATGAAGGAGATAACATGACATTTAATGATTTGAATATCGCCCCTGCGATTTTAAAAGCTTTAGCAAAAGAGAATTATGCAAAGCCAACACCTATACAGGAACAATCGATTCCTGCCGTACTGGCCGGCAGAGACTTACTTGGCTGCGCTCAAACGGGAACCGGGAAAACGGCCGCGTTTGCAGTTCCGACGATCCAGCTGTTAAGTGCAAAGCCTAATAAACCCGGTACGGTTCGCCGTATTCGTTCATTGATTTTGACACCAACCCGGGAGCTTGCTCTGCAAATTGCAGATAATATCAAGGCGTATAGCCAATTCACGGAAATCCGCTGCTCCGCGATCGTTGGCGGCGTTTCCCAAAAAGTGCAGGAGCGGGCGCTCCAGCAAGGTGCAGATATCATTATTGCCACGCCTGGCCGACTTATCGATTTGATTAATCAAAAACGTATTGATCTGCAGCATGTGGAAATATTAGTGCTGGATGAAGCGGACCGGATGCTCGATATGGGCTTCATTCATGATGTGAAGAGAATCATCACCAAAATGCCGGCCAAAAAGCAAACACTGTTCTTCTCGGCAACGATGCCTCCGGAAATATCCAAGTTGGTAAAAACCCTATTGGTGGACCCGGTTAAAGTAGAAATTACCCCTGTGTCTTCAACCGCGGATCGGATCAAGCAATCTGTATATTTGCTGGCCACGGGAAATAAGCAGAAGCAGCTGAATGAATTGCTGAAGGATGAATCGATCGTTTCGGCGCTCGTGTTTACGCGTACGAAGCGTGGCGCGGATCGGGTTGTGCGTGATTTGAAGAAAGTGAATGTGGCGGCTCAGGCTATTCATGGAAATAAATCACAGACAGACCGTCAGATTGCATTAAAGAATTTTAAGAGTGGAGTAACACGTGTGTTGGTTGCGACGGATATCGCCGCTAGAGGAATCGATATTGATGAGCTTTCACATGTTATCAACTTCAACCTGCCTAATATTCCCGAAACCTACGTGCATCGGATTGGCCGTACCGGTAGAGCAGGGCTGAGCGGGACTGCGATCTCCTTCTGTGAAGTGGACGAGCTTCCGTTCCTGAAGGATATTGAGAAGCTGATCGGAAAGAGCATTCCGGAAGTGAAGGATCATGAATTTCCGATGCCAAGATCCTCGAAGTCTGCAAAGTCAGAACGACCTTCAGGAGCAGCGAAATCAGGAAAGCCCAAGGCAAGCCCAGCTCGCAAGCCGAATGAAGGCCAATCTCGAAATTCGAAGGATAATTCAGCTCGTAAGCCGAACGAAGGCCAGGCTCGTTATTCCAAGGATGCTTCAGCTCGCAGCTCCAAGGGATTCCAATCCCGTAATTCAAAGGAAAGCCCGGCTCGTAAGACAGAAGAAAATCCGGCCCGCAAGCCCCGAGTAAATCCGGAGCGCAAGCCTAAAACCGATTGGAGCCGGAAGGGCAGCAAAACGAGCAGATTCAATTAGATAAGACAAATTTTATAGCTGCTGCTTGCAATTGTTGAGCCAAGCTGCAGCTGAATGAGAACAGGCCGTCTGCGTCAGCAGACAGCCTGTTCTTTTTATTTTCTGGCTATAATCATGAAGCGTTCTGAATTTGTTCGGATTCCTTTTTCTGATTGATGCTCTTCAATAAACTGGCGCAGGATTTGAAAATCCATTTCATTTTGTCCAAAGTCCGGCACAATGGGAGTATATTTTAACAGGAAGACGAGGTCCTCGGGAGTTTGATAATATTCAGTAGCGTTGTATTCAAGGGATTGAATTCGAGAAAAACCGGCTTCCTTCAGCTCAGTAATATAACGAGCCTTGAGCGTCCCTTTCCGGCTTTCCCATGCTTGGCCTCTTCCGAAGGCTTGTTTGAGGTTCATTTTGTCATGCTCGCTGACCTGCTGCGTTAGAAATACACCATCGCTTCCGAGTACCCTCGCGGCTTCCCCAGCATAGAATTCCGAATGTCTGCAGGAGATCATATTAAAAAAATCTGGGGGGAATTGCAGCTGAGATGCCTCCATTTGCAAAAAGCGTACATTAGACCTGGCGGACTTATCAAGATTGTTAGCTGCTGTCTCCATCATACCCTTAGAATGGTCGATTCCGACCAGCAGTAAAGCCGAATCCGAAATGGATAACAGCGACTCACCGCCGCCGGTACCGATATCCAGCAGGATATCCCCAGGTTTGCATAACGAGATCACTTCATCGTAGAAATCCCACGCCGCCCCTTCCACAGTCACATTCAATCTGCTGAAGTCCCATCCGTTCATGCGTCCAACTGTATTGTAAAAATGCTTGTAATCGATTGCGTTCATATTTTATACCGCCTTTCAAGTAAGGGATGAATAGCTTTAACATATTGTTCAAAAATATCAGTTGATTTACGATCAGAGGACAGACGGCCCCCTTGATAGCTGGTACGCGTTTTAACCCAGCCCGGCAACTAAATACCTCGAACGATACGGAATGCCATCCAGTTCACCCCATTTGAAAGATTATGTTTATTTTATATTGAGAAATACGTCTAATCAAGGGAAAAAATGGTACATATTGGATTGTTATTATTTCCTGTTTTTGCTATCATTTTTTATAGTAGATTTGAAGAATCGATGAATTGAGGTTAGGGCCGATGAACCGTAGAATAATTTTAACGACTGCCGCTTCTTTGGTGATTGGCGTCGTTGCAGGAACAGGCATTATGATGAATGATCAAGCCTATCAGTCGGTAAAGCAAGCTGTGGGTGGTGGAACGAGCAACGCCGTTGGACAGATGGATATTAGCAGCATGGATATTGAAACGGCGCTCCAGGCTGTTCAGGAACAGCGGGCGTCTTTGCTGGAGCAGCAGCTGAATCAGCAGATTAGCGATGTCCAGAAGAGAAACGAACAGATTGCCAACATGAATAACTTGCTTTCGGATATCAATAACGCTAAATCACAGGAGGCAGCTAACGGACAATACGTTCTTCCGGACAATGTGACGAGTAAGCTCTCTGAACAAGGCGCTGGCGATGCTTCCAAGACAAGCTATACGAAGGATGAGCTGGACAAAATGAGTCAGGATTTAAAAGGTAAAATAGACTCGTTATCGAATAGCCAGCAGATGGACATGCTTCGTCTTCAATCGTTGAGCAACAAACGCAATGAGGCTTTTGACACGATGACAAACTTCGTTAAGAAGATGCAGGATTCTCGAAACAGCATTATTGGTAATATGAGATAAAATGAAGTTTAAAACATTAATGATCAAAGAGAGGAATCTGCCGTACGGCGGATTCTTTTCGTGTATGGAGAGATGGAAATGACAATGATGGCGGTAGATTTTTTGCGAGGCCACCCGCTTTTTCGTGGTGTGCCCGTTCCCGAGCTGGAAGGGGCAGCTATGTCAATGCATGAAGAGAGCTTCCACGACGGAGACAGCCTGATTGTTGAGGGCAGCTACGGTAACTCATGTTATTTCGTCATGGACGGGCAGGTTCAGGTGGTCTCCCGAAATCTGGTCGGACAATCGGTTACGCTGGATGTTCTGGGCGAGGGCGCGCTGATCGGCGAGGTGGCTCTTTTTCTCGAGGAAAAGAGGACCTCAGGCGTGCAGGCAATCGGTGAGGTTAAAGCGCTCCGGCTGGAACAGAATGCCTTCAGCCGACTGGCTGCGGCCAGCCCAATGTTCCATGAGAGCTTATCCTTTTCGGCACGAATCCGGACGATGCATGCCATGCTCAGCAAAGCGACAATCTGGGCAGCAATCCCGAATGCCGAGCTTCGCGGGCTGGCTGAAGTCACCGTAAGACGAAAGGTCTATAAAGGTGACGTGATTGTGACGGAAGGCGTGATGGCTGACCGGTTCTATATGATTGCTGAAGGCCGATTTGAGGTCCGCTCCGGACGCCGGAAGAAGGCCGTATATGAAGCTGGGGATTATTTCGGGGAGATGGATTTGCTGACGGGCGCGGCGAATACAGGAACCATCACGGCATTAGAAAATGGCGAGCTGATGGTGATGGGCAGGGATGAATTTCATTTTGTCCTCCAGCAGTATGAACCGGTCAGACGGCAGTTCCATGAGGTGATGCGCATCCGCCGGCCTGATCTTTTGAATGAGACCGTGAAGTCCAAGCTGCAGTTCTCAGAGGAGCCCAAGGAACAAACAGAGCAGAGCGGAACGGGCCTGGGTGCAGCTATCCCAGCCCCTTCATCTGCTAAAAGGGAACGCTGGATGGATATTCTCCTTGGACTCGGCGGAATTTTCATTGTGTTCACGATACTTGCAGCGTGGCTGAAGCAGCCCATCTGGATCTATGCGGCTCTGCTGTCCGGTGGATTCGTAGGTCCTGTATCCTTTGTGGCATATATGCGCAGCTCCCAGCTGCTGGGCTTTCGGGTTATGCGTGTGGTTATGATTTTTGCCGCTTCGGCGGTTGTTGCTTTGCCCATCGCTTGGCTGCTTGAGCATGAGTGGCTGGACATTACCGGGATGCAGTCTGATCCGGCCGGGCATGTCAGAGCGGCCATTCTCATTGCTGTTATTGAAGAATTCGCGAAGCTGCTGGTCTGCTTGATATTCCTGCGCAGCCGCAAGCAGCGTTTTCTGATGGATGCGATTGTGTTCGGCGCTGCCGCAGGCATGGGCTTTGCAGCGATCGAGAGCATTCTTTACGGACTAACCTTTCTGCAAAATCATGCAACCTCAGGCATGCTCGCTGTATTATGGGTACGAGCGCTTATATCCCCGTTCGGGCATGGAACATGGACGGCGATAGCCGCCGCCGGAATCTGGTATGGAATGGGACGCGGCTTGAATTCATCCGGTGCCCGCGGGATACAGATGAAGAATATGCTAACGATGATCACTCTGCTGCTCATGAGTATTCTGCTGCATGCATTATGGGATTTTCAATATAACACCGGAGCGTTGAAGCTGATCGGGATGCTGGTTGTCGCCGTTGCAGGCGTGGCACTGCTTTATATGCTGATCCGCCGGGGTTCCCGGGATGAGAAATACATGCTGTATGCCGTCAATCCGGAACAGAAGCTGGAAGAAAGATTAAAGGCAGCCGTTAGCCATGATCAGGCGAAGGGGGAAGCCGTTCAATCCCTGGTCTGCGATGCTTGTAAAACCGTCTCACCTGCGGGCTCCAGATATTGCGGCCGATGCGGTCAGGCGTTGAAGCTGTAAGTATTCATTTATTGCCGAAGGGTGTAATCATAAGGGCTGTTTCAAGGAATCATCCTTGAGCGGCCCTTTTATATTATTCTGAATCCATTTCAAGTGATTGTCCCCCTATGTATTCATTCGTATAATGTAAGTTACAAGGTCCAGATTAGGGACAAGGCTTAATTGAAACATAACTTTTAAGGGAATAGTTACATGTGAGAAGCAAGAAGTGAACAGGAGGAACAGCATATGACGCTTGAAATTGAACGTAAATTCCTGCTGCCGGAATATCCGGAAGCTCTCATTCAGGAAAATGTCATCCAGATTAAAAAGGAGCAGTTGATTGAGCAAACCTATTTGGCCATGGCAGGAGACCAGGAGCTGAGAGTCCGGAAAATCAAAGATCTCACCCATGATCAAACGGAATTCACCCACACATTCAAAAAAGGGCATGGTATTGCGCGTGAAGAGGTGGAATACTCGATCTCGGAGGGGCTCTATGAGCAAATGGTAACTACGCATCAGGCAATTCCGCTGATCAAAAAACGGACTACTGCTGTGTGGGGCGAAACAGTGATTGAAATCGACGACTACAAGCAGATCCGCCTCATGGTGCTTGAAGTGGAATTTGACTCGGTTGAGGAGGCAGAAAGCTTTATTCCGCCGGAATGGTTTGGCAAGGATATCAGCACCGAGAAGCAATACAGCAATAAAAAGGTGTGGAAGGAATTGCAGGAGAGCAAGGAAGATTGAACCGAAGAAGCAATAAAACAGGGAGCATCCAGGGATGCTTCCTGTTTTATTTTTCGCTAGCAGATGATGTACAAATATACTAAATTACTGCATGGTCCAGCTGGTAGCTTTTTTGACAGCCGCATCAGCATCCTTAAGATCCGTTTCTCCTGAGCTTAAGAGTGAGCTCCATTGTTTTACACGGTTTTTCCCGTTGGGTGGCTGGTTATAGTCGTTCGTGTCCACAATCTTGGTGCGTTCGGCATAGAATTTGGTCATAAAGGTCTTTTCGTCCTTGCTGCTGCCGGAACGGGAGAGAATGCCTTCCAGACTGCCGGAATCCCCGTCAGCGCCTTGGTTCAAAGCAGTATCCACGAAAGAACCGATGGTCAGGGCCGAGGTGAAGCCGCGTTTCTTCGCTTGGTCTACACTATATTTGATATATACATTATAGAAGGTGCGCCACATGGCTTCTCTCCAGGCCGCGTTGTTTTGGAGTCCGTTAATTTTTTTGACAAATACGCTTTTGCTATCCGTTATTTTCAAAATCGAACCGCTCATCTTCCCATTGACCCCGATACGCTTCAGACCGCCCTCAACCGACGGACTGCTTGCTCCGCTGATTCTGTCATATTCTTTGAAGAGATCCGGACCATCCGGGCCGGTGTCATTGGAACCACCGGTCGTCGCGCCGAAAATGCCGATCGTATATCCGCGGTTGTCGCCGATATCCTCGCAGTATCCGTAATATTTCGTCCAGTTCAGGTCATCCTGTTCAGGCTTGTTCACGAGCTTCATGATGTTATCCCATTGTTCACCGTCAAGTCCCGTATTGGTTTTCAGGAATTGAAGGGTGCTCGGAGAGAAGTTGGCATCATGATCTGTAGCAGCTGCTGCAGCTTGAGCGCTGAAATCAGCGCTTGCGGCCGACAAGGACTCATTCGTTCCGACTTCCGGATCGCTGCTCAGCTCTGCTTCATCCAAGTATTCAACCGGAGCGTTATTTTCATCCGCAAAAGCCTTTGTTTGCATAGGGCCGGACATGACGGTAATCGAACCAAGAACAGCAAAGCTCAGCAAAATTGCAATGAATTTTCCTCGGGTGGTAGTTGATCCAGCATTCGTTGTTTTCATTATGAAATCCCTCCTAAATTTAATTTAGTTAAAGCGCTTTAACTTTTGAACGAAAATAAAACACCTCTGAAATTACGCTTCAGGTTTGAATTAATTAGATAGCTTTTGAAGGATGTATCAGCTCCTTTACTTCTCCATGTAATTTTAAGCGCTTTAACTTTTGGGCCGAGAGAAACCCCTCACATGCTTCTGAAAAAGAGTCCGTAATATGCAGAAGGGAATGCATCTTTAAGTCTGCAGGTCTGTCTCCATCTACATATGATGTAGCAAGAGCATACAGGAGAATAATTTGCTTGTACAGGGGCTTAAATAACTAAAATTTTATCCATAATCATGTAGATATTTTCTCCTATGTAACATGTCGAATGTAGTTTTTTGTTGATTTAATGTATGGTGTGGCGGTAACGGTGCTGCAAGATCGTATTTCCGCGATATTCGGTTGACAGAGCGATAACAACATCAATAATCTGAATCGATGATATATATATGAAAATCATTGTGATAGGCAATGCGAATTAGGGATATGGTCATGGAAACCGCCCAAGTAATGTATATCCATTCATAAGTTCATTTTAAATAGCTGAAAATGGAAAAGGAATATTTTTATTTATGTAGAATAATTTTACATAGTGCAAAAAAGTACAATGTGCGGGGGGATCCGTTATGAGGCGCTACAATAAGTATTATTATAAGGCTTGCGAATCGTATGTGAGCCTGAGGACGGAAGATATTATTACAAGGCAGCTCCGGAGCGAAAATATCATTCAAACGAACGAAGTCCTGATTAAAATTGGAGGTATGCTGTTCTTTGCAGCTCTTTTCTGGACTACGCGATTAGCTTTTGCGAACGCGCTTTTTCTCACTTCATGGAGCCTGTATGTCATCATTTTCTATTTCGTTATGCTATTGATTTGCAGCCGGATCATAAGGCGCCGCCGGGCATACAGCGATGCCGCCGAGATCATGCTCCAGTTTCAGACTGAAGAAGATCGCCTGAGATATTTCGATGAAAAACTGAGGCCGCAATTTGATTGATCGAGGTGTATGAATAAAGCCGTCCGGAACCGCTTACAAGGGCGGGACGACGGATTTTTTTGGCGTTGTAAGGGTAATTCCTTGCAGTCAGTATGGAAGATACGGTAACTTTGGATACATATGCATGGCTTTCGAATAGAATCCGTTGGCTATAGGGTATGGCAGAAACAAAGAAAGGGGGAGACGTGATGTGGGTTGCCTATGCATTCGGCTCCGCGCTGTTCGCCGGGATAACGTCGATACTGGCCAAAATCGGGATCCGGAATGTGGACTCCAATCTGGCTACCGCGCTTCGAACCTGGGTGGTGCTAGTTTTCTCGTGGTTGATGGTTTTTGTTGTCGGGTCACAGGCCACCGTAACAGATATTAGCGGGAAAAGCCTGCTGTTTCTTGTATTGTCCGGTCTGACGACAGGGGCCTCATGGATCTGCTACTTCCGGGCTCTTCAGTTGGGGAACGTCAACAAGGTTGTGCCGGTGGACAAATCAAGCAACGTGCTGACCATGATTCTGGCATTTATTTTTCTTAGCGAAAAGATTACATGGATTATGCTCGCAGGCATGGTCGTTATCGCCATCGGTACATATATGATGATTCAGAAAAGCAAGTCAGAGACTGCCGACCATAAGAGCTGGCTGATATATGCCTGCCTGTCGGCGGTCTTCGCTGCGATGACTTCGATTTTGGGCAAAATCGGCATTGAAAACGTTGAATCCAACCTCGGTACGGCGATCCGGACGATAGTCGTGTTAATCATGGCATGGCTGATTGTTTTTATGCAGAAAAAGCAGAGAGAGATGAAGCGTATCGACCGGAAAAGCTGGCTGTATATTGCCTTATCGGGACTTGCCACCGGACTCTCCTGGTTGTGCTTTTATAAGGCGCTTCAGGATGGACCAGCCAGTATTGTGGTGCCGATCGACAAGCTGAGTGTGCTGGTTACGGTGTTGTTCGCCTTGGTGTTCCTTAAAGAGAAGCTGTCGCTCAAGTCTACGATTGGCCTGCTGCTGTTAACCGTCGGCACGCTGGCTTTGCTGCTGAAATTCTAACGTAAAAGACCGCCCGGGGGCGGTCTTTTTTTTGGTGATCAGGTTTCGTACAAAATCTCTCCTGTGCGGGAAAGGTCGTACCCGGCAATGGCCTGCAGTTCTTTACGGAAATCATCCGAACGCAAAATATTCAGTAAGGACTGAATCCATGCCATATTGTCCGCGGTTTTCAGCATCACCAGGTCGTAGCGCTCTTCGATCAGCGGGATAAAATCCACCTGACCGACGATGGCTGCGGCCTTTTCAATACCGACACCCACATCAGCTTCACCGGAAGCCACTTTAGCGGCTACCCCGATATGATTCGTTTGCTCCAGTTCGTATCCGGCCAACGTCTGTGGTTTGATGCCATGCAGACGAAGCTGCTCGTCCAGAAGGACGCGGGCCCCGGAGCCCTTTTCGCGGTTCATAAAGCGCAGGCCAGGACGGCTTAGATCCGACCAGCTCTCGAGGCCTTGCGGGTTGCCCTTCTGGACATAAAGTCCGGCATTTCTGGATAGCAAATTGACAACCATATACGATGAACCGACCAGAAGCTTGCGGATGTACGGGATGTTATATTCGCCGGTATCGCCGTCCAGCAGATGGGTACTGACGATATCCGACTCGCCGCGGTACATGGAAATCAGACTGTCGAGGCTGCCAACATACTCGCGAAGCGGCCGGATGCCGGAGATGCCTTTTTCCATATATTTGACCAGAATATCGAGGCTGATATCCTGCCCCGTAATGACGATCGGTCGCATTCCGTTTACGGCTGGCGCGGCATAGTGAGTCGGAGAGTGATCCGCAGCTGATGCAGGCACAGTCTGAGGAGCCGTCTTAACGCCCTTGGCTCTCTGTTTATATGCTTCAAAGTCCGACGCATCGATCCGCATTTGCTTGCCGACCCGGTACGAAGGCAGCTCGCCTTTTTTGATCAGGTCATAGACCGTAAGCTTGGATATTTTGAGCATTTTGGCGATTTCTTCGGTTGTGTATGATATATCGCTGGACATTGGAATCCTCCTCATTCAAAAAACAATCCGCTCTCTAGGTTTTCATTGATCCTTATTGTAACATAATTGATTGTGAAAGTTTTCTGAACTGGTTTACAATCCAAATGCGAACTAGGTATAATTTATATTGTTTATATCTATTTATATCTAATTATAACTTTGGGGGAAGTCTTAATGTTTATTAAACGTAGAAACAATGTGGTTTTGTATGCTTTGGTCATCATGATGTTAATATTCGCTGCTGGCTGCGGAAATAATTCGGAATCGAAAACGGATAGCAATGCGAGTAACGCGACTAATGCGGCTGCAGGTTCTGATACGAAAGCTCCAAATTCCGAACCGGAAGAGCTGGTGAATCTGACGATCTCGGCTGCCGCAAGCATGACCGATGCGCTGAATGAAATTGAGAAATCTTATGAAGCCGCCCATCCAAACATTGAATTGAGCTTTAATTTCGGCGGATCCGGTGCGCTGCAAAAACAAATCGAGCAGGGAGCTCCGGCGGATCTGTTCCTGTCGGCTGCAACCAAGAACATGAAACCGCTGGTTGAGCAGAACCTGATTGAAGAAGGCAAAGAGAAAACGCTCCTGAAAAATGAGCTGGTTGCCGTTGTACCTGCGGATACCAAGGCTGCGGTTGCAAGTATCGAAGACTTAAGTAAAGCAGACGTGAAAAAAGTAGCGATTGGTATTCCGGAAAGCGTACCTGCGGGTAATTATGCCAAAGAGGCGTTGACCAATTCAAAGCTGTGGGAACCGCTCCAATCCAAAATGGTTCAAGCCAAAGACGTACGTCAGGTACTTCAGTATGTGGAGACAGCAAATGCTGATGCCGGATTCGTATACAAAACGGATGCGCTGACTTCGTCGAAGGTGAAAATCGCGTTTACCGTGGTCCCTGCTTCCTATTCGGCTGTTGAATATCCGATCGGAATCGTAAAAGCGACGAAGCATGCCAAAGAAGCGGAAGACTTTTACAACTATTTGCAATCTCAAGCGTCACTCGATGTATTCACCAAATACGGATTTACCGTTCCCGAGTAAAAGGATGTGTTTTTCATGAGCTGGCATGATTTCTGGTCACCCATCAGGCTTTCACTCCAGATCGCGCTGTTGTCCAGCGTGGTCGTTCTTATCCTTGGCGTAGCCGCAGCCTGGTGGATGTCCAAACGAAAGTTCAGAGGGAAAATCATGCTGGAAACCGTGCTGATACTGCCGCTCGTGCTGCCGCCAACCGTCGTCGGCTTCTTGCTCCTTATTATTTTGGGGCGGAAGAGCTGGGTCGGACAAGCCATCGAATGGTTGTTTAACGCCCCGGTTATTTTTTCCTGGTGGGCTGCCGTGATTGCCGCCGTGGTCGTGTCCTTTCCGCTCGTTTATCAGACGATGAAGAATGGCTTTGCCTCCATAGATCCGGAGCTTGAAAACGCCGCACGTTCCAGTGGGGCTAATGAGTGGAAGGTGTTCCGGTACATTACGCTTCCGCTTACCTTTCACTCACTCGGTACGGCCTTCATCCTGGGCTTCGCAAGGGGATTGGGTGAATTCGGAGCAACGCTGATGATCGCGGGAAATATACCCGGCAAGACTCAGACGATCCCGACAGCCATATATGTCGCAGTGGATGCGGGCAATACGACCATGGCATGGGCGTGGACATGTGCCATTATTATCATTTCATTTCTGATGCTCCTGCTTACCGGAAACAAATATCCGGGGGTAGAAGCACAAGCTGCGGTGAAAAAGAAATAATCTTTTCAATGACTTATTAGGCAACACAAAGAAAAAGAGCGAGGGGCTGCGGCCTTTCGCTTTTTTTATGTTCCGAATGGATAGAAGTTCGACATGACTTCGCGCTATTTGCGTGTCTTCGTTTGATGACTGGGTACATGTCCCTAGTCAAAAAGCACCTTCAATTTTCTGGAATAAAATTTTATATTATATATTAATGAATGTAGCAAAATTTCAATGCGGGGTAAGCAGGGTTATCCGCTTGATCCAAGGGAGGCGATTTATAAGATATCTTTGTTCTTTCCTGAAAGGGCTTTCTTCAGAAGCCGAGCACTCAATTTCAACTCATTCCCAGCGATATGGAATGAGCTAATACGGAAAGGGAGGTAATAGAAGAAATGTTAAGGAGCAAGGGAAAACGGATGCATTCATCTTTTTTAAGCGGGGTCATGATGCTGTCTTTGATGCTGCCAGCCCAGCAGGTGATGGCGGACCAAGGAGGGGGCGGATCAGCAAGCCAAGATGCTAAAAGCAGCCCGGCCCCTGTCATTTTGGAGGACTTCGAGAATGGTCTTGATAAGTATTTGCCGTCAGCAGGTGCCCAGTTCAATAAGGTCAATCTGAGCATCGAAAAGGATCAGGAACGGGTACGTTTCGGAAGCGGTTCACTGAAGCTAGCATACGACTTTACGGGGACGACGGGCACCTCGGGTGCCTACTTGCAGACCACCGGAGAAGCACAGAATATTAAGGTTCCCGGCTATCCGGAAAAGATCAGTATGTGGGTATACGGCGATGGCAAAAAGCACTGGCTGCGTATGCAGCTGCTGGATGCGAAGGGGGCTGTACCGCTGAATTTCGTTGATGAGCATGTCGGCGTCGATTGGGTAGGGTGGAAATACCTGGAGGTCGATGTACCAAAGGGACGCACGCTGCCGTTCTCCATCGACATGCCGGTGCGGTACATGGAAACCTCAGGTGATAAGAAGGATGCGGGTGCCATTTATGTGGACCAGATACGCGCATTGTATGGCCCGAATGAAGATGACACAGAACCGCCGGTGCTGAGCCGGCTTACACCTGCTGCAGGTGTTCCGGTTGCAAGCAGCCAGCCGGTGATTTCGGTGCATGCCGAGGATGCCGGATATGATCGGGTCAAGCATCCGGAGAATACGCAGATTGAACCGGATTCGATCCGGATGAGCGTGGACGGAAAGCAGGTTCAGCATACACTGACTGCCGCAGAAGGTCTGATCCGTTATCAGCCGGAAGCCCCGCTTGCGGATGGGCTGCACAGGGTAAAGGTGTCGGTCCGCGATGCTGCCGGGAACCAGACGATTCGGAGCTGGTCATTTAAAGTGGCTGCGGGTGCACCTAAGTTTACATATGAGGCTCCTGATGTAACTTACGCAGGAAATACCTATTCGCTTGATATCAAGGGAGTGAAGACAGGAGAAATCTCCGGAGGGAGAATGGATTTTGTTTTTGATCCTTCGAAAGTGGAAAATCTGCGACTCGCGCAGAAAAGTATGCTTGATCCGTCAGTGATTCAGGCTGAAGTGGATCAGACACAAGGGACGGTTGCTGTAACGATGAACCATCTGAACACATCCGGCTTGGCGGATGAGGATTTGATCGGGCAGATTCTGTATGACGTGAAGAAGGACGCAGTCGGCACAAACGAAATCCAGCTGAAGTCAGGAAGCATAGCCCTCGCTGAGGGCGAAACCAGCCTAAACTTCTCGGGTCATACACTTCCTTCCAGTATTCAGACAGGCTTGTCTCTGAAATGGGATGAGAATGGAAATGTGCAGGGCTATGAGACGGTGCTGGCAGTCAAGAACGTGGCTGGAAATCCGGTGCGGGATGCACAGGTATTTGCGGACGGACAAGCCATTGGTACGACGGATGACGCAGGCAAGCTGAAGACTGCCGAATTGACTCCAGCGGTGAAAAGCATCAAGCTGCAGGCCGCAAAAGAGGGGAAATACTTCAGCCCGGTCATGGATTTCAAAGTGTCTCCTCTATCCGGGACGCCGGAGCCATACAGTATTAATGTCAGCATGGGCGCCGATCCCGCGGTATCCCGAGGATTTACATGGCAGACGGATCCCGGGACGGAAGCCACAGTTGTGAAAGTCGCGAAGCAGTCCGGCTTTAGCAGCTTTGTCCAGAAGGATGTGCTCAAGGTGGAGGGCACAAGCGAGCTGTTCCAGACGCTGGATATCGGAACCGTAAGAGTGCATAAAGCCTCCGTGACGGGTCTCGAGCCAGGCACCACTTATGTCTATCAGGTAGGTGATGGCAAGGGGCACTACAGTCCGCAAGGAAGTTTCCAGACGGCACCTGCATCAGGCGACCGCACAAGCTTCGTGTATTTTGCGGATTCCCAGGCGAAGGACGAGGCAGGCTTTAAGCTGTGGGGCGATGTGGTCAAGCAAGCCTTCAAGGATACGCCGGATGCCGAATTCATGATCCAGGTCGGGGATATGGTCGAAAAGGGCTTCAACGAGCAGGAGTGGAAATGGTGGTTCAGCGAGGCGCAGGAGGCGCTGCTGAATACGACCCTGATCGCCGCTATCGGTAACCATGAAGTCATGGGAACAACCCAAAGCAATGATTTTTTGGAGCATTTTAATCAGCCGGGAAATGGACTTTCGAGTTTGAAGGGGAGCAGTTTTTCGTTTGATTACAAGAATATTCATTTTATGGTACTGAACAGTGAGTATCAGTATGAAGAGCAGCAGCAGTGGCTCGAGCGCGATCTGGCTTCTACGAATCAGAAATGGAAAATTGCAATCTTTCACCGTGGTCCATATGGCAGTATATATGATACAGAGGAGGTCAGAAACCTCTGGGCTCCGGTGCTGGAAAAGAATAAGGTCGATCTGGTGCTGAACGGGCATGATCATATCTATCTCCGCACCCATTCGATGATGGATAACCAGATTGTGAAGGAAGGCGAGGGAACGACATACGTGGTGGCAGGCACATCAGGTCCGAAGTTCTATCCGCTCACGAAAAAGTACTGGCAGCTTGTAACGGATGAAGACAAGACGCAAATGTACGCCGCGGTGGAAATTAAGGGAGACCAGCTGAAATTTGTGACCCGCACCGTCGGGGGACGTGTTGTGGATGAGTTCACGCTGACCAAATAATTGGGGATTTCCGGGAATTCGAAAACAAAGTTAAAGAATAGCTATCTAGCAACAGAACAGCCCGATTCGCGACTCAGGTGGTGGATTCGTTAATCCAGAAATGCCGGAAGTGAATAGGGATGCAAAATAACGGAGAAGAGGGCGAAAGCCCTCTTTTTTGCTGGGAGAAAACTAGTTGATGTTCAGAAAATATTCAGAACGCTGTGCTTTAATAGGATACGACGGAGAATCGGAAGATTAATGGAAGGCTGCCCCGGGTGGCTCGCCTGAAGGACGGTCTTGAACAATAAGACTTGAACTATAAAAGTGTGTGGTGAAGATGCAATGGATTTATCGGAAAAGCAGGAGGAAGCGCTGGAGCAGGCTCAAAAGCATGGCGGCAGGCTCGTGCGCTGGAAGCAGGGCGGATATTGGACTTACGCGGAGGCCATACCGTTCGTGGAGGATGCTTCGGACCTGGAATGGTGCTGTACGACGAATACGATTTTTGCATTGGTTCGCCGTGGATACATGGTCATGGATGATTGGAAGCATTGTTCCCTGAATACGGAGATGAACACGACAGGTTAATCTGCAAGGTAATTGGTCGGAGTTTGTACCCCTAGAGGCTATTTGTTGCTAAAATAAGGACAGATAAGTAGCGGCTCCGCTATGATCCAGGGGGAGAGATAGAATTTGAAGATAATCCTTGTCGATGATGAACATCTGGCTTTGCGGAAAATGGAAAGGCTTTTGCAGGCGCGTGACGGGTTCGACACCGAGGTGGACATCCTGGGATCCTTTCAGAGTCCGGCGTCCGCATTGGAAGCGGCAGGGGAGCTGGCGCCCGATCTTGCTTTTCTCGATATTGAAATGCCTGAAATGAGCGGATTCGTGCTGGCGGAGCGCCTTTTGGAGCTGGACCCTTCCATGCAGATCGTTTTCGTCACCGCCTACCAGGACTTTGCCATAAAGGCGTTCGAGATCAATGCGCTGGATTATTTGCTCAAACCCGTGCATGCATCGCGATTGGCCGTGACCATGAACAGAGTGTCCGGTTCCGCAGCCGACGCGCCGGTTCGTTCGGTAATGCTCTGCTGTCTTCGCAGTTTGCATTTTATGGACGAGCACCGGGAGATGCAGTCTTTTCCATGGAAAACGCTGAAAGCTCCTGAATTATTCGCCTATCTCCTTTACTACCGCGACAAGACTGTAAGCAAACAGGCGCTGATGGACCTGCTATGGCCGGAATACGAAATTAAAAAGGCCACCACCCAACTGCATACGGCCATCTATCAGATCCGCAGGATGATTAAAACCTATGAACTGGATATCAAGATCAAATATCAGAATGAAAGCTACCGACTGGAATGGGGAACCGTCGCTCTGGATGCCGATACATGGGAAAGCAGCCTCCGTGATGCCCCTCCGGTGACGCCCGGGACGCTCGAGCAGCATTTGTCCATTATGGAGATGTATACGGGGGATTTTCTGGAAGAGCATCGGTATGCGTGGGCGGAACCCGAAGAGGAACGTATCCGTTTGCTGTGGCTCGAGCATGCCAGGAACGTGGCGGCGTGTCATGTCGAGCTCGGGCAGTACGGGGAAGCGATCGGTTTGTACCAAAGAATGATGGAGAAGCTTCCGTACGTGGAAGACGGCTATGCGGGAATGATGAAAGTCTATGCTATCCTTCGCCATCCCGGGGAGGTCCGAAGGCTGTTTCAGCTGCTGGAGGATGTACTGCTGCAGGAGTACGGCATGACGCCCGGCAAGGAGATTGCAGAGTGGTATTGGGAATGGGAAAGGGAGAACTCACTCAGTTCTTAGTGCAGGAGAGGAGAGGAAGCGGTGAAATTCAAAATCGGAGCATTGATGCTCATCATCACGGGCATCGTTCTGTTATGCTATCCGAAGGTTACGGAGCTGAGGGAAAATGCGCAGCAGCAAAGATTGGCGAAGACGTGGGAGACCAGCTTTCGAAACGTGGAAAGCCCTGAAGAGAGCACGGAGCCCAAAAACGCGGTGAAGGGAGCATCGACCCAACCGAATGTTAAGCCTCTGGCCGCAGCAGCTTCGCGTACGGAAGGCCAGGTGGAGGGCATGCTCGAGATCGATAAAATCGGCCTGAAGCTGCCGATCCTGCATGGAGCCACGAAGCAAAACATGAAAACGACCTTGGCCAGCATCGAACATACGGGTACGGCCGGGGAGATCGGCAATTACGCTATCGCCGGGCACCGGAACCGGACGTACGGCAGAAATTTCAACCGGCTGGATGAACTGCAAACCGGAGACACAATCGAAGTGGATACCGGAGAGCGGCGCTTTGAGTATACCGTTACCGAAAAGCTGATCGTAAAGCCCGAGGACGTATGGGTACTCGAAAGCGACGGCAAGGACGAGGAGATTACACTCGTAACCTGCCATCCGATGGTGAATCCGACGCATCGGCTGATAATCAAAGGCAAGATTATACATTGAAAACCACGCGGTTCCGAAGGGGACGGGTGGTTTTTTTGTGCTTCTTTTATGTTCAGAAAATATTCAGAGCGGTGCTGTATAGTTCAGATGATAGGCCTCGATCCGACATGGTTAGCCAAAAAAGGACGAAATGACGGTTCGAATAGCATGTGAAAATGTAGAAAAAGAGAGGAGAGCATTCGGATATTCAGGAGACAGACAGGGCAAGCTGCCGTACGGGCGGCGGGCCTATTGAAGTTGTTCATCATGCAGAACACCCATTTGAAAATATATAAAACGAACTAAAGTTTAACCCGTGCTGCTCCTTGATTTCATCCAGAAAACAGGCGAAGCGCTCTCCCTTTCTTTAGTTCAATTTATTTAGTTACAAAGAAGTTGCGGGTAACACCAAATGAATCTTGTGTTCTGCAAGCGTACCATTCAACAAATCAAGCGTGAGGTGAAGGACGAAGCATGAAGAAACATAGCAAAATGCTCTATTTATTTTTAGTCGTAGCATTACTATTAAATCTTGTACTTCCTGGCTCAATGGCTGCGGCCAGTGATGAGCCCGTCGGTCCGGTGATTACGGATCAGCTTATTACAGGAGTCAAGATTTGGGATGCCAAGCCCATTTTTGATGAAACCGACGGGACGATTATTCCGCAAGGGAACGAGATCCAAACCGTTCGGCCTAACGTTAAGGATACGGTAGCTATCGTTTATGACTGGTCATTGCCGAATGATGCACATTCTTACGATGACGGTTCAACCTATACCTTCCGTCTTCCTGCCGAACTTAAGGTTCCGAGCGAATTAACGGGAAAATTGATTGGCGAGGTAGGCGATTATGTCGTGTCTACCAACGGAGAAGTGACGTTTACATTCAATGGTGCCATTAAAGGAAACCAATTAAGCGGTAATTTCTTCGTATGGTTGACGTTTGACGAATCCAAGCTGAACGGAAGCTTGGAACAGCCCATCGATTTCAGTTCTGTCGGGCAAAGCGCCATCGACGTTCATTTTGCCAATACCGCGGTTGACAAGCTTAAGAAAACCGCCAAGGCCAATAAAAACGGAATCAACTCCGATGAAATTGAATGGACCGTCGAATTTAACCAAGGCGAAAAGGAAATTAAGGATGCCGTGCTTAATGATTCCTTTAAGTATGACGGACTCGCGCTAAAAGGAGATATTACGGTGCAGCCGCTGGAAGTGAGATTGGACGGCACGGTGCAGCCGAAAGGCGCCCCGACGACGGCGTCCAGCTTCCCGGTCAGTTTGGGCGACATCCATCAGGCGTATCGGGTTACCTATACGACAAGCGTGACCGCTCCAACGTCAGCACCTTTTAAAAATAAGGAAATGGCTAACTCGGCGGAGCTGACCGGTACGGGAATCACCCCTGATTCCGACATCGCCAAAGCGTATGTGAACTTTAACGAGCCGCTGGCGAAGCTGAGTCCGGCAGATGGCGATTACAATGCGCAGACGCAAACGATTACCTGGAAAATCCAATACAATTATAATGAACAATCCATCCCGCAAGTGGATGCATGGATCGAAGATACGTTCGCTGCCGCGAATAAGACAACGCAGAAGCTTGTTGATGGTAAAGTGAACGTGTATTCCGTGGACATTGACAGTACGGGCAAAGGTGTGAATCCGATCCTCGTTGATCCGGCCAAGTACACGTTAACGAGCGTTGGTACAGACTTTGACGGCGGATTCAAATTGCAGTTTAACGATTCAATTAACCGGGCCTATATCATCGAATACCAAACGCAGGCACAAGCGCGCATCTACAAGAATGAAACCGTAGCTAATACGGTGGAAATGTTCGATGGAACGACGAAAACGGCATCGAGGGATATCCGTGAGGTCATTTTCGAGAAGAGCGTAAGCAAGTCGGATTTCCAGAACAAGACTATCGAATGGAAGCTTGTGCTGAATCAGGACATGAAAGAAATGACGGATGTCGTCATTCAGGATGATTACGCGGGTAAACATATGAAATTAGATCCGGCTACGATCAAGGTTAATGGAGGAAATCTGGCAGGCAGCGAATTTCAGCTTGTCGCAAACGGCGGCGATGCGGATTTCGAAAGCGGGTTTAAGCTGCAGTTGAAAGGCCCGGTGACAGCCATTCATGACAAATACGTCATTACGTACACCACATCCTTTGATCCGACGGCGGGCATGCCTTCGAATAACGAGTACAAAAACGTAGGAACGCTGGACTGGAAGGAAACGGGCATTTCGCAAGCTTCGATTACAAAATCCGCCGTCGTGAAGGCCCAAAACTACACGATTGATAACGGCAATAAAATAGGCGAATATAATGCCAAAGACAAGACTATTACTTGGAAAATCGATGTTAACTATAACCTGCATGATATTAAGGATGCCGTGATCAAAGATAACTATGAAGGTAACGAAACCTTCGTAGAGAACTCTCTGGTCGTCAATAAGCTGATTCTTAAGGATGCAAATAACAAGATTGACATTGATACGAACGAAGTACCTCTTGCAGCGGGTCAATTCACGCTGAATCCGGACGGGAAAGGTTTTGTATTGAACCTGAGCAACATCGGTAAAACCGCGTATCGCATTACGTATAAAACAAGCCTTGACGGTGAATATCCGGTCGAAGGTACGTATTCGAATCATGCAACGCTGCAGGATGGCGAAGGCACGACCAATCTTTTCGATAAAAAAGCCTCTGTAACACCTAAACATGGCGGGGTCTACATCGAGAAAACGGGTAACCAGGTAGGACAAACCGATATCGCCACTTGGAATGTAAGCATCAATCCGAGCCAATCTTACGTGGCAGCTGGCTCCGTCTTGACGGATACATTATCGGATAACCAAATTCTGCTTAAGGATACCATTAAGCTGTATAAGACGATGATACCTGCGGACAATTCCGGTGATGTATCCAAAAAAGATGGTCAAGCCATCGATCTGAGATCAGGTGATTATGATCTGAAAGTAACGGGAAACACCTTTGAGATCACATTCAAGAACGCACTGAATCCTGGAATACCAGTCGTTCATTAACGCGGACAGCGGCGCAAGAATAACGAACAAGGCACAATTCTCAGGCCAATCTTCCTCCGTGAAGGGGCAGGGGAACGTGGAAGGCGTATTGGTCTCTTTAGCCGGAGCGGGCGGAGGAGCATCGACGGGCAGCGGGAAAATTAAAATCGTCAAAGTGGATGATTTGAATAAGCCTCTGCCGGGAGTCAAATTCGAGCTGTATAACTCTTCCCTAACGACGCTGCTGGAAACCCTTGTAACCGATGCGAACGGGGAAGCGGTGACGACCCGAGATTATAGATACAATAATAAAACGGCAGGACTGCCTTACAAATTAAAAGAAGTATCCGTACCTTCAGGTTATTTGATGGATCCCGATTTTGCGGATGCGACGGGAAAACAGATCTTATTCAAAGACCCGAGTGAATCCTTTACGATCGTGAACAAAATACTGCGTCACGGGTTCGAATTGATCAAATCCGATGCGGCAGATTCGACGCATAAACTGCAAGGTGCCGTGTTTGAATTGAGAAAGGCCGGTACGCAGGAGGTCGTTGATACATTAACGACAGATGTGGATGGAAAGATTGCCAAAGGCGACTTGGATCCCGGAACGTATGAATTGGTTGAAATCACGGCACCCGATTACTACGTCCTAGATACGAAGCCGATCCCGGTCACCATTGATGCCAACCAAACGCAAATATTACATTTGAACCAGACGAATGCACGGGGGGCGGATGGTAAGCTCACCATTACCAAAGTAGATGCGAAAGATCCTTCGGTTCTCCTAGAAGGAGTAGAATTTGAGCTTTACGATAGTTCAAAGACACTGAAGGGTGCGAAAACGACGGACAGCCAGGGCGTAATCGAGTTTGATAACCTGCCTTATGGCGAATATACATTGGTGGAAACCAAAGCCGCTGCGGGTTACGTTATTGAACAGGCTGAAACTCCGGTGCAGATTAAGCAATCGAATACGCCGGTGACGATCGAGAACAAAAAGAATGATCGTTCGGTCAAACTGACAAAATATAATTCGGTCAAAAGCCAAACGCTTCAAGGGGCTGTGTTCGAATTAAGAGAAGAAACGAACATCTTCGACCAAGCCGGGAACTATGTATACAACGTGGTTCCAGGTATCGATAAAGCGAAGTTAACGACCGACGTAAACGGTGAACTATTCTTAGAGAACTTGGCGCCTCATAAATATCAACTTGTTGAAATTCAGGCGCCGCCGGGTTATCAGCTGGACAACAAGCCGGTAGCATTTGAAATTACGAATGAACAAACGGAACCGGTATCGGTCGATAAAACGAACAACAGAGCATCGACTCCAGGAGGTCCAAGCGAACCATCTACCGGGCCGGGTCCTGTGACGCCGCCGACAACGGATCCGCAGCCTCCGGCGACTCCTCAGCCGAACCCGGAAACGCCGAGCGTACCGGGAACCGTGGTCGAACCTGGAACGCCAGGTGTACCTGAAAACGGGGGCACGCCTGTAACGCCAGCTGAGCCTGGAGGCAGTGCTCAACCTGGTGAGCCTAACGATGGATCCGCTCCGGGTTCAAACGGCTCCGGCGCTCCGGATGCCGGCAATGGAGGCCAGCCAGGCAGCGGCGACGGCAATGCGCCGGACGGCTCCGGAGAAGGCATGAAGCCTGATCCTGCTTCCGGGGACATGCTGCCGAAAACCGGCGAAGACAGCCATCTTCCGCTCCAGCTCGCAGGCTTTGGCCTGATCGTGCTTGGGGGAGCAATGCTCATGTACAGAAAGATGAACGCAAACCGTAACCGTTAAAAGAGAAGCAGCCTGCTGGAATGGTCAGCAGGCTGCTTTTTTTAAGTTGAATAGGGGCTTCATCCGCTAGAAAAGCTTGCACTCTTATACATATTTTATATAGGGAATATAGCAAAAAGTAGGATGGAATGTCGATACTTGACGCTCAAAGCATTCAAGCATACCATTATTGAAGCCCTTACATGAAACGATAGAATCGGAGGATGAATGGACAGGATGCAGACCGGCAAATTCAGGTGGTTCCGGAACCAGAGGATTCAGAATAAAATCATTTTCGTATACCTGCCGCTGATCGTGATCCCGCTATTGCTGCTGGGACTTTTTTCTTATAACACCAATACGGAATCGATCGTCAGTAAAACGAGAAAAAACATGCTGGACGAGTCGCGGCTCATTACGACGCGGATCGATACCCTTCTCGTCAACGCCGAAAGCTTTGCCAACATCGCCATGCTCGACCTGAACAAAGAGGTGAAGCTGAAGACGCTGGAGCTTGCGGCGAAGCATGACGGCGAGCTGCCGATCAGCGACGACCATGTCCTGCGCAACCAGATCGAGAATAAGCTGGATTTCGCCCAGCTGATCTTTCAGGACGTGGAATCGGCGGTATTCGTGGACCGCAACCAGAATGTCTACACCACGGATTCCAAGCTGACGGCGGGCAGCGAGATGGGGCTTGCAAGCGACATGTACAAGACCGTCGAGCGCAGCAACGGCATCATGCTCTGGTTTCCGATGCAGAAGCGAAGCTTCTGGGTGCTGGATCAAGATAAGGCGGTGCTGACTGTCGGCAAAAAAATACTGGATACGGAGACCATGGAGACGCTTGGTTACCTGTTCGTCAACATTAACGAGAAAACGCTTTCAAATATTTATAATCCGGTGGGTCCTGTGCAGACGGCCGGATATTACATCGTGGATTCGCGCGGCATCGTGATTTCCGCAGGGGATGAAGGCCGCCTCTTAAAGCCGCTGGAGTCCGAACGAAAGCGGGAAATCATGGCGGGCGATACCGTTTTTCAAGAGATCCGCAAGGAGAACGGCGAGAAGGTGCTGCTGACGGCGATGCCGTTCAGCCATGCCGATTGGAAGCTTGTCGATGAAATCTCCCTGGTTGATTTGACCCGGGAGACGGCCAAGGTATCCCGCATTATTCTGCTCGTCGGCAGCCTCTGCCTGCTGCTGGCGCTGCTCGGCGCCATCATTCTCTCCGGCGTCATCGCGGCCCCGATTATGTCACTTGCCAAGCATATGAACCGCATCCGGGATGAGAACATCGACCGCCCCGTGGAAGTGAGAAGCCGGGACGAGGTCGGCATGCTCGGCGCCGGCCTGAACATGATGCTGGGCAGAATCAATGATCTGATCGTGAAGGTGAGGGAAGAGCAGCAGCAGAAGCGGGAGTATGAGCTGGCGCTCATTCAGGAGCAGATCAAGCCGCATTTTTTCTACAACACGCTGGATTTGATCTATGTCCTGTGCAAAACGGGGGAGAACGAAGAGGCGGGAAAAGCGACTAAGGCGCTGGCGGACTTCTACCGTGTTGCGCTCAGCAACGGCAAAGAGATCATTACCGTCCGCGAGGAATTGCAGAACCTCCAGAGCTATCTGTATATCCAAAGCGCACGTTATTCCGACCTGTTCGATTTCCGGATCAACGTCCCCGCCGAACTCCTGAACTATTCGATTCCGAAGCTGACCCTGCAGCCGCTCGTGGAGAATTCGATCTATCACGGCCTGAAGGAAAAGGGAAGCTTTGGTCACATTACGATTGAGGGACGCAAGCAGGATGAGACGATGGAACTGGTCGTACAAGATGACGGCGTCGGATTTTTGCCAAAGCAGCTGGAATGGTTCAAGAAGGGCCATGAAAGCAGCGAAACCTTCGGACTGAAAAGCGTGGATGAGCGCATCCGGCTGTATTTCGGAGACCGGTACGGCATCCACATCCACAGCAACCGGGGCGAGGGAGCCGACATCACAGTCAGAATTCCGCTATCGAGAGGAGAACAAGCCGATGTATAAAGTGATTTTTGCCGACGACGAGACCCGGTTCCGGGCTTACTTACAATGCGTCATTGATTGGAACGCCCATGGATTCGAGCTGTGCGGCGAAGCAAAGAACGGAATCGAGGCGCTGAAGCTGGTCGAAGAGACGCAGCCTGATATCGCCATCGTGGACATCAATATGCCTTACATGGACGGCATGGAGCTTGCGGCCAAGGTGAAGGAAAGCTATCCTTCCACGTTTGTCCTGCTCGTCACCGGCCACAGCGAATTCGAATACGCGCGCAAGGCGCTGAAGATCGGGGTGGACGATTATATCCTAAAGCCTTTTGACGAAGAAGAGCTGCTCGTGGCCCTTGCCAAGGTCAAGAGCTCGCTCGAGAAGCTGCAGTCCGAACGAAGCAAATCCGAGAAGGAACGGATGGTGTTAAAAGAAGGCTTCTTGAACCTGCTGATCAGCAATGACGGCACGGAGGAGAGCGGGCTCGACTGGAATCGGCTCCATCTGTCTGACATGGACAAGGAACAAACCCTGTTTCAGGTGGCATCGATTGAAATGGACGGTCTTCATGAAGAGCTGCTCACCCCTGCAGAGGTCCGTCTTCGCAAATCCACCGTTTCCAGCCTGCTGGGGGATCTCGTTCAGACCCCGGGCAAGCAGTATATTTTCAACGGGCCGGAGAACCGCATCATCCTGCTGTTGCAGTACGATACCGAAGAACAACGCTCGAGCATGACGACGGAAGGGTTCGAGCGATTATGCCTTGTGACAAGCAAGCATTTCGGTTTCAGCGTGACGGCAGGCCTCGGCAGCGTAGGCAGCGGCATCGTCTCGATCCGCCAGTCCTACAAGGAGTCCGTGATCGCGCTTCGCAACCGGATTTCCATGCATACGGCGCATGTCCTGAAGTACGAGGAAATGGTCGCAAGGGCTGCGAACATCGGTTTTTACCCAAGCGAGATGAACGAAAACCTGCTCATTCATCTTCGACTCCGCGACGAGGACCGGATCAAGGAAACGCTGGACGCCATTCGTCAATATATTCAGACCAACCAGCTCTCCGGCGACTACATCCATATGATTTTGGCCGGACTGGTGTCGTTGTGCCTGACCTATGTGCATGAAATCGGCAAGCATGTGAGCGATATTTTCCCGGCCGGCTTCTCGCCGTTTGAAGACATCACGAACAAGCCGTCGCTTGAGGCTGCCTTCGAATGGATGAACGGGTTATACATGAAGGTCCTGGAGCATTCGAAGAACGTCAAACGGTCCAAGTCGAACAAAATCCTGACCCTGGCGAGGGAACATATCGATACGCATTATGCGGACAGCCAGCTGAAGGTCGAAGATATTTCGCGCCAATTCCTGATCCAGCCCCGTTATCTCCTGAAAGTCTTCAAAGAAGGCTTGGGCATGAGCGTCAGCGATTACATCGTGGAGACCCGGATCCAGAAGGCGAAGGAGCTTCTTGGTTCCGGCCGGAACTTGCGGTTGTCGAGCATCGCCGAAATGGTGGGTTACAGCGACGTGGCCCATTTCAGTAAAACATTCAAAAAACATACCGGTTTATCACCGAGCGAATATGAGGTCACGAGATAAAAATGTCGAAATATACAAATCAGTTCCGATTCCTCCATTGTTGGTAAGATAGCGTTTTCATTAGAATGAAATCATATCGAACACATAAAGAGGGGGAAAATCGATGAAATTTAATGTTAAAAAACCAGCTTCGATGTTGTTGGTACTCTCCATGCTTGTGCTCGCACTTTCCGCATGCGGATCAGGCGATAAAGGAGCCTCCGGCGATGCGGGGGCAGACAGCAAGACGGATACAGGCGGCTCTGCGCCGGCGGCGAAATCCGTGAAGCTGAAGTTTTATGCGCAGTACAGCGATCCCGATAAGGCTGTGTATGATGCGGCCGCAGAAGCGATGAAGAAGATCATGCCTGAAGTGAGCGTGGACTTCGAGGTCTCCGCTCAGGACGATGAGCAAAAGATTAAAACGTATGCTGCAGCAGGCAGCTTGCCGGACATTTTCTATGCATCCAGCGGTTTGATCGAGACGCTTAAGAAATCAGACAACCTGGCAACGATGGACGATGTGATCAAGGAAAATAATCTTGAAGATAAGCTGAATGAAAGCGCAAAGCCGATGATGTGGAACAAGGACGGACATTCCTATGCGGTGCCGAATGTTGGACAGTGGGCAGGGCTCATTTATTACAACAAAGAATTGTTCAGCCAAAACAATGTGAAGGTTCCGACAAACTACGATGAATTTTTAGAAGCCGTAAAAGCCTTCAATGCGAAGAAGATCACGCCGCTTGAGGTGTTTGCCAAAGAGAAATGGCCGGCTGTGCTATTGCTCGACATGGCGATCGTAGGATCCGAACCGGGCGGTCTGAAAAAGCTGGATAACGGAGAAGGCACATTCTCCGATGAAGCTTACGTAAAGGGCGCACAAAAATTAGAAGAGTTGACCAAGGCAGGGCTTATCTCCAAAAATGCATTTAACACGACAGCTGACGATGCTGCGGCTCAGTTCAGCTCCGGCAAAGCAGCCATGTACATGAACGGCGCATGGTCGATGAGCAACCTGGACTCGCTCATGGGAGATAAGGTGGGCATTCTGTACACTCCGCTGGCCGATGCGGATAAAGTGGATCAAGTGAAGTGGAACTTAAGCGGCGGCGGCTTCAACCAAGGGTTCGCGGTTTCCAAAAACTCGAAAAACAAAGACGTGGCCGTCAAGTATGCGGCATTGTTCTCCCTTGAATTTGCGAAGCAGCGCGTGATCCTGTTATCCGACCCGAACTCGATTCTCGCCGAAAAGGTGACCCCGCAAAAGGGACTTTCGCCGATTCAGCAGCAATATGCGGACGATTCGGTGAACTTCAAAACCATGACGACGTTTGCTTGGGGATATGAGAACGCGAAGTTCAAGACGGCTGTGGAAGATAATACGCAAAAGCTGCTTGCCGGGCAATCTGCTGAGGACTTCGTTAAAGATATGAACAAAGCGCTGGAAACGGCTCGTAAATAAATAAGGTAGGTGAGAACAGGTTATCCTTGTCTTTCTTGGATGACCTGTTTTTCAAGGGGAGGGAGAATATGACATCCAGACAGAAGTATAATTTAGCGCTACTCGTATTTACGGTTCCCACATTGCTCTTTTTTACGGTTATCGTTATGATTCCGATCTTTCAAACGTTCCAGAAAAGCTTTTTTGATTGGGATGGGCTTACACCTGCGACCTTTATCGGCCTGGATAATTATAAGCGGCTGTTGACGGATGACGACTTTTGGGTATCGCTTAAAAACGGTCTTATTTTCGCCTTTGTCCTGGTGGTCTATCAAATGGGACTTGGAACGATTTTGGCTATTGCACTCAGCAACAAAAGTATCAGAGGACGCAAGTTTTTTAAGACAAGCTATTTCATTCCGGTCGTTCTCTCGGGCGTCGTGGTATCGCAGCTCTGGATTTCGATTTACAATGCCGACGGCGGACTGCTGAACAGCATCCTTTCCCTGCTGGGCATCGACTATCAACAGGCATGGCTGAGCGGAGAGCATACCTCGATCTGGGCGATTGCTTTTACCAATGCATGGCAAAATATGGGCGTTCAGCTGGTGCTGATCTACACGGCGATCAAGTCCATTCCCGAGCATCTGTATGAGGCTGCCAAGATCGATGGTGCCCCTTTTTGGAAAACGCATTGGAAAATTACGATTCCTCTTCTTGGCGAAACGTATAAATTCTGCCTGATCATCGCGATTACCGGTGGACTGAATGCGTTCCAGAATATGTTCGTCATGACCAACGGCGGTCCGGGCAATATCTCGTACACGCTTACCTTTATGATGTATAAAGCGGCCTTCAGATCCGGCGAATACGGATATGGATCTGCAGCCTCCGCGATATTGGTTATTGAATGTCTATTGTTCACCATCCTCATTAACAAATTGGTGGCACGGGAAAAAATCAGTTATTAATTGGGGAGGTACTTATGCTAAAAAGACTGACGAATCGAACGCTGATTTATGTACCGCTGTCACTGTTCGTATTGCTTAGCTTATATCCGCTCATTTGGCTTTTGTTCTACTCTTTTAAAACGAATGAGGAGATCTTCTCCACCAACGTATTCGGTATTCCGAAGCAATGGCATTTCGAGAACTATCAAAACGCGTTTTCCGCGTTCGATTTACTGAATTATTTCAAAAATAGCCTTGTGGTGTCCGTTGGCACGGTGGTATTCACGGTGATTCTGTCGCTGATGTTCTCTTATGCGGCTGCCCGGATGAAGTGGCGGTTCGCTAATGGAGCCAAGATTTACATGACTGTAGGCATGTTTATTCCGATGCAAATCATCCTGATTCCCTTGCTGATTCTGGAGCGTACGTTTCATCTGCAGAACAGCTACCTGGCCGTCATTGTGCCTTACGTGGCTTTTCAGCTGTCATTTGCGACGATTATCTTTTTCGCCTTTTTCCGGACATTGCCTTATGAAATTGAAGAGTCCGCCTCGATTGACGGGGCTAGCGTATATACGACGTTCTTCAAGATTATGGTTCCGCTCGTGAAGCCCGCGATCGCCTCCGTGAGTATTTTCGTCTTTCTGTACGCATGGAACGAATTTCTGGTCGCTCTCGTGATGATTAGCGA
The DNA here is from genome assembly GCF_018403225.1 of Paenibacillus sp. J23TS9. NCBI lineage: Bacteria > Bacillati > Bacillota > Bacilli > Caryophanales > Paenibacillaceae > Paenibacillus > Paenibacillus sp. J23TS9. The sequence continues at coordinate 80,848 of NZ_BOSG01000006.1, read as the reverse complement.
TAATGCGCTGAAGACACTGCCGCTGGGACTTTTATATTTCCAAACACAGTTCACTTCGGATTGGGGCGCCATGGGAGCAGTGATGGTCATATCCACGATTCCGACTGTGCTCATCTATCTGCTGTTCTCGGAACAGGTGGAAAATGCCCTGACCGTCAGTTCGGCAGTAAAAGGATAAGGAAGACCGAGGACGAGGAGGATCAACATGCGTTGTCAAATCGGAACCAGACACATGAACATCAACACGGACGAGAAGCATTTTCGCTGCTCGTTGGAGCTTAAAGAGGAAAGGGACGGAGTGGAATACATCCGTTTCGTGATGGACGCGGAAGAAGCACGGGTACCGGAATCCGTGCGGATCTCCTGGATGCATCCCGCGATGGATATTTCCGGTTACTGGGATCCGGGCGCGAACCGGGAAAAGGGGCTACGAATGGACTTCAGTACCCCATTCCAGTCCAAAGCCACATCATTGGCCCCCGTATGCTCGCTATACAGTCCATTGGGGCAAAACCGGCTGACGACAGCCTTCTCAGACGCGCTGCGTCCGCTCCGGATGCGCGCCGGTATCCATGAAGAAACAGCAGAGTTTGAAGTGTGGCTGGAGCTCTTCACCGAAGCCAGCCCGCCGATCGACCATTATGAAGCCGTGATCCGCATCGATACTAGAGAACTCTTCTATGCGGATTGCCTGCGGGAGGTCGGCGAGTGGTGGACCGCCATGCCGGGCTATACGCCGGCTTATGTGCCAGATACGGCACGCCTGCCCATGTATTCCACCTGGTACAGCTTCCATCAGCAGCTGGATCCGGCAGAGATTGAAAAGCAGTGCGTGCTTGCCAAGGAGCTGGGCTGCGAAGCGGTCATCGTGGGCTGGCAGACGGACGATAACCAGCGGGGTTACGCCTACTGCGGCGACTGGGAGGTTGCACCGAAACGGATCGCGGATATGCGCCGTTTGGTGGATCATGTACATGCACTCGGCATGAAATTTATCCTGTGGTACTCCGTACCGTTTGTGGGCAAGCACTCCAAGGCCTGGAGCCGCTTCGAGGGCAAGTTTATGAACAGCTACGGTGTAGATACAGCCGTGTTCGATCCCCGGTTTCCGGAGGTTCGCGAATACCTGATTGGCACGTATGAAGAAGCACTGCGGACCTGGGGGATCGACGGCTTCAAGCTGGATTTTGTGGATTCCTTCAATCTGTCTCCAGAGATGAGGTATTCGCTTGGCGGCGGAAGGGATTACGACTCCGTACCAGAAGCGGTAGACCGGCTGCTCTCTGATGTCATGCTGCGGCTGAAGGCAATCCATCCGGATGTGATGATCGAATTCCGGCAAAATTATATCGGCCCATTGATGCGAAAATATGGTAATATGTTCCGGGTGGCAGATTGTCCAGATAATTACAGCCAAAACCGGATTGGTTCAATCGATATCCGTCTGCTGAGCGGAAACACCGCGGTTCATTCGGATATGATGATGTGGAATTGGAATGAGAGACCTGAAAATGTCGCTCTCCAATTTATCCATTCCTTATTTTCCGTCCCGCAGGTGTCCGTCTTGATTGATAGGGTTCCCGAAGCTCACCGTCAAGTCATTGCCTTTTGGCTTGGATTCTGGCGGGAGCACCGAGAGCTGCTTCTTGCCGGAAGCTTGCGTCCACAGTCGCCGGAATATATGTATCCGGTTGTGTATGCATCGGACCCAAACCGCCTTCTGGCAGCAGTATACAGCGAACAAATCATTCACATTGACAGCGTGGAGCGGACAATCTTCCTGATCGTGAACGGCACTTCCCGGGAAGCCGTCGTTGTTCAGCTGGCAGGGCAGATCCGTGGAATGATGACCGTACTGGACTGTACAGGCTCGGAAATTTCCAATCAAACCGTTCACCTACAAGAGGGGCTTCATTTGTTCAAGCTGCCTCCATCGGGACTGATCAGGCTGCAGCAGGAATAGCTATAAAAGAACTCATTCTATCATGGGGAGAGATGATGATATGAAGATTCGGTTTCTGGGTACGGCGGCCTTTGAAGGCATTCCGTCGCTCTTTTGCCGCTGTGATCTATGTGTGAAGGCCAGGGAGCTTGGAGGAAAAGAGATCCGATCCCGTACATCGGCGATGCTGGATGATGATCTGAAAATTGACTTTCCACCGGATACATACATGCACATGCTCCGCGATGGGCTGGATTTGGAGCTGATCAAGGACCTGATCTTTACCCATTCCCATTCAGATCATCTATACGCGGAAGATCTGGTTGCGAGACTCCCGGGGTACGCGCAGTCTGCGGATCATCCGATTCAGATCCATGCGAATGATGCCGTTTTGCTGCGTATCAAGCAGACGCTTGATTTTAACGGAGGCTTGCAGGGGAAATTTGTACTGAACCGTGTTAAGCCTTTTGAACGGATGGAGCTGGAGACGGCAGTCGTTGTGCCGCTTCCGGCCAGCCATGATCCACTTGAGACCTGTTTGCTATATTATATCGAAAAGGGCGGCAAGACCATTCTGTACGGGCATGACAGCGGCTGGTTTCCTGAAGAAACCTGGGCTTGGCTGCAGGGTAAAGAATTGGATCTGGCCGTGCTCGAATGCACGGTGGGACGAGTGAATTACCGCCAAACCCATATGAATGTGGATGCTGTCCTGGAAACGAAGCAGCGGTTTGAGGAATACGACATGCTGAAGCCAGGCGCAAACATCGTAGTGACTCATTTTTCACATAACGCACAGCTGACACATACGAATTTGACGGAGATTTTCACGCCGCATGGAATCCAGGTGGCATATGACGGCATGATACTTGAACTTCCATGACACTGCACCAACGCTGATGCACCTTGCATCGGCGATTTTTTTTGAAAGTGGAAAAGGATAGATAGATAAGGAGCAGAGGAGAGTAAACCATGACAGTACAGCATCATTTCAGAGAAGAAAAGTATTTTGACTCGAGTACGCATGTACTGCAGCATAGAGAGGCAGCCAAAAGCAGCATCGCCAGTATCGAGGAAGTTCAGAAATGCATGAACCTCACGAAGTCCTATTTAGAAAGCCAGCTGAATTTGCCATGTCTCATACTATGCAATTGGGCCATCGACACTGCGCTGAAGACTTTATATATGAAGGATTATAAGCGGGTTTATCCTCCCTGTTCGCTTTCGCTGGATGAACTCTTGGATCTCACCCGCGACAGTCATGGAAACAGGGATCTGGGCACCGTTAATTTTATCGAATGCATCCGGTTTATCGTGAACAGTCCGGATATGATGCAGTTTCAACGGATGGAAGAAGAGCACCTGGTTAAAATGATCCGCAGAGCTGATACTCTTGTCAGCGAGTTGTACGGAAAATGCTATGAAGGCTACGGAGCGGTTGTAGGGTACCAGCGGGTGTTTTCATAATGGAATGCGGACGTTAGGGCGATAATCCTTTGGATGGTTTATATGTTGAACTGGAAGCTGCATCGGCAGCACGCCTGGCTTCGGCGCAATTCACAATCAGTATGCTGAAGGTTAATACCGCAGCGACAACGGAGTGCGTGGACTTGGTTTTCACAATTTCACCGCCTCGTGTTCTCTTATTTATATAACGCTTTCATTTGATAAAAGTTCCATATTATATCATCTATACATTAATTAAACCGCTAACGGAGATTTGTTTCATATTACTCTATTCAGGTGGCCTTTTTGTGTTGTTCCGATGAACGTTTTCGCACAAAAATAGGATGTATATTCGATATGCAACGTGCTGTACAAGACCAAACCTTGAATTTGACTTTGCCCGGACGCTGGTTTATCTTGGGTCTAATATGGGTGTTTTTTCCTCATCCATAACTTGTACCTAACCGAAGGAGGCGTCTTACTCATGAAAAACCTGCAATCCGCCACAGCCTTGTCCAGCGGCTATTCCATGCCATGGCTTGGACTTGGAGTTTACAAAGTACAAGAAGGCCAGGAAGTTATCGATTCCGTGAAGGCAGCCATTTCGCACGGCTATCGCAGCATTGATACGGCAGCTCTGTATGGGAATGAAGAAGGCGTCGGTCAGGCGGTCCGGGAATCTGGTGTCCCGCGCGAGGATCTCTTTATCACAACAAAAGTTTGGAATTCGGATCAAGGCTATGATTCAACCTTGGCGGCCTTCGAAAAAAGCATAAGCAAGCTGGGAATGGATTACGTGGATCTTTATTTGGTACACTGGCCGGTCATGGGCAAGTACAAGGATACCTGGAGGGCTCTTGAGAAGCTGCAAAAGGATGGTAAAGTGCGTTCCATCGGCGTATCCAACTTCCAAGTCCACCATTTAGAGGATCTGATGAAAGATTCACAGGTGAAGCCGGCGGTGAACCAGGTGGAGCTGCATCCGCTGCTCAGCCAGATCGAACTCCGTGAATATTGCAAGTCGCAGGAAATTCAAGTGGAGGCGTGGGCTCCATTGGCCCAAGGCCATTTGCTCGATAACGAAGTGCTTGCGAACATCGGGGCCAAGTACGGGAAATCCATTGCGCAAGTCATTCTTCGCTGGGATATTCAGAGCGGAATCGTTACGATTCCGAAGTCGGTCAAGGAGCATAGAATTATCGAAAACGCCGATATATTCGACTTTGAATTAATGCCGGCGGATATGGAACAAATCAATGGCCTCAACCAAAACCATCGGTTTGGTGGAGACCCGGACAATGTTAACTTCTAGACGGAACTCCTGATCATATTGCAGTAAAAATCGCGTAGCCCAGCTCAACGGCTGAATACGCGATTTTTTTAGATTATACATTCATTATAAAATAATAGGCAGTTCCTTTAGTGCGAACATCATCGTGCTATCCATCCTGGCAAGCTCTGCGGAACGGTCGCGTCGGTAATTCGGGAAACGCTCCAGTAGCGTCTCAATAGCAATTTTGGATTCAAGCCGGGCCAGCTGTGAACCAAGGCAGAAGTGGATACCGCTGCCAAGACCCAGATGTGGATTCGGATTCCGGTGGATATTGAATTCTTCCGGCCGTTCGAATACATCTTCATCATGGTTGGCTGAAGCCATCCAAATATGGATGAACTGTCCTTTCTTCAGCTCCTGCCCCCGCAGCACGGTATCCTCTTTAACATGGCGGAACATCAGCTGAACCGGCGAGAAGTAGCGAAAGGTTTCTTCTATCGCTCCCGGGATCAAAGTCCGGTCCGCAAGCAGTTGTGCCCGTACTTCTGGAAGACTGTCAATGCCAAGCATGGCTGAAGAGATCAGATTGGTTGTCGTTTCGTTGCCGGCTACCAGAAGGAGAATACAAAATCCGATGATTTCCATATCGCTTAAATGCTCGTTATCAATGCGTGCCTGCACCAGTTTGGTGATCAGATCCTCCTGCGGATGACGGCGGCGGTCCTCAGCGATTACCGAGAAGTATTCACTCATCTCCCGCTGGCATTGGTAAAAGTTCTCGGCATGATCGCCTACAAGGGCATCTGACCATTCCTTGAATTTTTCCCGGTGCTCTACGGATACCCCCAGCATCTCAGCGATAACGGTGATCGGAAGAGGACTGGAGAAATCAGCAATGGCATCCATTTGGCCTTTCTTCTCTGCCTCGTCAAGTAGCGATGTCGTAATTGCCTGGATTTTTGGAGTGAGAGACTCAATCACGCGCGGGGTAAAAGCCTGGGAAACCAGCTTACGCAGTTGACGGTGTTTCGGCGGATCCTGCCGCAGAATGCTGTACTCCAGCGGGTCTTCGGAAGAGGGGGAGCCTTGTGAAGAGAAGATATCATAATTCGTGAAGACGGCTTTGACATCCTCGTATTTAAAAACGTTCCAGACCAAATTGTTTTCTGATTCGATTACCGGAGAGTTTACGCGCATTTGTTTAAACCATTCCAAAGGCAGCAGACCGTTTTTATTCCATTCCATGCTTAGACACCGTCACTTTCATTTCGGATTTTTGAACTGACTGGTCAGTTTTAGGATTTTTTAAAAAAAGGCCGTGCTAATCGATCGATATGAACAGGCCTTTGGTAATGATCGTGAAGACGTAACGTTCCAAGTCATCGCGTGAATACGCATTGGGATGGCTCAGGTAATAATTGCAGGTACTTTCCAGTGTGCCGATAATGCTTGCTGCCGCCAAATTCGCATCGACGTCGCGGAGAAGATTCTCCTCGCATTTCGCTGCTTCGAGAATCGAAGCCAAAAAGTGTAGATGCTCGCGGCGGAGCTGCTTCAGCTCTTCCAAAACATCCTGCTCAATTCCATTCGAAAGCTCATTGAACACGATATGCGAAAAGTGGCGCGACTCCAGAAAAAGATCCAGATGATGGCGGATAATTCGCAGGATCTGTTCCTTGATTGGTAGCGGGGCATTCAGGTCTGCTTGGGTTCGCTGCATGATATTCTCAAAGCCCTCTTTGACGATGGTTTTGAACAGCTGGGATTTCCCCGGGAAATTGTAATATAGCGTTCCTTTGGCGACCTGCGCCCTCAGGGCAATCTCGTCCATGCTCGCGCGGTGATATCCGTTTTCAGAGAATACTTCAATGGCTGCGCGTATGATTTTATCTTTACTCAAGGTTAATCTACCTTTCAAAAGCATGATTTCGGATAAGTGTTAATCTGACTGGTCAGTTCAAAAATAAAATAACATACTGGGGAATATTAGTCAATTAAAAGAAAGCTCAGTATATCGAGGGAATAAAACGCAATTATAATGAAGAGGATGTTCAGTTTTATGCTTTTTCTATGTGTATCATGTACATATTGACCATAGTGGTGTATATTTCAACATGCTGGTTAAATAATCAGAAGAAATGGATATGACTAAACCAAGAACACTATACCCGTAACGGAGTGATCATTTGAGTAAAGCAAAGGGCAAGGGCGGTACAGGCAGGGGAACGGGCAAGAAGGGCTGGACCCGCTGGGATGCGAAAGCCCGCCGGATAAAAAGCGCCCCGAAGCCTTATACCAGTAAAGGTACGAAAAAAGATGGTGGCGACGCTAAAAAAGATGGCAATGTAAAAAATGATATTGATGCGAAGCTCGACTGACATTCATAAGGAGATGACATGCAAATGGAAAATATAGAACCGGAAGTAAACGTGGCAAGCGACTTGCCTGAGAATTATAACGAGCTCAAAAATTCAGCAAACCGCACAGCGAACTGGAAAGAACGGCTGGATGCGGTTGAGGAGCTGGGCAATTGGAAAAGCCAGAAATCCATCGATATTCTCAAGCATAGATTGGACACAGATCCTGTCTATCAGGTGCAAGAGGCGGCCTATGAGAAGCTAAAGGCTTGGGGAGAAGATGTCGAGAAGCCGGTCCGCAGCAAGTATGAAGTGGTTAAAGGCATCCAGAAAATTCTGCTGCGTGTAAAGAAAAGTCTTCCCAAAGACCATTCTTATGAAGAGTTTAAGGAAAAGCTGAAGAAGATGAGAATCGACGTATATAATACGTATGAAGGCGATAAAGGCGCAGAATTCGATGCATGGCTTGAAGGCATGTGGAAGTCGCTGTAAATTGTTGAAAACAGATGGGGGCAGGCCTGAAGAGGCTTGGCTCCTTTTATATATGCAGGAGTTGCAAAAAGCCATTGACATTTTTCCCTGCGAGCCATATCCTGTTATCATTAATACAATAATATTGTAATTAAACAAAAATATTGTTTTAAAAGGAGGGTGTGCTTCACAATGACAACGCAAAAGTACATCAAAGACTATCCGAGGCCGCAATTTGTGCGTGATAGCTGGCAGAACTTGAATGGAGAGTGGGATTTCCGCTTTGACGATGCGAATGTTGGTGAACTCGAGAAGTGGCAGGATGATCTGCATGGCGACCGGAAAATTCAGGTTCCTTTTACATATGAGACACAGGCCAGCGGGATCGGGGAGGAGACCTTCCATCCTTACGTCTGGTACCAGCGGGATTTGGTGCTGCAGCAAGAGGTCGGGGACCAGCGTGTAATGCTTAACTTTCAGGCTGTGGATTACATCGCCAAGGTATGGGTAAACGGTTGTTTTGCCGGGAAGCACCAGGGCGGATATGCGGCCTTCTCGTTTGATATTACGGATTATTTGAAGCAAGGTGCGGGAGTCCCGAACCGGATCGTTGTCAAGGCTGAAGACAGTCAGAGCTGCACGCAGCCACGCGGAAAACAGCGCTGGGTGGATGAGAATTTTGAGTGCTTTTATGTACAAACAACGGGAATTTGGCAGAGTGTGTGGGTTGAATATACGGCAGCTTCCCGCATCAAGGCGGTTAAGATTACCCCGGATTTCGATAACCGTTCGGTCCGCTTTGAGTATCAGACCCAAATGGCAGCTGCCGCGGCTTCGCTCCGTCTGGAGACGCGTATCAGCTACAAGCAGAAGATATTGAAGCAGGTTCAGCTGCATATCGACCGCCCGTGGCTGCAGCTGGATGTGGATTTGACGCATGAAGTCAACGGTCCGTGGAAGACGCTGGCATGGTCTCCGCAGACCCCTAACCTGTACGATGTCGAGTATATTTTGTATGAAAATGACGTGGTTGTTGATCGGGTATTTTCGTACTTCGGCCTCCGCAAAGTTTCCATCGAAAACGGCAAGGTACTGCTCAACAACACGCCAATCTATCAAAGAATGATTCTGGATCAGGGATATTGGACGGAAAGCCATCTGACCCCGCCTTCGGAAGAAGCGCTGATCCAGGATATCGATGCCATTCTCGCTATGGGATATAATGGCGTTCGCAAGCATATGAAGATTGAAGACGCGAGATTCCTGTACTGGTGCGATGTGAAGGGTCTGCTCGTATGGTCGGAGATGGCAGCGACTTTTGAATTTAATGATGAAGCGGTCGAATTATTTACGAGAGAATGGACCGAAATCGTGCGGCAGCAATATAACCATCCGTCGATCGTGACATGGGTGCCTTTTAACGAGTCATGGGGCATTCCGCAAATCTTATCGCATGAGAAGCAGCAGCAGTTTACCGAGGCGATCTATCATCTCACCAAGTCCATGGACCCGAACCGCCCTGTTATTGTTAATGATGGATGGGAACATACAGTCAGCGATATCATTACTCTGCATGACTATGAGGAGCATGGTCAGGCCTTGCTGGAGCGTTACGCGGATCCGGACGCGCTGCTTGGCAACAAATTTTCATTTAATAACTGGAAGTACGCGATGGCTCAGGGCTATGAATACCGGGGACAGCCGGTCATGGTTAGCGAATTCGGCGGCATAGCCTTCGACTCCGGCACAGGCTGGGGTTACGGAAATCAGGTGAACAGCGAGGAAGCGTTTGTCGAGCGGTTCCGGAATATTACGCAGGCCATCAAGGATACGGACTATATTTGTGGATATTGTTACACGCAGATTACGGATGTACAGCAGGAAGTGAATGGACTTCTGACCGAAGACCGGAAGCCGAAGATTCCGCTTGAAATCATCCGGGAGATCAACCTATCGTAATGGAGTTATTCAATATAATGAGCCTGTGTCCGGCATACCGGATCAGGCTTTTTTTTCGGGATCATACCGTAATCAAATCCGCATGGGGGGGCCGATAGCTTTCTGCAGCGAAAAAATCGTAACATTGTTCCCTAAAAGCATGCCGATTTTCGGTTTCATGACCCAACGATGCATATTACACTTGTCCCAAGAAAGCCCTTACATTGTATCTGTACATCTTAAGGCTTTCCATAATAAACGATCAATGCTGAAGCCGCGAGGCAGGAGGTGAAATATGTCGGCAGCGTGCATGGTACACGGTTAGTGCAGGATGAAAATCGAATCGAACCGGGAGGGGAATTATTTTGATCAAAAAATTATTCACGTCGTTTGCGGGCTTTTTGTGCCTTATCATGATGATTGCCGCCGTTCCGGCTTTTGCTGCGAATGGACCGATTGTGTGGGGGACCACATCCACGATCACGGATATTAACACGTTTACCGATGCCGGAGCGGATGCAAGGGGAATCAGACCCGGTACGTTCGGTGCTGAATATGCGCGGATGGTCAAGTTGGCGAATGGTGACTGGCTGGCGGTTGCCGCCATTTATGATAACAATGGCTATACGAAGGTTTCCTGGGGCGGAACACGCCTGCAGGTATTCCGCAGCACGGACAACTGCCGCACTTGGTCGCTGAGCGCAACGCTCTGGGAGGATGGCCGCGATTTGGACAATGGACAGCTGCTGCAGCTGCCAAACGGCGATATTTTGCTGGCGATGCGTTCTGTCCGTTGGCAGGAATCGTATCAGATCAAAGTGTACAAGAGTGTGAACGGAGGCTCAAGCTGGAATTACCTGAGCACAGTGGATGAGAATACCGGCGCACCCGGCGCGCTTGGAAACCCGGATAAGGGTGTATATGAGCCACATATGCAGCTGCTTGATGACGGCTCTGTAGCGCTGATGTATGCGAATGAGAAGCATGTAACCGGAAATCCATCCTACAGCCAGCTGATCTCCGAGAAGATTTCCACGAATGGCGGCAGCAGCTGGGGGAATGAAATTTACGTTGCCTGGGACCCGGTAAATGCGGGCTCACGTCCGGGAATGCCGGTATGGACAAAGATGACGAATGGGCAGTATATTGTGACCTTCGAGGTTTGCGGTACGCAGAACTGCAACATTTTCACCAAGAAAAGCACGGATGGGAAGACCTGGGCCAGCGGGATCGGCACCAAAGTAAACACCGATCAGCATGGAGGACCTTACCTCCTGTCCCTTAGTGATGGCCGGCTCGTGCTAAGCTCGAATTCCAACGTGCTCTCCCTCAGCAATGATTTTGGAAATACGTGGTATGACAACGATATTCCCGCCTTTGGCAATGCATGGTGGAGCGCGCTGTATCAGACCGGACCGAATGAAATCGCAATGCTGAACTCCGTGGAGCGGAGCGTTGGCGGACATAAGGTACAGGTCAGATTCGGGCAGCTGAGCAGCGCCTACACGAACGATTTCGCAGCAAATGACAGCGGATGGGTTCACTATGGCGGAGCTTGGACGGTCAGCGGAGGAACGTATAATGTAAATTCCGTGAATGCGGATAAATCGGTGCTGACGCCTTATCCTTCCAAGATGAATTATACGCTTGAAGGTGACGTAAAGCTGAACAACGCCGGACAAGGCAGCCTGATCTTCAATGTAATGAATCCTTCTGCCGGAGCAGACCTGCAAAAGGGTTACGGGGCCGGGATCGATTCCACGGGAACCGTCTGGCTGGGACGCTTTAACAATGGCTGGACACAGCTGCAGTCGGTTAACACGGCGATTGCGACAGGGACGTGGTACCATTTGAAAATCGTTGTGAACAGCGGAAATATCAAGGTGTACGTTGGTGATATGAACACGCCAAAAATCAGCTACAACGATGCTGTATTTACCGGGGGCACGATTGGTGTCCGCGGCGGCTTCAACAACAGCGTCAGCTTCGATAATATTAAACTGAATTAGTCTGCTGTCGGAGGAGCCCTGAAGAGGGCTCCTTTTCATGTCATAATGCCCTGCTTACGTTTCACCACCAATCGTAAGATCGTCTACCTTTTCCGGAGCGGAGACGTTGTAACATCTGTCTTTTGTTCCCTAAGGATCGGCTTTTTGTCGGTTCTTACCCTGGATGAATCCATGTAAAGTAAGTGTTGAAGAAAGCACTTACATTGAGGTGAAAGGGCTTTCTAAAACCAACATTATTGAACGAGAAGGTGGGTCTGATATGAAGATGAATAAGAAAAAGAAATGGACGGGAATCCTCACGGCTGGATTAACGCTTGCCCTGGTTTTGTCGGGATGCTCTTCACAAACGAAGGATAGCAGTTCTTCCAGCACAACAACCACGGATGCGCCAAAGACGGAGAGCGCGGGCGGCAGTCCGGTTGAAATCACGTTCTGGAACATGTTCGGGGGCGGGGAAGGCGATTTCGTCGATCAGATCATCAAGGGCTTTAATGACTCTCAAAAGGAAGTCACTGTGAAGCAGCTGCGCCTGGAATCCAATGAATATTACGCCAAGCTCAGCACGGCGCTGTCTTCATCCAAGGGTCCTGATGTTGCCGTAGCTCACGTGGACCGGATATCCCCATTCGTGAAGGCAAAGCAAATTTTGCCTGTGGATGAACTGGCAACCAAGGTTGGCTTTGATCTCAAGGAGATTACCGAATCCAACATCAAGAGCGTGAGTTATGATGGCAAGCCTTACGCTGTGCCGCTGGATACGCACTTTCATATGTTCTACTATAACAAGGATATTTTGAAAAAAGCAGATTTGCTGAATGAGGACGGCACACCGAAGCTCGGCGACATGACACCGGAAGGATTCGAGAAGACGTTAAGCGATATCCATACCAAGGTACCGGATGTGCAGGCGCTTGCCGTGAACACCCCTTATTTCCAGGAGCCGTTCTTGAATATGTATTATGAAGCAGGCGGAGACATCCTGAACACGGATATGACGAAGGCTGCGATCAATAACGATAAAGCACTGAATGTGCTGAATTTCTACATGGATCTCTACAAAAACAAATACGCCGATCTCAATGATAAAGCACCTTGGGACACGTTCCATAACGGCAAAGCCGCATTCTGGTTCGGTGGCGTATGGGAAGCCGGGCTGCTGCTGGGCGACAAGTCCTTGAACATTGGCGCAATGCCGCTGCCTCCGATCTTTGGAAGCCAGACGCACTGGGCGAGCTCGCATACCCTGGTTATCCCTTCGTATGTGTCGGCTGAGAAGCAGGAAGCCGCAGCCAAATTCATGAAGTATTTCTCTGAAATCGGCGGCAAGACCTGGGGGCAAGCAGGCCATGTGCCGGCGAACAGCAACGTGACGGCAAGCGAAGAATATAAGAGTCTTCCATACCGCAGCGAATTTATCGAAGCGCAAAAAACCGTGAAATTCGCACCTCCAACCGATAAATACACCACCATCATTACGACGATCTCGGAATCTTTGCAAAACATTATTTTCGGCAATGAATCACCGAAAGACGGACTCGCAAATATGGAGAAACAGATCAACGAAGTTCTGGATAACTAATTGAAAGTGGAGAGGAAGCATTCCAGCACAGGCGGCAGGGGAGCTTCTTCTCCTTCTTAACAACAGAAGCTTCAGCTGAGGAGATATGGAGAATGGAGACAAAATTGAACGAAGGCAAAGGATCCATGGCTCTGCGTAAGAGGGAACCTTTGCGCATACGTACCGAACTTAAAGCTATCCTGTACCTGATCCCGTTCCTGGTGCCGTTTGCGGTGTTCTATTTGTGGCCTGTGCTGCGCGGCGCGTGGATGAGCCTGCATGTCTGGAGCATTCAAGGTATGGAGAAGTATGTTGCGTTTGCCAACTATAAAAAAATAATAACGAATTCTGATTTTTATCAGTATATGTGGCACTCCTTTTATTTTGTACTGCTATGCGCCCCAACCGTCATTATTCTGGGGCTGATATTAGCACTGATTATCAACCAGAAACTTTGGTTTCGGACATTGATCCGTTCAGTGTTTTTCCTGCCATACGTGTTGTCCGTGTCGGTCATCAGCTTTATTTGGCTGCGTCTTTTCGACACCAAGAACGGCCCGGTGAATGCATTCCTGCATCTGTTGGGACTTCCTTCAGACATCAACTGGCTGACAGACCATAGATTCGTCTGGTGGGCCATTACGATAGCAACAGACTGGTGGACCGTCGGTTTCGTCATGGTCCTTTTCCTTGCAGGGCTGCAGGAGATTCCCACCGATCAGTACGAAGCGGCTAAGATTGACGGCGCGAATGCCTGGAAACGATTCCTGCACATCACGTTGCCGGGACTGTCCAGTGTGATGAAAATCCAAATCTTTTATCAGATCATCAGCTGCCTGAAACTGTTCGGCCAGGTACAGATTATGACGGGAGGCGGACCGGGAGATTCCACGAATACGATGATCAGGTATATTTACGTGACCGGATTCAAAAAGGATATGTTTGGTCTTGCCTCCGCACAGTCGATCATTTTCTGCCTCATTATGCTGCTTATTGCCGTCATTCAATTCAAATTTACCGACCGGAAAGACGGATAAGGAGAGAAGAACATGAATAAGACCGCCTTAAATATCCTAGCCATCGTCCTAGCCATTTTGTTTGTATTTCCATTGATCTGGATGCTTCTGGTCTCTCTGAAGCCTGACGGCGTGAATGTCTATACGCTTGCAGATTGGGTAAACTGGTCCGATCTCAATTTGGATAATTACGTCAAGGTGATCCGGGATTCGCAGATTCTTCGCTGGACCTGGAACAGCTTGGTCATCGGGATCCTGACGACCGTCATCTCCATTTTGTTCAGTTCGCTTGCAGCATTCGCCTTCTCCAAGCTGCCTTTCAGAACCCGGGGGATTTTCTATGTCATCATTGTTTCCGGTCTTCTCATTCCAACGGAAGCGATTTTGATCCCGCTCTACGAAACAGCGCTGCATTTGAAGCTGATCGACAACATCTGGGCTATTATTTTGCCGGGGCTTACGAACCCGCTCGGAATTCTGCTCCTGAAGCAATTTATGGATGGGGTGCCCAAGGATTATATCGAAGCTGCGCAGATTGACGGCAGCCGTAATTTCCGTCTGTGGTGGAGTATCTGCCTGCCGTTGACGCGTTCGGCCATGGTGTCTGTAGGCATTTTCTTCTTCATCATATCCTGGAACAATTTCCTATGGCCGTATCTGTCCATTACTTCTGAGGAAAATATGATATTGTCGGCAGGGCTGCCTACCTTTTTGTCGAATAATACAATGTCCTTAAACCTGATTATGACCGCCAGCGCCATTGCGGCCATTCCGACCATCGTGGTCTTTATCCTGCTTCAGCGCCATATTGTGCAGGGGGTATCGATGTCAGGCGTGAAGGGGTAAGCCAAAACAGGCAGATTTCATCTAAAGAAGGGGTTACAGGAATGACCCACCAACCAGGAAAAAGCTTTAGAACAGCCTGGGTCCGTTTGCGATCCTGGGTGAATATATGGAAGAGCAGCATACGTTATAAATGGATGCTGCTTTTATTTCTGTTCTCCTTGACACCGCTGGTCGTCATGGGGATTATTTCATTTTCCATCTCCAAATCTACGATTAACGACAAAGTCACAGAATACTCGGAGCATCTGCTGAGTCAAACGGCAGATAATTTGGATACGCGCCTCGGTATATACAAGGACATGATGATGCAGGTGCTGAACAACAATGAGATTGTGAATATGCTGCGGGTACTTGATCAATCCGATCCCGCCCGTTACGATGTGGATAGCCTGTCACTGACGACGAAGCTGTCAACGATCGTGGCGATTAATCAGGACGTGCAGTCCATTTCTTTTGTATCCCAAAAGCACTATATCAAGGGCATCTACCGCTGGAGCAAGCGGACGCCTGTCGAAGTCGGGCCTTTTCTGAAGCCGCTGGAGGACGGGAGCAACTTCCGCTGGTACCCGACACGCTATGGCACGTATGTGGATAGCCTGAACTCCCAGAGCGCGCATGTCTTTTCACTCGCCAAACAGCTGTACAAAACATCAGATGATAGTCCGCTTGGCATTATTGCCGTATTGGATATCCGGGAAGAAGTTCTTAAGGAGCTGGTCTCCAAGGCTGTCAGCAATAACAGGGATCTGCAAAGCTTCATTGTCGATGGACAGGGACGACTCGTGTCCTATGCGGATAACAAACTGATTGGTCAAAGCGTGACCGAGGTGCTCGGCACAGACGGCTACGACCGTATTCTTCATTCGGATGGTGGAGAACAGCGGTTTCCGCTCTCATATCAAGGCAATAATCTCATCGTCAATGTAAAAAGACTGCATTCGAACGATTGGATGGTCGTCAATGTGATCTCCAAATCCGCGCTTTACCAGGATTCGAATCGGTTGCTGCAGATCATTTTGATTATTGCGCTGATCTGTATTGTTTTCTCGATTATTACGGCGATGGTGCTGGCGAACTCTATAACGAATCCGATCCTGAAAATGATCCGCCTGATGAGACAGGTCATGTCTGGTGAATTAACGGTCCGTTATAAGGCGAAACACCGTCATGACGAGTTTGATATATTAGGCAACAACTTCAACTTTATGGTGACGCGTATTGATGAGCTGCTGAATGCAGTGTACGTGGAGCAGAACCAGAAGAGGGTTGCAGAGCTGAAGGCGCTGCAGGCGCAGATCAATCCGCATTTTCTATACAACACGCTTGATATTATTAAATGGACGGCCCTGATCCAGAAGGCCAACAATGCGGCGGAAATGGTAAGTCTCCTCTCGCGGCTGCTGCGCATCAGTCTCGGCAAGGGTGAAGAGACCGTAACGGTTGAAGAAGAAATGGAGCATGTCAAATGTTATTTGGGCATCCAGAAATTCCGGTTTAACTTCAATATTGAAACCGAGGTCGACATGGACGATGAAGTCAGGCTGCTGCGGACACCCAAGCTCATTTTGCAGCCAGTCGTCGAGAATGCGATTATGCATGCGTTCGGTGAGCTGGAGACCGGAGGGGAGATCCGCATCCGCTGCTTCAAAGTACCGGGTGAAGGCATACGCTTTGAAATATCTGACAATGGAAAAGGCATGGACCCTGGTTTTGCTCGCAGCTTACTGACCGAGCAAACGGCAGACGGAGAAAAGTCAGGCGGAATCGGCTTGGCCAACGTGGATGAACGCATTAAATTAATCTGCGGCAAAATGTACGGACTTGAGATTCAAAGTGAACCCGGCACCGGGACCACGATCCGAATCAGGATTCCTATGATGACATAGAGGGGGATCATACGCATGCATCAAGTCATGATTGTAGAAGATGAATTTATTGTTAGATACGGAATTCGCTCGATGATTGAATGGGAGAAGATCGGGCTTCAGCTGACGGGTGAGGCTGCCAACGGCAAGGAGGCGCTTGAGCTGATGAAGGCCGGACTACCGGATATTCTTATAACCGATATTAAAATGCCCGTTATGGATGGCATTGAGCTCATTGCCGAAGTGCGGCGGATCTCTCCTGATATTAAAATTATCATCCTGAGCAATCTGGAGGATTTTCAGTACGCCAAGGAAGCGATCAAACATGGCGTTTCCGAATATTTGATCAAATCGGATATGATGCCCCGCGACTTTGAGCAGGCGCTGCTGAAGCTGAAGGAGAGTGCCGGCAGAGGAAACGCCGCCAATGAAGGGGCGCCAGCCTCTCAGCCTGAACCGGCACATAAAGAAAAGTTTCTGGTTGATTTGATTGAAGGAACGATCCGGGGGGCAGCCGAAGGCTCAAACAAGGCAGAGCAGCTTGGCATGGCACAGCTTCATCGTGCTTACTTAATGCATATCAGTCTTAATGACTCCGAGCTGGGATTCACGGAAAGGTTGTCCCTCATCCGGCATAAACTTGAACAAGTATGGGCCGAAGGCAGCTCAAGCTATGAAGTCTTTCCCGACAAGCAGGGGGAAATCAATGTTCTGTTTCTGGATTATGTGAGTGAAGAGGGGCCTTCCCCTGAGGGAGATATGCAGAAGCTGAGACAGTGGGCGGAAGACTTCATCCAGCAGCTATCCAAGCCGTCCGGAAGGCTGGCAACCATCGGTATCAGCAGCCGCATCTGGGAATGGACCGACGTTAAGGAGGCCTATGCCCAAGCAGTCAAGGCAGAGAAGCAGAAAATGTTCCTGGGATGCGGACATGCCATCATCTATGGAACCGATGATATGAATATGCCTGCAGCGAAGGTGGAGCATCTGCGGATCAGCAGTCATCAGATCCAGTCCATGGTTTATGCTTTTCAGTCCAAAGAATTGACGGAGTACCTCGAGGAGCTGTTTAAACAGCTCGCAGCCCGCCGGGACGTGGACTTGGTGCAGATCATTTCCCTCGAGCTGCTGATGATACTAACGACCTTGTGGCCGGATGTATCCACGGATGCCCAGCAGGTGCTGGAGCTGAAGAAGCAGTATTTCGATGAGCTATCCAGGCTGGAGACCCTGGAGCAGAACCGCATCTGGTTCATTCAGGCGTTTGATGCCCTGGTTCAGCATCTGATACTAATGTACAACAGCGACCGCAATAGTATTATCAAAGCAACCCAGTATATCCAGCAGTATTACCACCAGGAGATATCACTGCAATCGATCAGCACTCTGGTCCATTTAAGCAAGAATTACTTTGCGAACTTGTTCAAAAAGGAAGTGGGGGAAAGCTTCCTGGAATATCTTACGCGGATCCGCATTGATAAAGCCAAAACATTGCTTACGGGGGATCTGAAAGCGGGGGATGTCGGCAGCTTGGTCGGTATACAGGATCCAAAGTATTTTTCAAAAGTATTCAAGAAAATTACGGGCGTATCTCCGTCGGAATATCGTCACCTCGTGCGGGAGGAGCGGTAATAGAGCTCTGGGTGGAAACGACTGTAAACGCTTACGAATGTTGGTGACAGAAGGTTTGGAGGAGTGGAGCAAAATGAAGAGCAAGGGCCCGTTCATGCCGTTCATGATGGTGTGCATGCTGCTGTTTTCAGGGTGTGCGGATGACTCTTATGAAAGGAAAATAAACACGGCAGAACCGGTGTCTGTGGAGCTGTCCTTTTGGAATCCCTTTGGCGGCGGTGAGGGGGATTTTGTGGAGCGGATCATCCGGGATTATAACGCCTCGCAGAGCAAAGTGTTTGTGAAGCAGCTACGGCTCGAGTCCAATGAGTATTATGCCAGGCTTAGCACCGCGCTTTCGCTGGGAAAAGGGCCGGATGTGGCCGTTGTCCATGTGGACCGGTTATCTCCTTTTATTAAAGCCAAGCAAATTACCGGGCTGGATTCGTTGGCGGAGCAGGCAGGGTTTGATTTTGACGAGATTGAGGCATCTAATCGTCAGGGCGTGATCTATAACGGGAATGATTATGCGGTGCCTCTGGATACACATTTTCACATGCTTTTTTACAATAAAGACATTCTGAAGAAGGCCGGACTGTTACATGTGGACGGAACACCGAAGCTCGAAGCAGCCACGCCGGATGGATTTACCGCATTTCTGAAACAAATTCATGCACGGGTTGCCGGTGTGCAGCCGATGGCGGTGAACACGCCTTATTTTCAGGAATCGTTTCTGGATTTGTATTATGAGGCTGGCGGTGAGCTGCTGAGTCCGGACATGAAAAGAGCAGAGATACATAATGAAAAGGCCATTTCGGTTCTCGCGTTCTATCAGCAGTTGTTTACAAGTGGACTCAGCGACCTGAATGATCAAACGCCGTGGGATTCCTTTGATCAAGGTAAGGCCGGACTATGGATTGGCGGCGTCTGGGAAGCTGGTCATCATCTCGGCAATCCGGCACTGGATATAGGCATTATGCCGATACCGCCGATCTTCGGCAGTCCGGTTCACTGGGGCAGCTCGCATACGTTGGTCATCCCGGCTTACGTCACGGAGCCAAAGAAGCTGGCAGCAATGGAGTTCATGAGGTATTTCTCTGAGGAGGGCGGAGTGATCTGGGGAGAGGCGGGGCATGTTCCGGCCAATCATGAGGTCGCAAAGAGCAGCGCCTACCAAGAACTGCCGTACCGTAAGCTGTTTATAGCATCGCGTGACCATGTTAAATTTGCACCCAAAACAGATAAATACGCTGCGCTCTTCACCGCCATCTCCGAGGATCTGCAGAACATCGTGCAGAAAGGGATCAAGCCTGAGGAAGGGTTGGCAGCGCTGGAGAAGAAGCTAAACCAGATTTTGGCGAACTAATAGTAAGTAGAGATCGAATCGGTGAAATGCTATTAATTACATGTTCCTAAAAAAAAGCGGGGCAGACATCTTACGTCCACCGCGCCGCCCATAGCTTCATTTCATGACATATCACGTGTAAATCCTGGCCCTTTGGCGTCAGTGTATACTCTACGGTCACAGGAACGGTCGGGAAAACCTCGCGTTCAAGCACCCCATTTTCTTCGAGGTGGCGCAGTGTACTGGTTAAAGCCCGGGGACTTACACTCGAAATCCGGCGCTGCAGTTCACCGAAGCGAAGGGTGCCGCCAAATAATTCACGGATAACGAGAAAAGCCCATTTTCCGCCAAGCACATCCAGCGTTTTTTCAATATTACATTCGATGAAATCCGGGTTTTTCGGGATATAGCTGCTGGCTTTTTTCGTTGTTGTCACAGGGTACCACCTCCATATGTATTTACTATACTTAAGTATACTAGATATCCTCCGTATAATTAAGTGAAAAACTTTTCACTTCTTCAAATCTGTTATGAACTTCTATAGAATGAACAATGTAATCAGGATAACCTCAAGGAGGAATGTAAACATGAAATACCGGAGATTAGGTGGCAGCGGCCTCAAGGTCAGCGAAATCAGCTTAGGAAGCTGGCTTACATATGGCGGTTATGTAGAACGGGAAAATGCCGTCAATTCGATTAAAACAGCATACGATCTGGGCATTAACTTTTTTGATACAGCGAACGTTTATGAAAAAGGCGCGGCGGAAGTGCTTGTGGGCGAAACCCTGAAAGCGTATCCGCGGGAATCTTATGTGCTGGCAACCAAAGCATTCTGGCCAATGGGAGACGGTCCCAATGACCGCGGCTTGTCCCGCAAACATATCATGGAGCAGGCTCATGCCAGTCTGAAACGTCTGAATCATGACTACGTGGATATTTTCTACTGCCATCGTCATGATCCGGAAACTCCGCTGGATGAAACCCTGCGCGCACTCGATGACCTGGTTCGTCAAGGCAAAGTGCTGTATGTGGGCGTGAGTGAATGGCAGGCTTCCCAAATTGCGGAAGCAGTTGGCGTAGCCGACCGTTACCTGCTGGACCGCATCGTGGTGAATCAGCCGCAATACAACATGTTCCAGCGTTATATTGAAAAAGAAATCATGCCGCTCAGCGAGCGTTCTGGTATCGGACAAGTGGTGTTTTCCCCGCTGGCCCAAGGCCTGCTGACAGGAAAATATACATCCGCATCGGATATTCCGCAGGACAGTCGTGCTGCCAAGCTCGAATGGATGCGCAAAGGCATCACCGAAGAAAGAATCAGCCAAGTGAAGCAGCTTGAAGGCATTGCAAGCGAACTCGGCATTTCCGTAGGAAACCTGGCTCTGGCCTGGATTCTGCGCAACAGCAACGTGGCCAGTGCACTGGTTGGCGCAAGCCGTCCGGAGCAGGTCACTGAGAATGCTAAGGCTTCCGATGTAGAGCTGAGCGCGGACGTAATCGATCGTATCGAGGAAATTTTGAAATAGAGAAAGTCTTGACCACTTTTAATCAGCGAGGAGGCATTTTCGATGGCCAAGGTAGTGATCACAGGCGGAAGCGGCATGCTTGGACGCTGGGTCGTAAAGCATTTTGTGGAGCAGGGATATGAAGTATTGAACGTCGATTCACGGCGTCCTGATGAGGAGCTGTGTCCAACGCTTATTGTGAATCTGGAAGACTTGGGTGAGACATACAGTGCCCTTGCCGGCGCGGATTCGGTTGTGCATCTGGCCGCTATTCCGGCAGCGCATATTAGGACTCCGGAGGTCACATTCCGCAACAATGTCATGTCGACGTACAATGTGCTGGAAGCCGCATCGGGTCTTGGGATCCGTAAGGTTGTCATTGCATCCAGTGAATCCTCGTACGGCATTGTGTTTGCGGTGAATCCGATCGCCCCCCAGTACGTGCCCCTCGACGAAGATCATCCGCAGCTGCCTCAGGACAGCTATGGCTTATCCAAGATTGTCAACGAGCAGACAGCCGAGATGTTCAACCGCCGGTCGGGCATACAGGTCGTGTCCTTTCGCCTTGGAAATGTCATTCCTCCAGAGTGGTATGAGCGTTTTCCTTCGTTTATTAACAAACCGGAGGAACGTGAGCGTATTCTGTGGAGCTATATCGATACCCGTGATGCGGCTGAAGCTTGCCGGCTTGCCATCGAAACGGATGGACTGGGAGCGGTGGCGCTCAACCTGGCTTCCGATGATTCGAGCATGGCCATCCGCAGCCGTGAGCTGCTGGCACAGCGCTATCCCGGTGTGACGGATATTCGGACGCCGCTTGAAGGCCATGAAACGCTGTTTAGCAACGAAAAGGCCAAGCGCCTGCTCGGTTGGCAGCCTAAATATCAGTGGCGTGAACAGGTGGAATAGTTTAGATCAATCGTTATGATTATGATATGAATAGGATACCCCGGGGATATTCCCCGGGTTTTTTCTATCAGAATTTTTAATTTCAGGATTGAAGAAATAAACAGCCGCTACGATCATCTTTGTAAGATGCTGCTCTTAAGTTATGCGATGTCTGCTGCCAGTACGGTGATGGGGCCGTCCTCAGTGGCGATATCTTGCAGGTCGTACACCGAAACCGGGAACATCGGGAAGCCGACGTAATATGGCGTAATAGCGTAGAGTGGATAGAAAATGACCAGGGATTTATCGGCCAGGTAAAAGTCCTGATTCGGCTGCACCGACACCGTTATGCCTTCAAGTACAGGAAGATTTCGCTTTTTAATCTGCTCATTAACCTCAGCGGTCAGAAGAGCTTGGTAGTTCGAGCCTGGCTTGAATAGATTTGAAAATGAATAGGCGGCGCCGGTGGCTGTATTAAAGGTAAGTCCCTTTGCAACCGTATAACCATGGGCCATGGGTGTGGAATACGTATAGTTGCTGAGCATAAGGCTGAGAATGCCGCGTTCGTTGGTTTTGATCTCAAAATTCCCTATCGTGTTTGGGTTAGTCCCTGTCTGCATATGCTGCTGGATGCGCTGCATATCCTGTATCTTCAAAATGATCGCATGGTTTATCCGATCTTCTGCTTGCCGGTCTGCAAGTCCGCTGACCTGAGGATAATGGATAACTATGCCGGTGGCTGTATATGTCAGCGTGCGTATGTTCACTGGCGGGTGGTAAAGAGGCATTGCATTCGCTCCCATCTGTCTTTCGTTGTTGCATTAGCCTATTCGGCGGCGGGGGGTTCCGTGACTTTACGGGCTTCCGGTACCCGGAGTGTTATTGATGTCGATAAGTCTTCACTAATCTGGCGACAAAAAACAGACAGGGGCTGCCTCGGTAGTCAAGCGACTCTCGGGACAACCCCTGTTGCCTTGAAATCCGTTAATCCTATTTGCTGTATTTGTCAGCATAAGCTTGCACCTTAGCCGTATATTGATTAATAGCCGCGCGGCCGGCATCCAATTTCTTATTGGCTGCTGTAAAACTTGTTTTCTTATAGATCGCTTGCTGCATCAGCGTGAAGCCTTCCAGCTGAAGCTTCGCGCCTTTGACCATCAAGCTATGTATCGCTTGCAGCTCCGCATTAGGGGCGGATATTTTCGACGTCATGCTTACGACTTTCTTGTAGTTAGGAATCACTGTGTTCGTAAGTGAATTGTGCGCAGCTTTGCGGTTGGAGGAGGTTACCACGCGATACTTTTCATAGGCTGTAATGGCATTAGTCTCGTACACCTCAATGGGAGCCAGCATGTCTGCATAGTCCTGTAAATCCTGCAGTTCGGACGGGATGATATATTCTGTTTCGTCTTCGCCAAGATAGGATGCATCACCGGTTACGTCGATGTAAGAATAATCATCCGCATACCCGTTTCCCCCGAATGTGATCTTGGTCAATCATTTCCTTTATTGTTTTCAATTGAATTCCATGAAAGGGAAGGGATTGTCCATAGCCAAGTCTGGAATTTCATGAAATTAACCGATTGCTCCCAGGTTTCTTTTCGGATAAAATAAGGATAATTTACTCCAATCACAAGATCCGCATGACTGCATGACCTCCTGAGAATCCTCAATTCATTCTTTTCGTACCGCTAACTTCATTTCAACTCCATCGCTACACATACATAATAGACAATTCATACAGACTCAATTTCACAGAGAAATGATAGCGCTTACTATATTTCTGATTACCATCACTCAGCCTTACATAAGGGGGGGAGAAGATGCAGCAGGATTATGCCTACTATACGAAGGTATTCGATAATGTATCCAAGCCGTTCGCATTTGTGGATTTGGATCTGCTGGATGAGAACATCGAGCGGATTATTGCCCGTGCCGGCGCCAAAAACATTCGTATTGCGACCAAATCGGTCCGAAGCACCACCTTGTTGAAACGAATTATTCATAAGAGCCCGCTTTTTTGCGGTTTGATGTGTTTTTCCCCGCAGGAGGCCATATATCTGGTAAAGCAGGGCATGGATGACATCGTGATGGGCTACCCGGTATGGGAGCCTTCGGCGCTGTCCGGGCTGGCTGAGCTGATCCGCCAAGGGAAATCCATCACCCTTATGGTTGATTCCATCCAGCATATTGAGCATATCGAACAGATTGCAGAGCGGCATGGCGTCCGGTTTCCGGTCTGTCTCGACATGGATATGTCGATGGATATTCCGGGTCTTCACTTTGGGGTGTGGCGCTCACCGATCCATACGGTTGCAGATGCGAGACCCGTTGTGGAAAGAATCTTATCTTCCAGCGGAGTTTCCATGGATGGTGTGATGGGTTATGAAGCGCAAATCGCCGGTGTCGGCGATCATTATCCGAACATGGCTGCGAAAAATGTATTGGTACGTACGCTCAAACAGCGTTCAGTCAAGCAGATTGCCGAGAAGAGAGAGGCGCTTGTCGCCATGATAGAAGAAGCAGCAGGCACGCCGCTCCGCTTTGTGAATGGCGGAGGTACGGGCAGCTTACATACAACAACGCTTGAGCATGCGGTAACTGAAGTTACGGTCGGCTCCGGATTCTTTTCGCCGGGACTGTTCGATAACTACAAAAATTTCCGCTACCAGCCTGCAGCGGGTTATGCCGTAGAAATTGTGCGGAAGCCGGGAGAGAACCTGTATACCTGCCTGGGAGGCGGGTATACAGGTTCAGGAGCTGCCGGCAAAGACAAACTGCCAAAGCCGTATTTGCCGGAGGGCGCAGCTCTAACGTCTTTGGAAGGGGCCGGGGAAGTGCAGACCCCGGTATTCTACAAAGGGGATGAACATCTGGAACTGGGAGATCCGATCTTCTTCCGGCATGCAAAGGCAGGGGAATTATGCGAACGGTTTAACCAACTTTATGGTGTGTCAAAAGGCAAAATCATAGAACAAATCTCAACGTATCGGGGGGATGGGCAATGCTTTCTCTAAATGAAAATCAGAAGGTATGGAAAAACTGGTCGGGAGTCGTCCGCAGCACGCCAAGGCATATCGTGTATCCCAAGGCTGTTGATGAAGTCATTTCTCTGGTGCAGTCATGCGCCAAGGATGGGAGGGGCATTCGGGTGATCGGGGCGGGGCATTCATTTACGCCGCTGGTACAAACCGGAGACGTGCTGTTGTCGCTGGATCATTTGGCCGGTGTTGAGCCTGTGGATGCGGAATCGTGCAGCGTTTGGATCTGGGCCGGAACGAGACTGAGAGATTTGAGCGCGGCCTTATACATGCAGGGATGGGCGCAGGAAAATTTAGGCGATATCGATACCCAATCCATTGGAGGAGCCATCGGAACGGGAACGCATGGAACAGGGATCCGGTTTGGGTCGCTGTCGACCCAGCTGCTTGAGGTACAGGTGGTGACTGCATCGGGTGAGCTGCTGACCTGTAGTGAACAGCAGAACCGTGACATCTTCAAGGCGCTCCAGGTTTCCCTCGGGATGCTGGGTATTATCGTAAAAGTCAAAATCCGTGTTGTTCCTCTGACCGTGCTTCATTATCAAAGCGAGCGTCTATCCATTGATGAATGCTTCAAGCAATTGGCGGAATTCAGGGATACCCATGATCACTTCGAGTTTTTTTGGTTTCCACATACGGATGTCGTACAGGTGAAGTGCCTGGACGAAACGGATCAACAGCCGTCCGGAGGACGCTTCTGGAATCATGTAAACCAGCTAGTCATGGAAAATGCATTTTTCGGGATGCTGTCTGAAGGATGCCGCGCCTTTCCGGGGCTGTGCAAGCCAGTGAGCCGCCTGTCGGCGCGCTTTGTCCCTACAGGAAAGGATATAGCTTACAGCCATCAGCTTTTTACCACGCAGCGGCTAGTTCGTTTTAATGAAATGGAATACAGTGTGCCTGCTGAAAAAATGGAGGAGGTTGTCTGCGAAATCCGGGCCAGCGTTGCTGCGCAGAGCCATGCCGTTCATTTTCCGGTGGAATGCCGTTATGTTCAAGGAGATGATATTTGGCTTAGCCCGGCATACGGGCGTGATTCAGCCTATATCGCTGTCCATATGTACAAAGGCATGGAGCATCAGGTGTATTTCCGGGATATCGAGGAGATTTTCCGCCGCCATCAGGGCAGGCCCCACTGGGGCAAAATGCACACGAGGACAGCGCAGGAGCTGCCCGGTTTGTATCCGCAGTGGACGGCATTCCGGGAGATACGTGAGCAGTTGGACCCGGGAGGCATATTCCTGAATGATTATTTGAGGAAGCTGTTTGCAGTTAAATAAGAAAGAGCCCGCTCGTTGGTAGTTCATGCTGGCTTGAATGCCATGGCGTTTTAGCAGCAAGCTGTATAGTGCTGGTAAGAGGCATGAATAGCAGATATTTACTTCGAGCATAGTAATGACGAACTCTACTCAGTAAGGGAGGTCATTCTACATGAATGTTCAAAGAGCACAAGAAATTACGTCCTCTCCCGTAATGGCGAATGTGCTGTGTGATGGGATACCAATCTATATACAGCATGTGAATGAGCAGAGTGAGACAGCGCGCATCTATGCGCTGAATAAACCTGAAGAAGAGCGGGAAGTACCTCTATACTCGTTAACAGAAGAAGAACAGGCATTGGAATAAGAAGGGAGGAGAAGCCCAGAATGGAAAAAAATAAACAAAAAGAAATTGAGGCGGATCGTTTGAATTTTCATGACGAGACCGATGATGTAGTCGGACGGGAACCTGCCACGACGAATGTTGACGATGCCGTCGCAGCGATGACCTCGCATATCAATAAATACGACGTACCTGATGAGTTAGAGGAAAAGTAATGAAGGAAGCACGCACAGATTAACCTGGTGCGTGCTTTTTATATGTGAAGAATGATGACGTCATACATACTAAGCCGAAATGACAAGACTAGAATTCATCATCGACAGATGTCTTTTGTTCAATGCATAAGTCCTTGTCAATGAGATAGGACAAGAACTTGGGTACTTAGACCATGTTAAACGCTGACGATAGGTTCAACCATAGTTATTCTATTATTGACTGAATCGAGATTAACTGTTGCGCCAATCGGCAAAGCGGCTTTATAAAAACCATGACCTGTGGCAAGGTTCGTTATAATCGGCTTACCGAGAGGTATAACAAATTCGTCGATTAAATCCTCATAGGATTTACCATAAGCCGCCTGGCAGCCTGAGCATTCCCCCATAATAATACCGATGCAGTCACGGAATTTCCCGGCAAGCTTCAAATCATTCAAGTACCTGTAGACGGTATTGGTAGGTTCATGTGTTTCTTCAAGAAAGAGTATTTTACCCCGTGTATCGATTTCGAAGGGCGTACCCAACGTATCGACAAATGATGTCAGATTACCGCCCACAAGCTGCCCCGTAACGTTGCCCGGAACACGGCTTATCAGCGGCATCCCCGGCGGATTCATGATCGTCCGGGTTAATGAATAGACGGACGTCGCGGAAAAAAACTGATCGAAATTATAAGTGGGCGTTTCGGGCTTGAAGTCTATAAGCAGCAGACTATGGAATGTTATTAAATCCACATATTGATGCAGTACATTTAATAGTACCGTTATATCGCTGTAACCTGTCACGACTTTCGGATTATTTCGTATCTCATTATAATCAAGGTACGGAAGAATTCCGGCCACTCCTGTACCGCCTCTGGTGGGCAGTATCATTTTAACCTGCTCGTCTTGAAACATCATCATCAGATCGGATGCCCGCTGCTCGTCTGTGCCCGCAAGAAACCCGTTTTGCGCATATACATAATGACCCAATACAACGTGAAACCCCATTGCTCTCAAGTATTCGATCCGAGCATTAATTATGTTTGCAGCGAGCGGGCTACCCAAGGTAACGATTCCAACGGTATCTCCCCTCTGCAAGATTGGCGGACGTATCGGCATATACGTATCTTCCTTCCCTGAAAATAAAAGAAGCCATCGTGATATCATGTCTTTGGAGTATATTAGGAAAGTTCTGTTCGATGATAAACCGTCTGGACTGCTGGCTTACACTCATCATTGAAGCCGCATTTATCGCCGATTTGTTTGATGTATTTTTCTATCCTATTCCAATTATATCTGTCCCTATACCTACACCATGATCTTGCGCAAACTACGGACATATCTCGACCGGATGATCAGAAAATATACGGTTTGCACCGCCGTGAAGGCCGCTGCTGTCATGAGGATCGGAGACATGATATGCGTTTGGTTCAATCCATGCAAAATCGGTACGACTACAGCCAGCGTCTCGATGATGGCCACGAATACCGGGATATAAAACAACAGCGCAATCTGCGTAGTTGCAGCCCGCGACATTTCCTCGGGGCTGAGTCCGATTTTGGACATGGCCTGGTACATTCGCTGATCTTTATTAAGCTCTGTATGCAGCTTGAAATAAAGGAAGCTGGCCGATGATACAGAAAAAATCAGGGCAATAAACACGCCGACAAAACTCATCATGGATGTTGCCTGCTTCGAAGATTGATAGTTTTCACCGCGGGAAAATAATCCGTAATTCCAGTGGTGTTCCTTACTTTTCTTTTGATTCCACTCGAACAGCTTTGTTCCCGCGATGACTTCCGGATCGGACAGTGAGGGAGGAGAACCATCCCAAGCAGGAACTTTATACAGGTACCGGGTGACTTTAGAAATATCCGGATCTTGTTGAAGCTTTTTGTACACGGTATCGTTGACCACCAGAAATGGAGAAGAAAATTGCCCGAATGGCAGAGTATCCGTATTCACGGTTTGCTTTACAGTAAGCTTTAGATTGGATTTGGCCTGAAGGCTCGCATTCGCGAAATCTTTATAGTTTTGGACATTGGTCGTCTGACACAAGATGAGTATCGCATCCGCTTCGGATACATCCTCAATGCCGGGAAGCCCCGTTTGCTCGGACAACAGACGAAACTTCGACACGGGCAGCAGATCGATTCCTTTGGTATCGCCGTTTAGGGTGAAGAGATGATGGAGAAGTTCGATCTTCAGCTCTGTATAATCAGCCCCATGAGCCTTAATCTCGGCTGTGATCGGCATCAGGTCCGGTTTGTCGTTATTGGAATCATAAACGGTATAAACCAAAGAATAAGGAGAATGGTTATAGAGCTCTCTGTTAGACTGACTCATAAACAAGAGAACGCTGGAAACCATGCAGGCGATAGCGGTAACCACCGTTACCATGAACAGCATGCGCGCATTATCCTTCAGCTTGTAGCTCATCTCGGAGATCCGGATCAGATTGGTGCTTCTCCACATGAATGGGCGGTTCTTTTTCAACAGCCGGACGATGATCACGGAGAGCTGCGTATAAAAGAAATAGGTGCCGGCAATCCCTGTCAGGGCAGCAATCATCAATGTGTTTTTCGAATACTCACCGCAGACGGACACAAAACCGGTAACCAGCAAAGCTGCACCCAATATCGACAGCAGCCAGGATACTTGAGGCTCTTTTTTTGGCATGGTGCTGCCTTTGAGCAGCTCAAGTACTTTCTTTTTGCGGATGAATAGAAGCGTGAATAGTGAAACTATCACAAACAGCACCATAAATGCGGAAGAGGTCACGATCAGTGCTTTGACAGGCCAATAAAAGGACAGCTCCACTTCTCCAATTATTTTGGTGCTGACCATAAGGAAAAGCTTGGAGATCAGCAGGCCGCCCGCGACACCGGTTACGATGGCACTGACACCAATCAGCATATTTTCAAGGAAAATAAGCCAATTGATCTGTCTTGTTTGTGCTCCCAGAATCGTCAGGATGCCGAACTCCTGGTTTCGTGCTTTCAGAAAAGCACTGATGGAATAAAGAACGAAGAAAAAGGAAAAAAGATAGATCACGTAAGACGCAATCCGCATGCTGGTTGCGATATATTTGCCAAACTCCGAATGGGAAATATCCGGATGATAAATGAACACGGAGTAGGCAAAGAAGATCATGACCATCACGGCGCTGCTCAGGAAATAGGAAATATAAGCACGCAGATTGCGCCTGACATTGTTA
Organism: Paenibacillus sp. J23TS9; assembly: GCF_018403225.1. Classification (NCBI taxonomy): domain Bacteria; kingdom Bacillati; phylum Bacillota; class Bacilli; order Caryophanales; family Paenibacillaceae; genus Paenibacillus; species Paenibacillus sp. J23TS9. The sequence goes on along the minus strand of NZ_BOSG01000006.1, from coordinate 50,722 downwards.
AACGCGAATTGAGGAAAGCTCATGGCTGTTACCTCCCCAGAACGACAGTGTATCGATAATATTTTGGAAAAAAGCTTGGCGGCTATCTCCACGGTGAATCTCGGCTGCCAGCTTTCCGTCCTTGATGAAAATAATCCGGCTGCAGTAGCTCGCTGCCAGCGGGTCATGCGTGACCAGCATCAGCGTCGTCCCATCCTGCTGGTTGATCCGCTCAAGCGACTCCATCACGTTCCTTGATGCATTGGAGTCCAGCGCACCGGTTGGTTCATCGGCCATGACGATGGCAGGCGAAGTGATCATCGCCCGGGCGATCGCAGTCCGTTGGCGCTGGCCGCCGGAAATCTCATAGGTCCGTTTTTTCAGAATATCGGTGATGCCAAGTCTGGCGGCCACTTGCTGCAGTAGGGAATCCATTTCGCTCAGATTCCGGTTATCCAGCGTAAGCGGCAGCACGATATTCTCAGCGACCGTGAGCGTCTCCAGCAGATTGAAGTCCTGAAAGACAAAACCAAGCTGTCTGCGGCGGAAGCGTGCCAGCTCGGATTTATTCATCTGATGCGGGCTCATTCCGTTGATTAACACTTCGCCCGAACTCGGTTCATCAATGGTGGATACCACATTGAGCAGCGTCGTTTTACCACTGCCCGAAGGTCCCATGATGCCAACGAATTCCCCCTTCTCAATGCTGAAATTGATATCGGATAAGGCGTGAGTGGTCACTTTTCCGGGATAGACCTTGCTTAGCGCTTTGACCTGCAATATATCCATAAGCTTCATTCCTTTCACATGGTTTGGCAGCTGCCCATGATGTCCTGACGGGCTGTGATACCAATCTACCAAAACTGGAAAAGCCCCTGCTATCGATTTAAATTAACGTTTCCTTACAGCTGGCTTAAGGTTATGTTCGCATGCTTCTGCATGGATGACACCTAGGAACGAGACGAAAGAAGCGCTGTACAGATATATAAGGCTTGTCCCAACCAAAGGACAAGATATATTCTGGGTACCGCGCTTCTTAATCATCTGCTAATAAGTTTCATGGTTAGGCGTATGGTGAAAAGTAAATCGCACCGTTGTCCCGTCACCAGGCTTCGATTCTATCGCCACCTGATGTCCAAGCCGGGAACAAATTTCACGCACGAGATAAAGCCCCATACCGGTTGATTCCTGATACTGGCGTCCCTGTTCGCCTGTGAAATAAGGCTGGAATACCCGCTTTAGGTCTTCCCGGGAGATACCGATGCCCTGATCTTGAATATCGAGCATGATCTGTTCACTGGACTTTCTGGCGGTGATGAGGATGGTTTGCCCTTTGCCTGCGGAATAGTTGACGGCATTAATCAGAATTTGATTGAGCATAAATCGCATCCACTTGGCGTCTGAATATACGATCCAATCTTCATCGATGCGGATATCCGGCTGAAGCCCTTTCCGGATGAAAAGTCTGCGATTCTCCGTCACGGCTTCTTTGACCGCTTGCAGCAGCCGGATTCGTTCTACCCGGAAGTCGTCCTCGAATTGATCCAGACGTGATGTGTAGAGAACCATCTCGAATCCTTTTCGCAAGCGCTCGAGCTCCTCCTGAATGCTGTCTGCCGCAGAGGTTTGATCAAAATCACGGAGCGTTAGCTGTATGACAGACAACGGAGTCTTCATCTGATGCACCCACCGGTTAATGAATACGATATGCTGGTCGATCCGTTTAACATGTATGCTGAGCTTGTCCTGATAATAACGGTCATAGACGCGAAGCATGTCCTGGACGGCTTCAGGCAGCGGCGCATCTCCAAGCGGTTCACGCGGCAGCTCCCTGTTCGAGGCAATACACTCCATGGCGCTTAAGCGCTGATACAGCTTTCGGAACTGAATATACCGGATGACCAGATACATCAGCAGAATAGCACTGCTCAGCATGACACCATAGCCGATAATGCGCAGAGGTCTGTTTTCACCGGAAAGCCAGTACAGCACCGGGATGAGCAGCATTTGCGCTATATAGCAGATGAGAAGGGGCGTCTGATCTTTCCAAAACAGCTTCATACTTCTTCTGCTCCGGCACTCAGCCGGTAACCCGCTCCCCGTACCGTTTCCACCATGCCGTCCGCCCCCAAATCCTTGAGCTTCTTCCTTACGCGTGTAATATACACATTCAGCGTATTGTCATCAATGTAATGCTCGTCGCTCCACATCAGATCCAGCAGCTGCTCCCTACTGACGACGCGGCCATCACGGTCCATCAGCGTTTCCAGCAGCACCGATTCCTTTTGCGACAGCTCGGAAGTTTGTCCTTCATATTGGATGACGTAGCGTTCCGGATAAAGCCGGAGCTTGCCTGCGTCGATTTTCCGTTCCTCCAGCGGCTGGGCATAAGAACCGGAAGCCCTGCGGAGATTACTGCGGATTTTTGCCAACACAACCTCGTAATGAAAGGGTTTCGTGATATAGTCATCTGCTCCATTTTCAAGAGCTATCACCTGATCCATTTCGTTCTCCCTGGCAGAGATAAACAGGATGGGGCAGAGAGATCGGCTGCGGATTTGTCTGCACCAGTAAAAACCGTCAAACTTGGGCAGGTTCACATCCAGCAGTACCAGATCGGGGGGGCATGCGACGAATGTCTCCATAACGCGGCTGAAATCGTCCACAGCCACTGTATGAAAATCATATTTTCTTAAATAATCACTCAGCAGACCGGACAATTTCCGGTCGTCTTCAATGATCAGGATGGTTTGTTTGTTCAAGAGAGAATCACCTGTACTTTATTTTCCTAATTTACGCACTATATCCATCTTATCATGAATCCGGCAGATTGAAATCCTGCTCCGCAGCCACGGCCGTACGCAGCATAGCATCCTGCAGATTGAAGGGGATGGCCGGCAGGGAAATCCGGATTTCCGTGCCTTTGCCTGGCTCGCTTCCAAGCGAGATGCCGTAAGGTTCCCCGTATTTCAGGCGGATGCGGTTGTGGACATTGCGGATGCCGATATGCTCACTCAGCAAAGCATCATCCGATTCAAGGATTTGGTTCAGTTCGGCGAGGCGTTCGGGCTTGATTCCGGTTCCGTTGTCCGTGATGGTCATGATAAGATTTCCGGATTGGCTTTGAGAGGCCTCGACATGAATGATGCCGCCTCTTCCCATGGACTCTAGCCCATGGTTAATGGCATTTTCTACAATCGGCTGCAAAATCATTTTAGGTACGGCCAGCTGCAGGAGATCGTCCGGGCAGCTCTGCTCGTAGCTTATTCTGCCGGAGAAGCGGAGCTGATGGATTTTCATATAGCTGCTCACGATCTGCAGTTCTTCCCCTAGCGCCACCTCGTCTCCTCCCTTAATGCTGTACCGGAGCATTCGGCTGAGAGCCCCGGTCATTTCGTAGGTTGCCTTACTGCCCTCCACGATCGCGATACCCTTGATCGTATCCAGCGTGTTGCTGAGAAAATGCGGGTTGATCTGGCTTTGCAGATAGGCAAATTCAATCCGCTGCTTCTCCAGCTCCGATTCATACAGCTCCGAGTTAGTCTGGATCAGCTGATGGGTCAATCCGTGAATCCGCTCCAGCATCGTATTGAACTCGTTAGAGATGACCTCTATCTCCGCATAGCCTTCCAGATGAACGCGGGAATGGAGAATTTCCAGATTTTGAGTCTTCAATTGCTTCATAAAGGACATCAGCCGGGACAACGGCTTCAGCACATTCATTTTCATAATGCTGTATAGGAAAAAAATAAACAGCAGTGTAAAGCCGGATAAGGTGTAGCTTGTCTTTTTTAATCTGTCCAGACCTTTCATCAGAATGCTGATCGGTGTGGCTGTCACAATTTTCCCCTGAATTTCCGGCAGCGCATTCGCTTGAATGATGTACTTGCTGCTTTTCCATGTCTCGGGAGATTCGGAGGCTTGTCCGCTGCTCAGCACAGAGCTTCTGATTTCACCCAGCAGGTCTTCGCCAGGTTCACTGTTAGAGTATACGAGATTATCGGAATCGAACAGATAGAAGCTGGTGCCGGCAAGGCGCGGAAACTTCTGAAATTCTTTATTAATATCCTGCACATCCAGTGCCAGCACCATAGTCCCGGCCTTTTCTCCATAAGCGATCCGGCTGCCGGAAGAGAAGATGTTCATCCCGAACAGGAAATGATCCCTTTCGTTAATCTGATTGCCTGGCACAAAACCGGCATAGTGGACGGTTCCGTCATCTCCGAGCCCATCCCCGACATATTCGGCCTGATTGATCACACCCTTCATCGAGACAAGCTTGTGATCATTGCTGACAATGGCGATATCAATAATGTCGGGATAGGTGCTCTTGATGACGCTCATCAGGCTTTGCACCTTTTTGGACAGCTCGTAAATTCTCAGGTTGTCATTTTCGGCGAGCAGATTCTGTACCGTGGCATCATAACCAAGATTAATCATCAGCTCGGATATATTGGAGTAGTTCGATGAAATCCGCTGCTTCATCATGGAGATCAGTTCTTCGTTATACTGGGTATTCTGTTCGATAATAAACCGGCTGGACTGTTGGTATACGCCCAAAATAACGACAGGAATGATAGCGGTAATAATCAGTCCGATGACAATGAATTGATAGCGGATGGAGAGCTTTCTGAAAAAGTTCATTGGGTTTGCTTCTCCCGATATTGGGTGGGTGTCATATTGGTAATCCGTTTGAATATCCGCGTGAAATAGAAGTAATCATTGAAGCCGCATTTATCGCCGATTTGTTTGATGGGATCGCTCGTTTCCTCAAGCAGCTTGCAGGCGTATTGGATCCGTTGATTGGATACATACTCGATGAAGTTTTCCCCGACTTCCTTTTTAAAAAGATGGCATAAGTAATTGGGGCTTAGGAAGAACTTTTCCGACAGGCCCTGGATCGACAGATCGTCCGTAAAATGATCATGGATATATTTCAGAATTTCCCGGATCGTTTTATGGGAGATGTCGGAGCGAATGGCGTTAGATTGATTCTCGAGGTAGTCCAGCGTGTGCTCTACGAGATAATCGATCATGGCATCGGCATGACCAAAGTGATAGGAGAGTTCCTCATAGCCTTCGAACATCCTCCCGCTGCCAGATACCCCGGTTCTGAAAAAATGATAGATTAACGCCGTGAACATCAGGTAGGCATCCTTCATGCTGAATTTACCTTCATTGAAATCATTCTTCGCCGTATTCATACAGGACATGAACTGCACCCGGTCTTTTCGGCTCAGCGCATCGGAGATATTTTTCAGTATCTCCTCTATTAAAGGATTGGTCTGCGGCGGCGGGCTGAAGATCCCCGGCCTGCCTGTTGTGAACGCGCCGTAAGACGCCAGGGAGGCCGTTTCCAGGGAGGCGTTCAGTTCCGTCAGATCAGATAGCGGGAATCCCGTTCCAATGCTGTACATGGAGCCCTGATGCGCCCGGCTGATATCCTGCAATAGAGCTTCCGCAGCCGTTTCATGAACGAGATAACCGAAGCGGCGCGGGCTCATCTGGAAGCTTAGATGCTTAATATGTTGCTGCAGCTTGGCCGCCTTGCTGCTCTGTACAACGATTGGCAGGATTGGATGAGCGCTGTCTGCACTCATTCCGGATTGCTGCAGCACCCGTTTCACGACATCCATGTCCCCGGAACAGATCGCTTCATAGAGATCGGGAATATACGAATGGCGGTTTTCTTTTTTTCGGGCATTGAGTACCTCGGCCAGCCGACTGAGCATACTGTCGATTTCTTCGATCTCAAACGGTTTGAGGCAGTAGCCGAACGTTCCATAATTCAACGCTTTCTGGGCATAGGCAAATTCCGCATGCGCACTGAGCACGACGAAGAGAGTGTCCGGAGAGGCTTCTTTTCCTCTCTTAATCAGTTCCAGCCCGTTCAGGACAGGCATTTTAATATCCGTCAGCACGACATCCGGACGAAGGGCTTTCACAAGCTCCAGCGCCTCATGCCCGTTTTCCGCGTCACCAATGACTTCAAATCCGCAGCTATTCCAGTGAACACCGGATTTAATGCCTTCAACGATCCATTTTTCATCATCTACAATCACAGCTTTATACATGATCTTCCCCCTTGAATTAAGAATACCTGACATGTTGCGTCAAAAAGGAAAGCGTATTCATTGTTCTATCGACAGAATACATGACTTTCATTATTTGGTAAACAGAAGGAGAAGACAGACGGTATAGAGATTTTTACGATAATTATATACAAAACTCAGATTGGACACCGGAGATCCTTTTATCTCGCAAGCGGAGTCCACATGTTTGCGGAATTATGTCTATATGCGGAGATTCTGCGGCTGAATATAATGGACATACAGCAAGCGGCAGGGGGATCGGGGCTGAGAAGAAACAGGATGCAAGCGCATACAAATAGGGTCAATGATTCTCCCTCCGGCAAATGGCTCAATCTATGAATAACGAAAGGCGGCGAATAGGGATGCAACGGGAAAGCAAAGCAGGAGGCCGTTCTTCGAAAAGCGGACTGTGGAACACGATGCTCCAATACAAGTATCACTATATGATGGTCCTACCGGTCATCGTCTGGTATATTCTCTTCTGTTATCTGCCGATGTATGGTATCACGCTTTCCTTCAAGACATTTGATTTCAGTAAAGGGATCCTGGGGAGCCCTTGGGTAGGATTCCAGCATTTCCGCGAGATTTCCCATGATCCGGAGTTCTGGAGCGCATTTAAAAATACAGTCATCATCAGCTTGTCCAAGCTGGTCATTCACTTTCCGCTTCCGATCATTCTGGCGATGGTGATCAACGAGTTCTCACGCACCAAGGCAAGAAAGTTTTTTCAGACCCTGTTTACCTTTCCGCATTTTATCTCATGGGTTGTCCTCGCAGGCATCCTGACCAATATTTTCAGTAATGACGGGATTTACATCCAACTGATGACGATGCTCGGCTTCGATGCTTCATCTCCTTTAGTGAGCGTGAACGGCTTCCGGCCCATGATCTACCTCAGTCATGTATGGAAGGAAATCGGCTGGGACTCCATTATTTATATGGCAGCGCTCACCGGGATCAATCCCGAGCTCTACGAAGCAGCGGAAATGGACGGGGCTAGCCGTCTGCAGCGTCTGCGGTATATTGCCTGGCCGGGCATCAAGAGCACAGTGGCTATTCTCTTTATTTTGACGATCGGTAATCTGCTAAGCCTAGGCTCCAGCTTCGAGCAAATTTTCAACCTGTATAGTTCCCCTGTGTATTCCGTAGCGGATACCATCGACACCTATGTCTACCGCACAACCTTTACGGTCGGCGCAGACTTCGGCTATATGACGGCAGTCGGGTTAATCAAGTCCGCGATCAGTCTGGTGCTGCTGGTTCTGGCGAACATGACCGTGAAGAAAATGGGCGAGCAGGGATTATATTAAACGCGCAAAGGGGGGCGATGACAGGTGGAGCAAACCTTGACCCGGAAAAAGAAAATCAGTACCTACGATGTGGTGGTCTATATCATCCTCGGCATCATGGCGATCATTACCTTCTATCCTTTTTATAATGTTCTCATCATTTCCTTCGCCCGGTTCGATGTCATCAGCAAGTCGAATTTGTACTGGCTTCCGAAGTCCTTTGATTTTTCGGCGTATAAGCTTATTTTCGGGGACGGCAAGTTTTGGAATGCATTTACCGTATCGGTGCTCGTGACGGTCTTGGGCGTGGCGTTCAGTATGATCATCTCCGTGGCCGGAGCTTATGCACTTTCCAAGAAGGGGATGCCAGGACGGAATCTGCTGCTGACGATGATCCTGATTACGATGTTCTTTAACGGGGGACTGATTCCCTTTTATCTGATCGTGAAGAACCTGGGACTGGTCAATAACATCCTCGTCATGATCGTTCCGGCGGGCATCAACACGCTGTATCTGATCATCATGAAGAACTATTTTAATACGATACCCGAAGGGCTGGAGGAATCGGCCAAGCTTGATGGGGCGAATGATTTTATGATCCTGCTGAGGATTATTATCCCGATATCCGCGCCGTTCATGGCGACCTTCGCTTTGTTTTACGCTGTAGAGAGATGGAATGAATGGTGGCATGCGCTGATCTTCATCAGTGACTCCGCCAAGGCGCCGCTTCAGATCTATTTGCGTGAGGTGCTTATTACGTCCAACTCTTCGCTGAACAGTATGGCCATGACCCTGGCGGAACAAAAAGCGACCACGAAGGTCTATACGCCAAGCCTGCAGATGGCGACCATCATCGTATCCTGTATTCCGATCATGCTGGTGTATCCGTTCCTGCAAAAGCATTTCGCAAAGGGCATTCTTGTAGGCTCCATTAAAGAATAAAGCACTAACACATACAGACACCGTTTAATCGAACATACAAAAGGGAGGGTTTTGATTTGAAAAAAATGCGCAGATACAGCATCCTGCTGCTGATGGTGGTTATGGTCGCGAGCATCTTCTCGGGCTGTGGCAGCAAAGACAGCGCAAATGAAGGAAGCAGCAGTACGCCGACGGACAGCAAGAGCACGGCGGCTAGTGATGATGATCCTTTCAAGGAGCATCTGGATATTTCGGTGGCGTTCTGGGACATTGACCAGACTGCAGAGAAGTTTGACAAGGACCCGATTTACCAGGATTTGATGAAGAAATTCAACATTACCATCAAGCCCGTGAATGTCACCTGGGATGACTATGTGCAGAAGTTCCAGATGTGGGCGGCTTCCGGTCAGCTTCCGGATATCTTCGCAACGGACGCGATTGGTACGCAGTATTACCGCAACTGGGTGAATCAGGGGATTGTAAAAGCACTGCCTGAGGATATGAGCAAATACCCGAGTCTGGCCGAGTATTTCGAAACGCCGGATATTAAGGGTCTTAGTGAAAATGGCAAGTACTACAGCATCCCAAGACGGATGTTCCCGACGGTGGACTGGAGTGTTCTCGACCGCGTCGTGATGTACCGCTGGGATCTGGCCCAGAAGGCCGGTATTACGAAAGAGCCCGAGACTTGGGATGAATTCAAAGCGATGCTTCAAGCTGTCGTGGACAAGGATCCGGAAGGCAAGCATATTACGGGTCTGACCTCTTCTACGACCAAAATGATCGGCGGCTTCTTCTGGCTGTACGGCAACCCTGCGGCGACCAGTGACGGCAGCGGCAGTGATTTCAAATGGATCAAGGAAGACGGTAAGTTCGTTCCGGCTGTATTCTCCAAAAAGGCACTGCCTGCACTGCAAAACATGAGAGAAATGTTCGACCACAAGCTCGTGGATCCGGATATCGCATTAACGAAGCCGGACACGGCGTATGACAAATTCGTATCTGGCAAGTCCGCGGCGCTTCTGGCTGGCGGCGGATTTCTGGGCATGGACCAGAACATTTATGAGAAACGTTGGAAAACAGCATATCCAAACGAAGATTTCACCCAAAACGTGAAGGTGTTGAAGCCGCTTGTCGGACCGGATGGCGAACGCTATCATCCTGTATTTAAGACGTATTGGTCTGAGAGCTATTTCAATGCCAAAATCGACGATAAGAAGCTCGACCGCATTTTACGCCTGTATGACTATATCCTGTCCCCGGAAGGCAATGATTTGCTGACCTATGGCGTGAAGGATGTGGACTACAAGGTGGAAGGCGACAAGAAGGTTGCGATCGGAGATACGTCCCTGAATGAGAAATATCCGGCAAAAGGCTTCCTGATGAACCTGGTCACTTACAATACTTCGAATGCTTATGACATGAATAACCCGACCATCGCCAATAAAGAAATCCGCCAGGAGGCTGTAAACTTCGTCGACTGGAGCAAGAAAAACTCCAAGGTGCCGGACTATGATATCCGCCTGACATACATGTCCACGCCAACCAAGGATAAATTCAGTGTTCTGGATCATGACGATCTGCTCAACATCATGCTGAGCAAAGACCCTGTCGACAAAGCATGGGAAAATACACTGAACAATTACAAGGCCAAGGGTCTGGATAAAGTGATCGACGAAGTAAACGCGAAAGCGAAAGAGCAGGGCATTGAATAGTTCAAAATTCATAAATCTTAGCTGAGCAAACGCATTGAATTGCAGCAGAGAGCGCCTCTTAAGACGAGTGGGAAATGTTCATGACAAGAACCTATTCCATATCAGACAAGGGGCGCTTTTTGCACAATAAAAGGAGGTTTAATAATGAAAAGCATGATGACGGTGAAAGCCTTATCCGTTATGAACCTGGTTATTTTAATCATGGCCGTCAGTGTGCCCGGAGCAAGTAAGGCGGTGTACGCGGACAACACGGCTTATTACGTGGACGCCATCAACGGGAATGATGCAAATAACGGGCAGAGCGAGTCGTCCGCCTGGAAAACCGTCACTAAGGTGAACGGTATCACCTTTAAGCCGGGTGATCGCATTTTGTTTAAAGCCGGTGGCATATGGAGCGGGGAGCTATGGCCGAAGGGATCCGGGACAAGCGGCAATCCGATCAAGATAGATATGTATGGGACAGGCAGCAAGCCTGCTTTTACAGGCAGTCAGACGGCGAACCAGACCCTGCATCTGGATAATCAGGAATACTGGGAGATCAGTAACCTGGACATATCCGCCAACTATACGGATGCCTTTACCCGGCGTGGTATTTATGTTCATGCGAACGATTACGGCACCGTCAATCATCTGTATTTCAAAAATCTCGTCATTCATGATGTGTGGCCGAACATTGCCCATACCAATAACAATACCGCCAAGGATACAGGGGGCATGTTTTTCTCCATTACGGGCGGCACAACGGTGACCAAGTTTAATGACATTCTTATTGAGAACAATACGATCCGGGACCTCGACAGAGAAGGGATTACGCTAACCTGGACCACGTGGTCGAACAGACAGGGAGAGACCGGCGGCTCGGGGCCATGGACAGGCAGCACGAACGTCGTGGTGCGCAATAATTATTTTACGAACATCGGCGGTGACGGTCTCGTTGCACAAGGGCTCCAATCACCGTTGATCGAATACAACACCATCGACGGTTTCAACAAACGCAATTACAACGTCAGTTATAATGCTGGTCTTTGGGCGTATTCTGCAGATGATGCTGTATTCCAGTACAACGAAGCCACGAATGGGAAGTCGACTCGTGACGGTATGGCCTGGGATGCGGATGCCAGAACCAACCGGGCGGTATTCCAGTATAATTACAGCCATGATAATGAAGGCGGCAGTATGCTTTTCATCAGCTATGGCACGGAGTATTCGCGGGACGCGGTTTATCGTTACAATATTAGCCAGAATGACCGGAATTTCCTGATTACCGCAACGAATCCGATCAATGCGAGCATTTACAACAACGTGTTTTATACACAAAGCGGTGTTTCGGCCAAGGTCTTTAATACGAATAGCGGTACTGCTTCCTTCAAAAACAACATTTTTTACAACCAAGGAACGACTTCAACGAGCAGTTGGGGCTCCGGCTACACGTACAGTAATAATGTGTTCTATGGTAACTACTCAACGACTCCGAATGATGCGAGCAAAATCACGTCAGACCCGCTGTTCGTGAATCCGGGGGCGGGTGCCACCGGCAGAAATACGCTTGCGGGCTATCAGCTTCAAAGCACATCTCCGGCTATCAACAGCGGCACGGCAGTGGCTAATAACGGTGGTAAAGACTTCTGGGGGAATACGCTGTATGTCGGCAATCCGGATCGCGGTGCCTACGAACACCAGAGCAGCGTATCTACACCAGTCAACGTGGCTCTAGGCAAAACGGTAAGCTCAGGCAGCTTTGTGAATAATCCTGAACGGGTCACGGATGGACAATCCGGTAACAAGGAGCAGTACGCCGGACTCGATGGGGGGCTGCAGTGGCTGGCGATGGATTTAGGTGCTGCTTACAATGTGAGCCGGATCAAGCTTTGGCATTATTTTGACGGTCGATCGTACAGGGATGTCATTGTGCAGTTATCAAGCAACCCTGATTTCACAAGCGGCGTCACCACGGTGTTTAACAATGATGCCAATAACAGTGCGGGCCTTGGAGCGGGAACGGATGCCGAATACGCGGAGACCTCATCTGGAAAAGAAATCACGTTCAGCCCCGTGCAAGCCAGGTACATCCGCTTTTGGTCAAATGGCAGCAGTGTAAACCAGTGGAATCATGTGGTCGAAGCAGAAGTATACGGAATGAGTACCCCATAAGGAGTCGGTCTGAATGAAAATCTTCCCGGTGAACACATGGAGGCAGAGATGGTTGCTGTTGGCCGTATGCTGGTTCGGGGCAGCCGCCGCTGGTTATGTTCTGGCTGCAGACGGCGGCGAGGAAGCAGAGGCTACGGTGCTGACGGTGAACGGGGAAGCGGTGACAGTACAGGAATTTGAAGCAGCCATGTCCCGTGAACGGCTGGCAACGATCCGTCTTTTCCAGTCCCGGTATGGAGCTGAATACAGACAGGGCTTTTGGCAAAAGGAATATGGTGGTCAGACACCGCGTGACGCTCTGCGGCAGAAGGCGCTGGAACAAATCACGCAGCTGAAGGTTCAGCAGATTGCGGCGAAGAAGGCCGGCCTGGTAAAAGACATCACGTATGGCGGATTTTTGAAGGCAAGAGAAGAGGAGAACCGTAGAAGACAAGAGGATGCTGGCGGCGGTAAAGTCGTCTATGGTCCGCTGAAATATGGTGTGGAGGAATATTATCAATATACCATTAATAACTTGCTGATCCGGCTGCAGGAATGGCTGTCTGCCCGGGAATTGTCACCTTCTCCCGAGGCCATTGCCATGTTTTATCAGAAGAATAAGGATACCTTGTATAAAAAATCACCCTCAATTCAAACGAAAAAGCTGTTTGTTCCTGATGAAACGGAAGCTTCGCGGCAAATCGCCCAGCAGGCTATTGAGCAGGCTGAACACTATCATTCATTGGACTTGGCGGCTGCTTCTATGGATGCAAAGGTTCAGCTTTCCGAGCAGGTCTTTGATGATGAATCGCTTCGTGACGATGCCAGATATATGCCTGAGCTCCTCGAAGCCGCGCAGCAGCTAGCTCCCGGTAAAATCAGCGGTATTATCCCCGTATCCGCAGGTTATGCTGTCTTGCAATGTCTGAAGCGGGAGGAAGGGGGTTATGTTTCCCTAGAGCAAGTGGAAGAGGATATCCGCAGCAGGCTGCTTGAGGTGGATTATGAGGCCTGGTTAAAGGCAGAAATCCGTCAGGCAAAGGTGGAGATTCATCAAGATGTGTTTGATAAACTGGAGGTACAGGATTAAGAAAAACGGCCTTCCCGGGGGAATCAGGGAGGGCCGTCTTTTTTACCTATCTGGTAGTCTTTCATTTAATAATTCTCTTAAATCTTTAACTTCATTCTTTAAATGATCTATTTCTAACTTCAAACCCGAATTTTTCATCACATGACTAACAATAAGATATACGATAAAATAGTTGGCTATGAATAAAGCTAAAATTAGAATAAGTCCTTGCACTCCAACAACTTGATGAGATCCGTTCATTAATAAAACCCCCGTTCCATACTAGTGTTCCTTTTTTTACCAATCATGTAGTCATACTATAACATAAACTTGAATATTCCAGTTTGTTACCCATGCATGTATTGACTTCGAAAATCAAGGTGTGATATATAAAAGTAAGAAATTAGCACTCGGGATGAAAGAGTGCTAAAAATATCGTTTGAATCGAAAGGAGCAAGGCTCATGATGAAAAAAGAGTTTAAAGCCGAATCAAAACGCTTGCTGGAGATGATGATTAATTCGATTTACACACAGAAAGAGATTTTTCTGAGAGAATTGATCTCCAACGCTAGTGATGCGATCGATAAAATTTACTATAAGGCGCTGACAGATGATCAGCTCGTATTTAATAAGGATGATTATTACATTCATATTACTGCTGACAAGGACAACCGTACGCTGACGATCACAGATACCGGCATTGGCATGACGCAGGAGGATTTGGAAAATAACCTCGGCATTATCGCCAAGAGCGGATCGCTGGCTTTCAAGAGTGAGAACGAAGCGAAGGAAGGCCACAACATCATCGGCCAGTTCGGGGTAGGCTTTTATTCCGCATTCATGGTTGCCGATCAGGTTACGGTCATCAGTAAAGCGCTGGGCAGCGACCAGGCTTATCGCTGGGAATCCGAAGGAACGGACGGCTACACGATTGAACCTTGTGAGAAGGATTCGGTTGGTACGGAGATTACCCTCAAAATCAAAGATAATACGGAGGATGACTCGTACGATGATTACCTTGAGGATTACCGCCTGAGAAGCATCATTAAGAAATATTCCGATTTCATCCGCTACCCGATCAAAATGGAAGTAACCGGACACCGTCCGAAAGAAGGCAGCGATGGTGAATTTGAGGAGTATAAGGAAGAGCAGACGGTAAACAGCATGGTACCGATTTGGCGCAAGAACAAGAGCGAGCTCACGCAGGAGGACTATGAGAACTTCTATGCCGAAAAACGCTACGGGTTCGACAAGCCTCTTACCCATGTGCATGTGAAAGCGGACGGCGCTGTTGTATATAATGCGATCCTGTTCGTTCCGGAGAACACACCGTTCGACTACTATTCCAAGGAATACGAAAAAGGGCTGGAGCTGTATTCCAACGGCGTACTGATCATGGACAAATGCGCAGACCTTCTGCCGGATTATTTCAGCTTCGTGAAAGGGATGGTGGATTCCGAGGACTTGTCCCTGAACATCTCCCGGGAAATGCTGCAGCATGACCGCCAGCTGACGCTGATCGCCAAAAACATTAAGAGCAAGATCAAGAGCCAGCTGCAATCCCTGCTGAAGGATGACCGTGACAAATACGAAACCTTCTTCAAGGCATTTGGCAGACAGTTGAAGTTTGGCGTATATAATGATTATGGCGCGAATAAGGACACGCTGTCAGACCTGCTGCTGTTCACATCCTCGAACGAGAAGAAGCTGGTGACTCTTGATGAGTATGTATCCAGAATGCCGGAGGACCAGAAATATATTTACTACGCCTCAGGTACTTCCGTCGAGCGTATTGAAAAGCTTCCACAAACGGAGCTTGTCGCTGACAAGGGTTATGAAATTCTGTATCTGACAGATGACATTGATGAATTTGCGATCAAAATGTTGATGACGTACAAAGAGAAGGAATTCAAATCGGTATCGAGCGGTGATCTTGGGATTGAAGCAGACGCAGACGAGACTTCATCCGAAGCGGAAGCTACGGAGAACAAAGATCTGTTCGAAGCGATGTCA
The DNA here is from genome assembly GCF_018403225.1 of Paenibacillus sp. J23TS9. Lineage (NCBI taxonomy): Bacteria > Bacillati > Bacillota > Bacilli > Caryophanales > Paenibacillaceae > Paenibacillus > Paenibacillus sp. J23TS9. Next base: position 35,514 of record NZ_BOSG01000006.1, on the reverse strand, counting down.
ACGATTCTCTCCGGCAAGGTTAAGGGTGTTAAGGCCTCGAAGCGTCTTAAGTCTCATCCGGTGTGCCTGACTGCGGAAGGCGATTTGTCAATCGAGATGGAAAAAGTGCTCAATGCGATGCCGAACAGTGAGGGCATTCAGGCGGACAAGGTCCTGGAAATTAATGTGCATCATGAGGTGTTCCAGTCACTGAAGGCCGCTTTTGAAAAAGATCAGGAGAAGCTGGCGCTCTACATCAATCTGCTGTACAACCAGGCGCTGCTGATCGAAGGGCTTCCTATTCAGGACCCTGTTGATTTTACGAATGACATTTGTAAAATCATGGTGTAATCTGTTTATATTTGAAGCATAATGAACCCGGCCTTCCCGGAGACCGGGTCTTATTCTACTTAAGCAAGAGATGAATTTGCCCTAATAGTGTATAATGGGTAAAGGTGCGGCCATTTTCGTGCGCTGCGCATGCTTATCAATCTGGAAGAGGTGTAAATGTTGGAAGACCCTAGGTTACAAATGGAAGAACGTAATATACAGCACGCCATCATCGGAGACGTGATGACCCGTTTGCCGGAAATTCTGCAAAGCTTGACCAAATCAAGACTTTCTTCGCTTGCCTCCGTCAATCAAATTTCCGGACGCTCCAAGATGAAGAAGGAAGAGCTTGCGGATGCTCTTTCAGCATATTTGACCGACCCCGAACAGTTGCAATCCATTGTTCTTGTAACGGATGCGGACGAATGGGCTCTTCTGGAAACGCTTATTAAAGAGCCATCCATCCAGGAGAATGCACTGCCGTTTGGACAATATTCTTATTTTATGGAACGCGGACTGGTGTTCAGCTTTTTTAACGAGGGCAAGCTGTACGTCCTGATGCCGGAAGAAATAAAATCGGCTGCATCTCAAATCGATTTGTCTGAGCTGAAACAGGAGCATGGCTCCAAGCAGGAGGCCTATGAATATATCGCCGCTGCCGCTCATTTATACGGGGTCATCAAGCTGGACAAGCTTGTTCACATATTAAATTCGCAGCATAGCGAAGCTATGACGGAAGAAGAGCTTGCGAAATATGCAGGTGAAATGATCGAACGCGGTCAGGATATCCTTCTTCAAGATGGTATTCTTTACAACGGTTTGGTAGCGAACGGCGCGGACGAAAGCAAGCTGGCAGAACTGACGGAAGACCTGGACAGCAAAGCATTTTACGTTCCGGAAAAAGAGGAGCTTCTCCGTTATGCGGATCAAAGCTACTTCGAAATGACACCGCAGCTTGCCGAGCTGCAGGCTTTTGTGCTTAATAACATGTGCAAGGATAAGGAACTTGTTGAGTATCTGATCGATGATGTGCAGTTGGCCTGCACGAATAAATCCTCGATGCAGGATTTGATCAATGAATTCGAAAACCGCAAGATTTCCTTCAAAACCCCGGTACATGCACAGCGCGTCATTTCCTTGCTTGCAGAGGTGTATAACAACACGAGAATGTGGTCCAATGGTGGACACACGCTGGTGGAGATGAACGCCATGGAAGAAGGAAAAGATCCGAAAAAAGGTCTTGTGAGACTCGTGGAAGATAACGAAAACGTTATTGCAAAGGTCGGAAGAAACGAACCTTGCCCATGCGGAAGCGGCTTGAAATATAAGAAATGTCACGGCAAATAAGAATCCCCTTCCGGGAATCGCACACACCCTGCAGATATTGGATCAACCCTTGTGGTTATCTAATACTTTCTACGGGGTGTTTTTTTATTATACGGTGGATGGCTTCCATCTTTTCATAGTGGGCTTGATTGGAGTATTTATCGATTGTATAGTGAAATTCATTATACGAGTGTGTGAGGTGAGATGAATCTTGCTTGAAATCAGGAGCTTTATAGGCACCCACGACAAGGATTGGGAAGATGAACGTCTTTGGAGCCATCGGGATATGGAAATCTCCGTAGTTTTGGAAGGAAGCGGCCGTTTCCGAGGAGCAGATAAAGAAAGAATGGTGGAAGCGGGGCATGTCGTTCTGATTCCGCCGGATCTTCCGCATTCATTTCATGCGATTACGCCTATCCGGTTTGGCGTGCTGCTAATCAATGGTCTCCCTCTTAAGACTCGGGAATTATTCAATAGACTGGTTATAAATGGCCTTCCCCGGATCATCGCATTATCGCGCCTGGATCAGGATCATTATGAACGTCTGTTCCGCGAATGGCTTCGAATCCGTTCCTCCATGCTTAAAGAACCGGAAAGAAATTACTTGGCATGGATTGAGATATTATTGCTGTTTCTAAATGAACATTCCCATGCTGAACAGCAGGCGCTCTCCATTACCCACGCTGGCGACTATATCCGCGAACACATGCAGAATTCTATTCAAATCACTGCATTGGCTGAAATATGTGGTCTTTCGGAGGAGGGCTTCCGCAAAAGTTTCAATAAAGTTTACGGGATGACACCCAAGCATTATCAGCAAATGTGCCGGCTCGCTGAAGCTAAATGGCAGTTAAGCTCTACAGATCGGGATATGCAATCCATTGCTCAAATGATTGGTTTTTCCGGTCTTCATTCCTTCTCGCTATGGTTCAAAAAAATGGAGGGGTATCCTCCTACTGAATGGAGAACCCGTCAGCGGCTTTATCATAACTAAGCGGGTTTTGCGTAAATATTATCCGGTTTTGGCTAACGATTTCATCATTAAAATCCCCTATGCTGATAAGGAATCCAATATACGGCTGGCAGGTAGCCGGACGTAAAGAAGGGAGAAATCAGCATGAAGGTGACCATCGGAGAAAGAGCACTTGAGATGGGAGGCAAATATTTGACGGAGCTCAGGAGCAGCAATGATATTTTGGAGGACACGGAGGCACTTCGAGTTCGCCTAAAAGAAGATGGCTATCTGTTCATTCGGGGATTTCATAACCGTGAAAGGGTGCTGTCTGCGAGAATGGAATTTTTGCATAAGCTGCATGCCATGGGCCTTCTTGATCAAGAAGCTCCCTTAGAAGATGGGGTTCTAGCTGAAGAAAATAAAGGTGCGATGTGGGGCGGAAGCTCAGAAGAGCTGCAAGATGACTTTCCAGACTTTCTGGAGGTCGTCAACAATCCTTCTGTGATGAGCTTCTTTGATCGTTTACTCGGCGGTGAATCAATGACTTATGATTACAAATGGCCGCGGGCCGTTGCTCATGGCGGAAATACAGGTGCCCATTATGATGTCGTCTACATGGGGAGGGGAACGAAGGATGTCTATACAATGTGGACTCCGTTTGGAGATATTCCGCTGGAATTAGGGACGCTGGCCATATGTCTCGGATCGCAGCATTATAACAGAATCAAGCAGACGTACGGGGAGATGGATGTCGATCGGGACAATGTGGCGACAGGCTGGTTTTCCGAAGACCCGGTCGAAATCGTTGAGACCTTCGGGGGAAGATGGGCGACAACATCTTTTGAAGCCGGAGATGTAATTATTTTCGGAATGTACATGATGCATGCCTCTCTAAATAATATGACCCATCGATATAGAATAAGCTCGGATACCCGTTATCAGCTCGCTTCGGAGCCGGTCGACGAAAGATGGATTGGGCGCAAGCCGAAAGGACACTATGCATGGGGTAAAACTCCGCAAAAGTCGGTTGCGGATGCGAGGAAGGAATGGGGCGTATGAAATAAGGTACATTATCTAACATTCACACCCCCTTTCAGCTAACAAAATTACACCATCGTCTTGGCTGGGCATGCATTCCCAACAAATTTCCCTCTGCTCGAAAACACCTGACCGTTCCTGATCCCTAAACGAAAGAGGTAAAATGAAAGCGTATTATTCCTCTTGGTGAAGGAGAACAGCCATGAAATTTGATCTGAGCATTGTACCCTTCAGCCGCAGGGAATCGTTCCTCGCGGTATCGATGCTGCCTGAAGGGAAGAATAGACAGCAAGGCCTCTATCTGCGAACTGTGCGGGGAGGGGATGACAAGTTTGGCGAAGCATTCCGTATTGAACTGCTGGATCAGCTGGGTCGGCCGCTTCCATTCACACCGGATGCATCTCCGGAAGCTGTTAGGCTGAGTTCGCCTGCTTCAGCAATCTACGCGGAAATCTGCATTTCGGACAGCCGTACCGTCCGCTTCCGTGCGAAGGGCTGTGGTATCCGGCTTACCTTTATGCCGGCAGCATATGATTATGCATATGAAGTGAACAGCGATAGCTGGGAAATGAACAGCTTCACCCATGAATGCAGGTTCATGCTAACCCGACTCGTCGGTGGTATGAAGATGGAAGTCCCTTGGGACAAAATTAAGAGCTCGCGCGTGGTGGCTGAGTTTACAGCAGATACAGATACGAATATGGCGGAATTTGCGGTTGAGGAATTTCGCACGGTTTGGGAGCCAAGAAATGCATGGGAGCCCTTTGATGATGCGGTGAAGACAACGAGAGCCGATTTTACCCAGTGGCTGGATCGCAGCCTCTCCGTACCAGAGCGTTGGCAGGAGGGCCGGGGATTGGCTGCTTATATCACCTGGTCCTGCCTGGTTCCGGCGGAAGGCTGTCTGACCCGTCCAGCTATGTATATGTCGAAGAACTGGATGACGAATATATGGAGCTGGGATCACTGCTTCAATGCGATGGCTCTGGTACGCCATGATCCCAAGCTGGCCTGGGACCAGTTCATGATCTTTTTTGACCGCCAGGACGACAGCGGCTTGATACCAGACTTCGTGAATGATAAATATGAACTGTGGAACTGCAACAAACCGCCAATTCACGGCTGGACGCTGGCCTGGATGATGCAGCGGACCGATTATATCCGGGAGGCCCAACTGCGTGAAGTATACGGCCCGCTGTCCAAGTGGACCCGCTGGTGGTTCCGGTACCGCGACGGGGACGGCGACGGTATCCCCCAATATAATCATGGTAACGATTCCGGCTGGGATAACAGCACGGCGTTTAATAACGGGATTCCGGTAGAAAGCCCTGATTTGGCCGCTTTTCTTGTCATTCAGACAGAGCTTCTTGCTGAAATTGCCGGCCTGCTGGGGCTGGCGGAGGAATCCTCGGCATGGAGACAACTCGCGGAAGATACGCTGGCTAAGATGATCAGTCATTTCTGGAAGGATGGAAAATTCATATCCTGCCGCTCAGGCACGCATGAGCCATCAGAAGGAGATAGCCTGCTGCTGTTTGTGCCGATTTTGCTCGGCAAGCGTCTTCCCGAACACATCCGCATGGCTCTCCTTGAAGGACTTCGTGAAGATAACCGTTTCCTGACGGAAAACGGCTGGGCGACTGAAAGCGTGAGCAGCCCATACTATTTACCGGATGGATACTGGCGTGGTCCGATCTGGGCGCCATCAACCATGCTGCTCGTAGAGGGAGCTGCCGCAGCCGGCGATGTGGAGCTGGCACGGGAGGTATCGAAGCGCTTTTGCAGCATGCTGAACCGCAGCGGTATGGCGGAGAATTTTGACGCTATAACTGGCGAAGGGTTGCGTGACAGGGCATTTACGTGGACCTCAAGCGTATTCTTGATTTTGGGTCATGAGTATACAAGCTAAGCATTAAAGCGCACTTCCCCGGCTGTTTTTAACAGCTTTTAGGGGAGGTGCTTTTCCCGTTTGTTGGATGATTCGATAACGATAGATAAAAGTTATCTGCAGCAGATAAATTGAAAGCGGTATCATGTAGTGGAGGGGTTTATCTATTGGATGTCTGTCCATGCTAGAATGCAGATATACGTACTGCTGGTGAGGGGAGAAACTGTGTATGAATATCCACTGGCTTTACCGCCGTATCTGGTCCGGATCTTATCGAAGCATCCGAACCAAGTTGTTATTTTGCTTTCTCATCGTAACCCTCATTCCTCTGCTCTCACTGGGTGCGGTATCGTATTACCAGTCTGCCAGAATAATCAATTCGCAGTTTGGGAAATACGGTGAGAATGCCGTAGCGCAGTTAGAGCAGCAGACCAGTTCATCCTTAAGCCGGATGAAGCAAATGAGTGAGACGATCTATTCTTATTTGCTGGATCCGGCTCGCACGGATCTCGGGAACCGGGCTCCGGTAACCTATAACGAAATCATCGAGAAAAATGACTTTGAAGCTCTTCTCAAATCACTTCGGACCGACAAGACGGCGGGAATATATATTATCACTCCGTCAGGCTATTATTATGGTGAGAACAATCTGGATGTCACCAAGCTTGGAAGCATCCCTGCATGGAAGGAGAAGCCATCCTCATATCAAGGAATCTACTGGCTTGGCTTTTATATGCAAAACCATGCGATGACCAGTGCAGGTGATCCCAATTTGCCTGTACTGGGGCTCGCCGTACCTATCCATAACTCAAACGGTGCTCAGGACGGCAGCACGATTCTGATTGAGGAAAATGCTCAGGAGCTGCTTCATATGTTCAGGCTGTTTGAGAAGGATACAAAGGCCCATCTGACGATTAAGGCGGCGGACGGAAGAATCGTATACCAAAGTGCATCGGCATTCACTCCGAAAGACAGCGATATGATCTGGGACCGGACACTGGCTGTGAGTCAGTGGACTCTTGAAGCAAGGCTGCCTGCCAAAGCATTTTATCTATCGTCGGGAATTATTCGTTTCAACACCATTGTGGTAGCAGTTATTTCGTGTTTGCTGGCCTTTGGACTTGCCTATATATTCTCCTCCCGGTTTACGGACCGGATCCGCTCCCTAAAGGATTCCATGCAAAAGGTCAGCTTTGGTAAACTGGATACCCGGATGCCTATCGAAGGCCGGGATGAGCTGGGAAGCCTCGATATGAGCTTTAACCGGATGGTCAGCGGAGTGCAGACGCTGGTACAAGAAGTGGAACAAAGCGAGCGGCTGAAGAAGGAAGCCGAGCTGAAGGCTTTTCATTATCAGATTAATCCGCATTTGCTTTTCAATACGCTGAATTCGATCCAATGGAAAGCCCGGCTCGAAGGAGCCGAGGATATCCGCCAGATGCTGTATCACCTGACGATGGTACTGGAAGGGAATCTCGATATATCGCAGGAGCTGATTACACTTGGCAGAGAATTGCGCATGATTGAGCATTTCCTGAAAATTCAGGAGATCAGGTATGGTGATGTCTTCCGCTATGAACTCCATTGTGAGGAAGCGCTGAAGCTGTATCTGATTCCACGGATGACGCTGCAGCCGCTGTTCGAAAATATATTTTTTCATGGCTTTACCGATGGGGTTGGTCTTATTGAACTTGGTGTCAGAGAGGAGAAGGAAGAGCTTCTGCTGACTTTGAAGGACAATGGTGCCGGGATATCGGCAGAAAAGCTGGAGCGTTTATTTATTCCGGGACCAACGCGCCGCGGGCGCGGGGGACTGGGCGTGCAGAACGCAGACCAGAAGTTTAAGCTTCATTTCGGCCCGGAGTTTGGGCTTACGGTACATTCGACGAAGGGTGAGGGGACGACTATAATCATTCGTTGGCCCAAAAGGGAGGAGCATTCCGATGGATACAGCAAAGAAGATTAAGGTGCTGATCGCTGATGATGAGAGCATTGTACGTAAAGGGCTGCGCTCAACCGTACCTTGGGAACAGTTTGGGATGGAAGTCGTAGCTGATGCTCCCAACGGGTTGAAAGCCTGGGAGGCTTTTTTGGAGTACCGGCCTGAAGTGGTGATAACGGATATTGTGATGCCGGAGATGGATGGTATTGAACTGTCCCGTAAAGTAAAGGAGACGGCGCAGAATACGAAGATCATTTTGCTTAGCTGCCATCGGGATTTTGAATATGCGCAGCAGGGGATCCGCCTGGGGGCTTCGGGCTACCTTCTGAAGACGGCTTTTGAGGATGAAGAGCTGGAGGGGATGCTGAGGCAGTTTCAGCAGGATCTATCGGCACCATCCTCCAATGCCCCACAGGATGGCGAACGCCTGGAGACGCTGCTTTTTGCCTGGCTGAACGGACACAGTGATAAATTCCCGGCCGAGCTTGCCACGCTGCATGAAGGCCAGTGGCATTTTAATGGACAGCCGCTGTATATTTATTTAATCCGAACGGCGGAGTGCGGGTCTTCATGGAACGGGCTTCTGCAGGATGCAGGTCATGACGACCGCAGCATGTGTGAAGGAACGCTGATTCCTTACGGGGAGGAATATTGCTACTGGGTCGTGCCTGATTCCCTTCGGGGAGCCGCGGATAGCCTTCTGGTTGAGAGCAAGAGCAGATGCGGCAAGCTGCAGTGGAGCCGCAGAGGCTCTTTGCTGCACAGTGACGATCTGAAGGAGGCCTTTCAGTCTCTGCATAAAGAGGCGGAGCTGGAGCGAATCTATGGAGTATCAGGCGAGGATTGGCCGGAGCCAATCTGGAAGGCTGTAAATCTGCTGCATTCGAATCCGGCTGCCGACTGGTCGGCGAGCGAGCTTGCAGAGGAGGTCGGTCTCAGCCGCAGCCACTTCTCCATTTTGTTCAAGAAGGCAGTCGGAGACAGCTTTATCGCCTTCCAATATAAGCGCAAGCTGCGCCTGGCATCTGGTCTGCTGCGGGATACGACACTGACGATGCAGGAGATTGCCGAGCGCACGGGACTTGGAGACAGCAAATATTTCAGTAAATGGTTCAAACGTTGTACGGGTCAGACGCCAAGCCATTACCGCAACCAACAAAAAGGAGAGGCGCTCCGAACAGAATGACACCTGCCCGGATAATTCGAACAAAATCACAACAACATTCGAATAGATGCACGTTTTGAACCGCTTTCATTAGAGTTACGATGAAAGCGGTTCAATTATTATACACCTCATTGACAGGGGAGCTGACAATATGAAGAAAAAAAGAATTTCACTCATTGTCCTTGCAACAACGATGATGGTATCCGTACTTTCTGCATGCGGCGGTAAAGACGGAAGTACCGGAACAGCCAGCCAGGAGAGTGGCGGCTCGAATCAAAAGACGCTCCGCTTTGCGACCTGGGACACGGGGGACGCGCTCAAGATTGAGCAGGATATCGCCAAAAAATTCGAATCGGATCATCCGGGCACAAAGGTACAGGTAGAGGCCTATGCAGACGGTTTCGATCAGAAGCTGGCCGCAGGCTTTGGAGCGGCTAACCCGCCTGATGTGATGTATATGTGGGATTTCCCGACCTATCATCAATCACTGGAGCCGCTGGACAGCTTCGCAGACAAGGATAAAGATCTGAACATAGATGATTTCTACAAAGGATTATTCAACTACGGAAAAATTGATGGCAAGCTGTATGGTATTCCTGCCGGGTTTACCACCCGTGTCGTCTATTACAACAAGAAGCTGTTTGATGCGGCGGGCATCCCTTATCCAAAAGACGGATGGACTTGGAACGAGTTTCAGGAAATTGCCAAAAAGCTGACCGACAAATCCAAGAAGCAATATGGTTTCGGGGCACGCGCCGAGAATGATACTTATGATTTGCAGGGCTTTGTTTGGAGTAATGGCAGCTCCTTCATCTCACCGGACGGCAAAACCATTGAGGGCTACATGAACAGCAAAGAGACGGCTGAATCCATCCAGATGTTCGGCGATATGGTGAAAAACGGCTCTGCGGTGCTCACTGGCGGTAAAGGCCAACAGAGCGGCGATGATATTTTTAAAGCCGGTAAAATCGCCATGTGGGAAAGCGGAATCTGGCCGCTGGAATCGTTCAAACAAGCGGGTATCGATGTAGGCACTGTCGAAATACCGGCTTTCGCAGGCAAACCGGTTAAGGGTGTGCTGGCCGAATCCGCGCTGTCTATTGCCAAAGACTCCAAGCAAAAGGATCTCGCATGGGAGTTCGTTAAGTACTATGTATCCAATGAATCGATCAAAATGCGTGTTGCAGACCTGCCTGTGCGGCAAAGTGTCGTTAACGAGCTGAAGAAGGATCAGGATCCGCTTTACAAGCCTTACTATACGATGCTTGAACGCTCAGACAACACACCCGCATTTCTGCTGAATCCAAAATGGAATGAAGTGAATCGCCAGCTGTCCGCTGCTGTAGAGGCGGTAATGCATGGCGGTAATGCCCAAGAAGTGCTGAACCAGGCTGTCAAGGACAGTGAACGGTATTTGAAATAATTCATTTTAGAAAGAAGGTTAGGAGATGGCTCAGACCTACCTGCAGAATACACGGGAACAGACAGCCGCCCTTAAGGCCTTGAAAAAACGCAGATGGGGTGGGGCTGCCCCCTACCTCTTTATCTTCCCTTGGGTCTTCGGATTTATCGTTTTTACCTTAGGACCGCTGTTGTTCTCCTTGATTATTTCATTTTTTGATTGGCCGATTGTCGGCAAGGTAACCTTTATCGGTCTGGATAATTACGTGGAGATGTTTACCGATGATCCAATGTTCTGGAAATCCCTGTTTGTGACACTGAAGTTTGCGGTTCTCTTCGTTCCGCTCAATATCGTGGTCGCGCTCGGCCTCGCCATGCTTCTGAATCAAAAGGTTCGAGGGAGTGCAATTTTCCGTACGGCATTCTATTTGCCGTCTGTCATTTCTGGCGTGGCGCTGGCCATGATCTGGTCGTGGGTGTATAGCGGAGATTACGGGATACTGAATTACTTCCTCTCAATCTTTGGCATCCAGGGACCCGATTGGCTGAATGATACGAAATGGTCGCTGGTAGCAATGGTGGTCGCGAGTCTTTGGGGCCAGGGGTCCATGATGCTTATTTTCTTGGCGGGACTAAAAGGCATTCCCCGGGATCTGTACGAATCTGCTTCGATCGATGGGGCGGGTAAAATCCGTCAATTCTTTAGCGTGACGATCCCGATGATTACGCCGACCATCCTATTCAATCTGATTACATCCATTATTGCGGCATTCCAGCAGCTCACGCTGGCGCTCTTGCTTACGGGAGGCGGGCCGCTGAAATCTACCTATTTCTATGCCATGTATATGTATGAGAACGCATTCAAATATTTCAAAATGGGATATTCCGCTGCGAATGCCTGGTTCATGTTCCTGATCGTGCTTACGCTGACATTCCTCGTATTCAAGTCATCGGAAGCCTGGGTGTTCTATGAAGGCGAAATGAAAAAGAATCCGCAGAAGAAGCTTAAGGCGAGAAAGGGAGGGCAGACCCCATGAAAAAGCTGATCACGTACACGCTGCTCATTTTATGTTCACTGCTCTTCATTGCTCCTCTATTCTGGGCGGTGACTACGGCCCTGAAATCTCAACAGGAGCTGTATCTGTTCCCGCCTAAATGGATTCCATCCGTATGGAAATTCAGCAACTTTGCGGAGGCCTGGAATATCCAGCCCTTTAACATGTTTTTGAAAAATACGGTGCTCGTCACTGCCTTCTCTACACTTGGGCAGCTGATATCCTGCACCCTTGTGGCGTATGGCTTCGCGAGATTTCATTTTAAAGGGCGCGATTTCCTGTTCCTTGTGGTATTGGCAACCATGATGATCCCATGGGAAGTCACCATGATTCCACAGTACATGGAGTTTAACTATCTGGGCTGGATCAACACGCTCAAGCCGCTAATCGTACCTTCCTGGTTCGGATCCGCTTATTATATCTTTTTGCTGCGGCAGTTTATTCTGACATTGCCAAGGGAGCTGGATGAGGCAGCAACGATTGACGGTGCAAGCAAAGTGACTGTTTTGTTACGTATCATTGTGCCGCTGATGGGGCCTTCATTGATCCTGGTGGCCGTATTTCAGATCATGAGCTGCTGGAATGATTACCTTGGACCGCTCATTTTCCTGAATGATCAGACGAAATATACACTGACGCTCGGCCTTTCGCAGTTCAAAGGAATGTACGGCGTCGATATGCAATCGATTATGGCTATTACCTGTCTGATCTCCATTCCGCCGCTGGCTATATTCTTCTTCGCCCAGCGCTATATCGTAGGCGGAATTGCTACTACAGGTATTAAAGGATAGAGAGAAAGGAAGGGAAGAGAACCATGAATGACATCATGACCAACCGCGATTGGGATAATCTTGGCGTGCTGGAGAGAAACCGCTCGAAGAGCAGAGCTTATTTTATACCATACTCAGACCGTGGCAGTGCCTTGAGCTATGACAGGGGAAGTTCTCCGTGGTTCAAATCACTAAACGGAATTTGGAAATTCAATTTTTCCGGGATGCCTGAACTGGCTCCACAGGATTTTTATAAGAATACTTGCGATACCACCGGCTGGGATGACATCCGTGTACCTGGACACTGGCAGCTGCAGGGCTACGGACATCCGCATTATACAGATCTCCTTTACCCGTTCCCTGTGGATCCGCCCCATGTACCGAATGACAATCCGACGGGGAGTTATGTGCGTGAGTTTGAACTGCCTCCCCACTGGGATGAAAGGACCGTATCGATCAAGTTTGATGGCGTGGACAGCGCCTTTCATGTATGGCTCAATGGCTCGTTTGTCGGCTATAGCCAGGGCAGCCGCTTGACCACGGAGTTTGACCTGACATCTTTCTTGCAGCCGGGAGTGAACCGCTTGGCTGTCAGGGTATATCAATGGTCCGACGGCAGCTATCTTGAAGATCAGGATATGTGGTGGATGAGCGGTATTTTCCGGGATGTGTACCTGATTGCGGAGCCCTCTGCCGTCCGGGTCACCGACTATCGGGTCGTGACGGAGCTGGATGCGGAACTTGCTAACGCGGTGCTGTCGGTCCGCCTGGATCTGGCGGGCAGCAGCATTCAGGGGAAGGTACAGCTTCAACTGATTGACCAAGCAGGGGAACTGGTTCTCTCTGCTGACCAAATACTGTCGAGCCTGTCTCATGCCGATTTTAATCTGCCTGTTGCAAAGCCTGTCTTGTGGAATGCTGAATCTCCTTACTTATATCATCTGATTATTACAGTGCAGGACGCGAAGGATCAAATCATGGAAATCACCGCCCAGCGAGTGGGCTTCAGGCGTGTGGAAGTGAAGGATGGCCAGTTCCTGGTGAACGGCAAGGCCATCCTGCTCAAAGGCGTAAACCGGCATGATCATCATCCGGATACAGGGCGTACGGTGACGCTGTCGACCATGCTTCAAGATATCCAGCTGATGAAGCAGCATAATATTAACGCCGTACGTACGGCGCATTATCCGAATGACCCGCGGTTCTATGACCTCTGTGACGAATATGGACTGTATGTCATGGAAGAGACGGATCTGGAGACCCATGGATTCGAGCCGCTGGGCAATATCTCGCGTCTTAGTGACGACCCGGCATGGAAGGATGCTTACGTAGACCGGATCCGGCGTATGGTGGAACGCGACAAGAATCACCCATCCGTCATATTCTGGTCACTCGGCAACGAGTCCGGCTTCGGCTGTAACTTCCGTGCGATGTCCGAATGGTGCAAAGAGAATGATCCGACTCGGTTGGTTCATTATGAGGAAGACCGTGAAGCGGAAGTATGCGATGTAGTAAGCACAATGTATTCTTCCGTGGAGAAAATGATAGGTTTCGGTCAGATGACGGATCATCCGAAGCCGCATATCCTGTGTGAATTCGCTCATGCGATGGGCAATGGACCCGGGGGATTACGGCCTTATTTCGATACCTTCGATGCATACCGCCGATTGCAGGGCGGCTTCGTTTGGGAGTGGATTGACCATGGCTTGAGCCGGAAAACGGCAGACGGCAAGGATGATTATGCCTACGGCGGAGATTATGGGGATGTGCCGAATAACAGTAACTTTGTTATCGATGGGCTGATTCGTCCGGACCGTACGCCTTCACCAGGACTGATTGAATATAAGAAGATTATCGAACCCGTCAGGGTCGAAATGATAGATGCAGGCAAAATCCGTATTACGAACCGGTACGACTTTGCGACACTTCATCATCTGCAGGCTAATTACAGCGTGACGGCAGATGGATGCATAATACGCAGCGGCATGCTCACGCTTCCGCATATCGGTCCAGGCGAAAATGCGGAGCTGGAGATTCCTCTCCAAGCGGGTCAGCCGGTGAAAAGCGTAGAGGCAGGTATGGAAGCGTGGCTGAATGTCGGATTTACGCTGGGAGCTGACTGCAGCTGGGCGAGAGCTGGACATGAGGTAGCCTGGGCACAGTTTGCACTGCCGGCTCAGTCCCTATACGAATCAAGGATATCAGCGCCGCTTGTATTGCAAAAATTATCCGTTAACGAGGAGGATCGCAGACTGATCCTCTCCAATGATGTCTTCCGCGTTTCCTTCGACCGGCTGCAGGCGGGTATTGCATCACTTTGCATCAATGGGAAGGAATTGATTCAGCGGGGTCCGCGCCTGAACTTCTGGCGTGCGCCGATTGATAATGACATGTATGTGCTCCCGGATTGGCGCAAGGCTCATCTCGACAGGCTGACAGAGCGGATCGACGGCTTCCGGTGGGAGCAGCTCGGTGAAGCAGCGGTAAAGGTTACCTGGACCTCACGCATCGCACCTCCTGTTCACGATTGGGGTTTCCGCTGCGAGATATCTTATACGGTCACAGCAAGTGGACTCATGACGATGGACGTGAAGGGTACTCCCGAAGGCACACCGCCGGTTATGCTACCGAAGATTGGGCTGCAGCTCCAGATCCCTGGGGATATGGAACATGTGAAATGGTACGGTCGTGGTCCGGGTGAGAGCTATTCGGACAGTAAGGAGGCTGGACGCATCGGGGTATACCAGAGCACTGTGGACGGATTGTTCACGCCATATATCTACCCGCAGGAGAATGGCAATCGGACCGATGTCAGATGGGTATCCATCGTGGATGAAGCGGGGATCGGACTGCTTGCAGCAGGCGCGCCAGTGCTGGAGTTCAGTGCAAGACGTTATACGGATGGTGATCTGGAAGAGGCACAGCATATGAGTGATCTAAAGCCCCGTGACTTCATTACTCTGAATTTGGATTACCGGCAAAATGGTCTGGGCAGCAACAGCTGCGGACCGGCACAATCACCGGAACATTCCGTAAAGCCGGAGCCATTCCAGTTCCGTATTCTGCTCCAGCCTTACCTCGCAGAGGACGGCTCGCCTGAACGGATGAGCCGCCGGCTGGCAGCAGAAGCCAAACAACAAGAATCGGAGGAGGAGAACGATGATTAACACACAGGATGTATTAAATTTATCAGGTAAGGTAGCTGTCGTTACAGGCGGGGCTTCAGGTATTGGCTTGGCCACTGCCGAGCTTTTGGCGGATTTTGGAGCGCATGCCGTCTTAATCGATATTAATGAGACTGCAGGAGAAAAAGCCGCTGCTGGGATTCGTGAACAGGGAGGGCAGGCGAGCTTTTACCGCTGTAATGTTACCTCGGCAGCGGATTGCGAGCGTGTTGCCTCGGAGATCGGATCAGCTCTTGGGGGCATTCATATCCTTTTCAATAACGCAGGTGTGATTCGCCGCAAAACAGTGACCGAGCTGGATGAACAAGATTGGGATCTTGTGCTGGACGTCTCGCTCAAAGGTGTCTATCTCCTCTCTAAATATGTGATTCCGATTATGGAGCAAAACGGGGGCGGCAGCATTATTAACACCGGCTCCGGCTGGGGCTTGAAAGGCGGGGACCGTGCCGCAGCCTACTGCGCGGCCAAGGCTGGCGTCGTCAACCTGACGAAAGCGATGGCTATCGATCATGGTGCTTCGAACATTCGCGTTAACTGCGTATCGCCTGGAGACACGGATACACCGCTTCTGCGTGACGAAGCCAAGCAGCTGCAGCAGGATGAGGCCGCATTCCTGGTCGCTTCGGCAGGCGGCCGCCCTCTGGAGCGCCTCGGCACACCACGCGATATCGCCAATGCCGTGTTGTTCCTTGCCAGCGACCTTTCTTCCTGGGTAACCGGCAGTGTGCTCGTCGTAGACGGAGGCGGCATCGCTTAGAACGGATATATCATTTCTCTTTCCAACACAGAACGGAGGCGTTAATTTTGGCTGACAACAGAACTTATGCCCATCCTTATATTCCCAATACCGTTCCGGAGGTCCGGGACGCGATGCTGAAGGAAATCGGCCTCACATCCATGGATCAGCTTCACGACGCGATACCCGAGAGCTTGAAGCTGAACCGGGAGATGAACCTTCCTCCAGCGATGAATGAATACGAGCTGCGCCGTCATATTGACGGCTTGCTGGCGAAGAACAAGCATGGTGCGGACTATCTCAATTTTCTTGGCGCCGGATGCTGGCAGCATTTTATTCCGGCCGTATGTGACGAGATAAACCAGCGTTCTGAATTTGTGACCGCTTATGCCGGAGAGCCTTACGAAGACCATGGAAGATTCCAGGCCTTGTTTGAATATCAAAGCCTGCTGGCTGAGCTGGTGGATATGGATGTCGTGAATGTTCCGACTTTTGATTGGGCACAGGCGGCTTCCACCGCCATCCGCATGGCAGGCCGCATCACAGGTCGCAAAACTGCCTTGCTGCCGCGTTCGGTTGATCCGGATAAAGCAGCAATTATCCGTAATTACTGCACGCCGGTCATGGAGATCCAGTATGTAGAGATCGATCCGGCAACAGGTCAGATCGATCTGGATGACCTGCGCGGAAAATTAAGCAATGACATTGCAGCCGTGTATTTTGAGAATCCCGGCTACCTCGGGATCATTGAGGATCAGGGAGCCGAGATCTCGGAGCTTGCCCATGGCGCGAATGCCGTTTCTATTGTAGGGGTTGATCCAATATCGCTCGGAGTTCTGGAGCCGCCGGGACGTTACGGTGCAGATATCATTTGCGGAGATTTACAGCCGCTGGGCATGCATATGAATTATGGCGGCGGACAGGCGGGCTTCATCGCTACACGTGATGAGGAGAAATATGTGATGGAGTATCCTTCACGACTGTTTGGAATCGTGCCAACTGAAGTAGAAGGGGAATACGGCTTTGGGGACGTCGCTTATGAACGTACATCCTTTGCGCTCCGGGAAAAAGGCAAGGAGTCGGTGGGTACCCAAACGGCTTTATGGGGAATTACGGCAGGCGTATATTTGTCACTGCTTGGCCCGGCTGGAATGCAGGAGGTCGGCGGTACTATTATTCAAAAATCGCATTACGCTGCGAAGCAGCTCGCCGAGGTTCCGGGTGTATCTCTCCGTTTCAGCGGGGCCTTCTTCAAGGAATTCGTCATTGACTTTAATGATACGGGTCTTTCGGTTGCCGAGATCAACCAACGTTTGATGGAGGAAGGTATTTTCGGAGGGAAAGACTTGTCTTCAGCTTATCCGGAGTGGGGGCAGTGCGCACTGTACTGCGTGACGGAAATCCATACGCAGGGAGATCTGGACCGCCTAGTGGAAGCAATTCGCTCCATTGTCAGCACATCATCATACGGATCATAAAAAGGAGGAGGCAGCGCTATGAAACGGATACGTAGAGATCATAAGGTCCGTCAGTTCCACCATGCTAAATGGGATGAGCCGGTTATTTTCGAGCTTCACCGGTCCGGAGAGCGGGGCGTTATTCCGCCGGGAACCGAACAAGCCGTAACAGCTGCGGTTGGCTGTGCGGAAGACAGCATCCCGGCATCTATGCGACGGAGTGCAGCTCCTGCCCTGCCGGAAATTGGTCAGGCCAAGGTGCTTCGGCACTATCTGAGACTGTCTCAGGAAACGCTTGGATCAGATATGAACGTCGAAATCGGGCAGGGGACCTGCACGATGAAATATATTCCCCGGATTAACGAGATGCTGATCCGCAATCCACGCATGACTGAGCTGCATCCGCTGCAGCATGTCGATTCCGTGCAGGGAATGCTGGAGATATTCCATAATCTCGATCTGGCGATGCGTGAGATTTCCGGCATGGATGCCTTCTCGTTCCAGCCAAGCAGTGGAACGCAGGCGCTGCTGGCCATGGCTTCCATTGTCCATGCCTACCATGACTCACGCGGAGAAGGAGATCAGCGTGATGAGATCATCACGACAATCTTCTCGCATCCCTCCCAGGCCGCGACGGCTGCAGTGAAGGGCTACAAGATTATTACACTGCATCCGGATGAGGACGGATTCCCGGATCTTGAGAAGCTGAAGAACGCCGTCTCCGAGCGGACCGCAGGCTTCGTCGTGGCGAACCCGGAAGACACGGGGATTTACAATCATCGTATCCGTGAATTCACGGATGTGGTGCATGCCGCCGGCGGTGTTTGTTATTATGATCAGGCGAATGCCAATGGTCTGCTTGGAATTACACGGGCGAAGGAAGCAGGCTTTGACATGTGCTTCTTCAACCTTCATAAGACCTTTGCGGCGCCACATATGTGCGGCGGACCGGCGACGGGGGCACTGGGTGTTACCGAAGAACTGAAGCCGTTCCTGCCTGGCCCACTCGTGGGCAAGAGTGCAGACGGACGTTATATTCTGACGGAGCAAACCGGTGACAGTATCGGCAAGGTACGGAGCTTCCACGGCGTGGCCCAGACCGTGCTCCGCTCTTATGCCTGGATTATGAGTCTCGGTCCGGAAGGGCTGAAGGATGTCGCCCAGGTTGCGGTGCTGAATAACAACTATCTCTATCACAAAATTCTTCAGATCCGCGGTGCGAGCGCTCCTTATATTAAAGGTCGCCGCCTGGAGCAGGTGCGTTACAGCTGGAAGCAGCTCACGGACGAGACCGGAGTCACGACGGAGGATATTACGCGGCGGATGTGTGATTTCGGTCTGCATTACTGGACTTCACATCACCCTTATATTGTACCGCAGCCGTTTACGCTGGAGCCTACTGAATCGTACTCCAGGGAGGATCTGGACGAATACATCCAGACGCTTGAACATATCTCGAATGAAGCTTATACGCAGCCGGATATCGTAAAATCAGCCCCTCATAGCAGTACCGTTCACCGCAATGATGAATCATCGCTGGACGATCCGAAGCAGTGGTGTATCACTTGGCGGGCATATTTAAAGAAAACTCAGCCGGAGATGCAGGAGCAGAAATAACTTTCATCCGGCTATTTAACAAGAGAAAGAGACCTGTTTACCAGGTCTCTTTCTCTTGTATTTAGACGCATTTGAACTTCATAGAGCCCTTCATCTCTATATAACAATAATTACTTTCAATATAAGCGGGGAAACTCCCACGAGATACTTCTATAGATGTTTTTCATAAGATATAATAAAGTAACACTCCAAGAGTACCACTTCTTTTTACCGCAAGAAACTGCCGCTGAATGCGGCCCTGACCTCTTACTCATCTATGAATGAAATTCTCTTCCTCTTTTTTATTCCTGTTGAAGATCTGCTCGTCCGCGAAGCGGCCGGATACGATGAACAGGCTCATCTATGATGCTGTCCATTCTCTTAATCATGAAATTCACCCAATGTATACCAACTGGGATTACCAAGCAAGTTTCACGTTTAATAGTGCATAGGGATCACTGTCCGTATGGCCGGGCGCTATATGAGAATTGCAGCCATGACACCAGCCCGTCATTTTTGTGCTGCGTATTCGTGTCTTCAGGATTTTTAACCGAATCCTTAATTTGAATAAAGGAGAATCAGCCATGAAGAGAAAAGAAGTAGTGGCCATGCTGCTAGCAGGTGGACAGGGCAAACGTCTCAAAGGGTTGACCAAGACGCTGGCAAAGCCTGCGGTGTATTTTGGAGGTACATACCGGATCATTGATTTTCCTTTGAGCAACTGCTCTAATTCAGGCATCGATACCGTGGGCGTATTGACCCAATACGAGCCGCTCGTGCTGCATTCATATATTGGGGTCGGCAGCGACTGGGACATGGACCGGCGAAGCGGGGGCGTTTATGTACTGCCGCCTTACGAGCGTGAGGATGGAACAAGCTGGTACCGGGGTACGGCAGATGCGATCTACCGGAACCTGAAGTTTATTGAACAATACGATCCGGAGCATGTGCTGATTTTGTCCGGCGATCACATATACAAGATGGATTATGAACGCATGCTGGACTATCACAAGGAGAAAAATGCCGACTGCACCATTTCGGTCATTGATGTCACCTTGGAGGAAGCCACGCGCTTCGGAATTTTAAACACAGATGATGACCTGCGCATTTATGAGTTCGAAGAGAAGCCGGCAAAGCCGAAAAGCACCTTGGCATCCATGGGCGTGTATTTGTTCAAATGGGATATTCTGAAGAAATACTTGCTGCAAAATCTGGATCATCCGGATACAAGCCACGACTTTGGTAAAGACATCATTCCGCTGATGCTCGCTGAAGAAAAAACGTTATATGCTTATCCGTTCCAGGGTTACTGGAAGGATGTCGGTACGATAGATAGCCTGTGGGAAGCGAACATGGATCTGCTGTCGGAGTATTCGGAGCTCAATTTGAATGATCCGGAATGGCGGATATACACACGGAACCCGAATCAGCCTGCCGAGTATATTGCGCCTGGGGCGAAGGTGCGAAATTGCATGATCAATGAGGGATGCTCCGTTTATGGAGAGGTGAATCACTCTGTTCTTTTTTATGGCGTTGAAGTGGGAGAGGGCAGCGTGGTGACGGATTCCGTTATCATGCCGCAGGTGAAAATCGGCCGAAATGTGCGCATTCACCGTGCAATCATTACTGAGAATATGGTGATTGAAGACGGTGCCGTCATTGGTGCTGGCCGTGAAGATAACAGCGAAATATTATTGATCACGAATGAACATGAAACGGCACCGAGCGCGAATGCCGCATTTCCAACCCCCACTATTTAAGAAAAAAGGACGGTGTGTCGTCATGAAACAACTCATGGGAGTCATTAATCTGGATCATGAGCTTGATCAATTAAATGAGCTAACCTATTTCCGTTGCGGGGCAGCTGTACCTTTTGCCGGACGGTACCGGCTGATCGACTTTGTAATGTCCAATATGATGCATGCAGGCGTGCTGGATATCGCGCTGTTTGTCCGCCGCAAATACCGCTCGCTGATGGATCATCTTGGTGAGGGGCGTCCGTGGGATTTGGACCGCAAACGAGGCGGACTGTTCATTTTGCCTCCCGATTGGAATGATCCTTCGGATGTTTCCACGGGTGAACTACAGCATATTCATAACAACCAGGACTTTTTCGAGCGTGGCTCGGCTAAATATGTGGTGTATTCCGGAAGCCAGCATTTAAGCAACGTTGATTTCTGCGATGCCTATGAACATCACCTGGAGCAGGGGGCGGATGTCACTCTTATTTACACGAAGGTTGATCAGCTTCAACCGGAACACCAGTCGTGCACCCGCCTGGATGTAGACGAAAGCGGACGGGTGACCGATATCCACCGAGAGCGGGATCACGCCAACGTGTATATGGAAATGTTCATTATGGAGAAGGAGATGTTCCTGACACTCGTCAAACAATGCATCGCCCATGGCGAAAGCCACTTTTTCAGAGATGCCATCCAGAAAAACCGGAACAAGCTGAATATTGCCGGTTACGAATACAAGGGATATCATGCGGTCATCAACTCGCTGGAGAGCTATTATCGCAACAGCCTGGACCTGCTTCAGCCTGAGAAATACAATTCATTGTTCCGGGAGCAGCCGGTTCACACAAAGATCAAATATGAGGTTCCGGCCAAATATCTCGAGACAGCGGATGTAAGCAATTCGCTGGTGGCGAACGGCTGCCAGATCGGCGGGGCTGTCGAGAACAGCATATTATTCCGCGGGGTGCAGGTGAAGGAAGGCGCCCGGGTTCATAATTCGATTATTATGCAAAAATGCGTCATTGAAGAGAATGCGGTGCTTGAGAACGTTATTCTCGACAAAGACGTCGTTATTTCAAGGGGCCGCCAGCTTCAAGGCGATGTGAGAAAGCCCTTTGTTGTTGCTAAAGACACTGCGATCTAAACTTAATTGTCAGGAGGACACTTCTTTTGTTTAACAACAAGGAATTATTTAAAACTGCTTTCAAGGAACAATTGGTTAGTCGTTTAGGAAAAAGCATTGAAGAGGCAACCGCAGATGATATATACAAAATTCTAGGCATGCTGATCCGTGAATATATCGGAAGGGAGTGGGCAGAGACCAATCAGATGTATAAAACCCGGCAGGAGAAGCAGGTATATTACTTCTCGATGGAGTTTTTAATCGGGCGTTTGATGGGTAACAATCTGCTTAATCTAGGCATGCTCGAGACCGTTCGGGACGGACTGCTGGAGCTGGGCTGGAATTTGGAGGAAATCGAGGAACAGGAGCCGGATGCAGGTCTGGGTAACGGAGGTCTGGGACGTCTTGCTGCATGCTTCCTGGACTCCCTTGCATCCCTGGGATATGCGGGCCACGGCTGCGGAATCCGGTATAAGTACGGCCTGTTCGAGCAAAAAATTATTGATGGCCACCAGGTCGAGCTTCCGGATGATTGGCTTCAGAAAAGCAATGTTTGGGAAGAACGCCGGGCGGATAAAAAGGTTGAGGTGCGTTTTTGGGGACAGGTTGAGGTTCGGGAAGAGGATGGCAGAACCATTTTTAATACAGTCAACTACGAGAGGGTCTGGGCTGTGCCGTATGATGTTCCGGTTATTGGGTACGGTGACCTTCATGTGAACACCCTCCGGCTGTGGAGTGCCGAATCGGCGATGGAACCGGCTAAAATGCGGATGGAGGGCCAGAACAGCTATTATAAGTTTTTGGACTATAACCGCTCCGTGGAATCCATTTCCGAATTCCTGTATCCGGATGATTCCGGCTATGAAGGCAAGCTGCTTCGCCTGAAACAGCAGTATTTTTTATGCTCGGCCGGACTTCAAAGTGTGCTGCGCACATTTGATAAACAGGGACTGCCTTATAGCGATTTGCCTAACAAGATTGCCGTCCATATCAACGACACGCATCCGACATTGGTCATTCCGGAGCTCATGCGAATTTTGATTGATGAAAAAGGGTTTGGATGGGATGAGGCATGGGACGTAACGACCCGTACGGTATCATATACGAATCACACGCTGCTTAGCGAAGCGCTGGAGAAGTGGCCCGTTAATATGATGCGCGAACTCCTGCCTCGAGTGTATATGATTATCGAAGAAATTAATAAACGCTTTTGCGGCATGCTGTTAGAAAGGTTCCCGGCGAGACAGAATCTGGTTTCTGAGGTGGCTATCATTGAGAGCGACCAGGTTAAAATGGCTCATTTGGCGATTGTCGGCAGCTATAGTGTCAACGGAGTGGCTCAGCTGCATACGGATTTGTTGAAGAGCGACGTCATGAAGCCGTTTTATGATTTGTTTCCGGCACGCTTTAATAACAAAACGAACGGCATCACCCATCGTCGCTGGCTGATGCATGCGAATCCGGAGCTCAGTCATCTCATCAGCGAGAGCATTGGCACGGGCTGGATCACGCATCCGTATCAACTGCTTGATCTGGAGCCGCTCAAACATGATTCTTCATTCCAAGATAAAATCATGGGTATCAAGCGTAACAACAAGCTGCGTCTTGCCGCGTACATTGAGCAGAAGCAGGGGATTACAGTTGATCCGGATTCCATCTTCGATGTTCAGGTGAAGCGGCTTCACGCATACAAAAGACAGCTGATGAACATTTTGCATGTCATGCACTTATATAACGAGATCAAGGATCGTCCATCGGCAGACCGTGTGCCACGGACGTTTATATTCGGTGCCAAGGCAGCACCGGGGTACTATCTGGCGAAAAGTATTATCAAGCTGATTAATGTGGTCGCAGATGTTGTCAACAAAGATCCGCAGGTGAATGACAAGCTGAAGGTGCTGTTTCTTGAAAATTATTCGGTATCTTTGGCGGAGAAGATCATCCCCGCTGCCAATGTGAGCGAGCAAATTTCCACGGCCGGCAAAGAGGCATCCGGTACGGGCAACATGAAGTTTATGATGAACGGTGCGCTTACGATTGGTACACTGGACGGCGCCAATGTGGAAATGCATGAAATGCTCGGAGATGAAAACATGTTTCTGTTCGGTTTACGATCAGAAGAAGTACTGAATTATTACAGATACGGCGGATATTTGGCGAGAGATATGTATAACCAGGATCCAAGGATCAAACAAGTCATGGATCAGCTGGTGTCTCCCGGACCGTTTTGCTGTCATGAGCGTGAGTTCGGGCTCATTCATCAGTCCATTCTGGATCATAATGACGAGTTCTTCGTCCTTCGGGATTTTGGCAGCTATGCGGATACGCAGGCAATCATTGAACAGACTTATTTGGATCAACAGGCCTGGGCATCAAAATCCATAGTGAATATCGCCCACGCCGGACACTTTTCCAGCGACTGTACGATTAACCGTTATGCGTCAGACATCTGGCATATCCATCCGGTGCAATCGTCGCTGCATGTGTAACACAAAAAAAGCAACCTTGGCAGGTTGCCGGTATGGCTGCCCGGATGAATCCCGGCAGCTATTTTTGTGCCCATTCGGACTCACTCATAAGCCATATGGTTAGAACTGCCGCTATCCAACAGCAGATGCTTGTAATTCGATTTGACGAACTCCACCACTTTATCACAGATGATCCGGTGACCTTCCCGGTTTGGATGAATACCATCGGAACAAAGGAATTGCGTATAGTCAGGATGCTCCAGAAATGCACCGCGCACATCGATGTATTTGGTCTTGGTCAGCTCGGAAACCTTCAGGATGGTCGAATTGTAGCGTTCCTGCCACCAATAGATTTTAGTGACGCTGCCTAGAAACTTCAGAATATTTCTCTCCGCTTCGGGATTGTTTTGGCTGACCCATTTGAAATAACTATCTGCATTCAACGGGGGAAGGCTCATGAGAATCGGGATAATCTGCTGGCTCTTCAGCTCATTCACTGTTTCCGTGAGCATTTTTTCGAAAATGTTAAAATCGGTTTTCGGATGATGCTCAGCATCGGGATCAATCGCTATTTCATTCCAGTTAAAATCGCAATCATTACCGCCGTACTCAATGAGAACAATATTAGGCTTATCCTTCAGCACATCTTTTTTCAGGTTGGTGATTCCCTTAAGCAGCGTGTTCCCGAACCTTGCCGTATTGCGGACCGCACCCTTCAGTTTGTTCTGAAGAAGGGACACATAATTGTCCTCCAAAATCACGTACTTTTTTCGAACCTCATCATAAATGACCCCTTTGGAGATGGAGTCTCCGGATACGATATACTTGGCACCATCATTCCCGAAATCCTGTTTAAACCCGCCCACAGCTTCACCCCGTTTCCGTATTTTACTCTTATTTCAAGATATTAGAATGGATAAATCCCGAGGAACCCGCAACCTGATGCCGCAAGAAAAACCTCCGATAAATGCGGTCTATCTCTTATGCATGTTTGTCGATACCTGTTCTCCTTATTGTAGTTTAGTCGCTTCCTCTAAAGCAAGTTTACTCCGTTGGGAGGCGAAGGGTCTGTTGGATAATTTTGTCGAAACATGTATATTCCTATTATCCCCGCACGACAGGAACAATAACGCATTTTAATCTGAAGAATTCGTCAGATGTATACACCAAAGACTTAAGTAAAGTCCGGTTGGGTTCGGATTTATTTCGTAAGTCTGATCACGGCATGTTATAATCACCAAAAAGGAGTGATGACATGACAGTACAATATAATGTCCAAGCCACACCCAATCCGAATTCCATTAAGATTAATACGAATACGACTCTTTTTGAGGGTCCCAAAAGTACATCCCTGAAGAGCGGCGAACAAACCGATCACCCGCTCGCAAGTGCCCTGCTCAGCATTGAAGGCATTGATAACATTTTCGGGATCAAGGACTTCGTTACGATCAGCAAGACTCCGGATGCCGACTGGGATACCATTCTGCCACAGGTAGAGGCTGCATTTAACTCGGTTTACGCTTAAAAATAGGGTGCAATCCTGATCCATAACCTTTTAGCGGACCGAATATCCTTAATTAAAAAAAGCTCTCGTACAGATTGGCGCAGCGCCTCTTCAGGCAAGCACTCATCTGTATGGGAGCTTTTTATTGGATCGGGTTTTTTTGCAAAACTCATCTAAGCGAATCAATTTCATAATACCGTTAGCAGCTTTAATCAAGAGGATATATAGATCAAAACGGTTTTATTTGTCTATATATCGCTTCGTTATCGCATGTTTAATCCATTATGAAATGGATTAAACATGCGATTATTTATTCAGGTGGAAACCTTAAGCCCTTGCGGCTGCGGGTATAGTCGTATAAATCATCTATAATCTTAAGCGCCTTGATGCCTTCCTTCGCATCGATCCAGAAAGGCCGATCCTCACGCACATGCTGATAAAAATCAGCTATCAGCTTCCGATGGCTTGTTCCCCAGTAAGATTTGCCTCCCGTGCTGGTTTGAGGCGGTTCGCACAGCCGGGTTTCAACACCGTTCTTCCAGAGATACAGCATATCCCTCCGCTGCGATAAAGTCCCTTTTTCAAACACGATTTCGAGTTCGACGGGTGAATCCGTGCCATACGCGTTCGTACCGTAAAATAACGCCCTCGTACCACCCTTAAAGTCAATGCAGGCGTGTGCGGTGTCTTCAACCTCAATGATATCGTCCAGCGCATCGGTTGTTACACTGCCTTTGACCGAGGAGACTGCACCCCCAAACCACTGAAGCAGATCAAGAGTATGGAGAGTCTGATTAATCAGTACGCCGCCACCCTCAGTAGCCCATTTTCCTCTCCATGATGCACTTCCGTAGTAAGTATGGTCACGGTGCCAAGTAACGACACCCTTCATGCAGATCAGCTTGCCCAGATCGCCTGAGGCGATATATTCATGTATCATCTGCGACGATGCATTATAGCGGTTCTGGAACGTGATCCCCAGCTGCCCTGAGCTATTCTGCGCCGCTTCGAGCATGGCCTGTGCCGCGCCAAGATTCTCGGCCATAGGCTTCTCGGTCAGGACATGCTTTCCGGCTGCCAGCAGCTGCACGGCCATCTCAGCATGCATATGATGGGGAGTACATAAATGAACAATCTGAATGTCTTCCCGTTCAAGAAGCATTCGGTAATCAGCAGCTGCTTCGGCACCGTAACGCTCTGCTGCCGCCTGTGCCTTATCCAAATCTGTATCAATCACGATGCGCAGCTCTGCATGATCCAGCTCCATGATCGCATCGGCATGAAGGGGGAAAATGGCTCCGCAGCCGATGATGGCTGCTCCTGTCTTATTCATGGAATCCCATCCTGTCATGTGAATATATGATTTTTTTTGCAAGTTCATGGTTTAGGAGATACGGAGAGCCATTTTCTGTGCTTTCAGGCACAGCTCAGCGGCTTTAAAGGCATGCTCCTGTGTCATGGCATGCTCGGTGCGATGCAGGCAGTCTAGAATCAACTCTCCGAAAAACGGGTAGCCGATCTGCCCGTGAACGGCAAAATGCTGTTCACCATCCTTATTGACCAGATATACATGGTCACCATCCGGCTCTCTTGCAACATCGATATATTTTCGAAGCTCGATGTACCCATCGGTTCCGAGAATAAACGTCCGTCCATCCCCCCAGGTACCCAGACCATCGGGCGTAAACCAGTCGACGCGGAAGTATTGGGAGGCTCCGTTGTCGCCATCCAGCGTAGCGTCACCGTAATCCTCCAGTTCCGGATAATCCGAATGGTTGTAGTTAGCTATTTTGCTTTGGAGCACTGTTGCATCCTTGCAACCGGCATAGTACAGAAATTGCTCGATCTGGTGACTGCCGATGTCACATAAAATGCCGCCGTATTTCTCCTTTTGGAAAAACCATTCCGGCCGTGTGGATGCACTCAGGCGGTGGGGTCCGAATCCGGTAACCTGGAGCACGCGTCCGATCGCACCTTCCCGGATCAGCTGTCCGGCATATACGGCGGATTCAACATGAAGCCGTTCGCTGTAGTACACCATGTACTTCTTGCCGGTTTCCCGAACCTTGGCCCGAGCGGCCTCCAGCTGTTCCAATGTTGTGAAGGGGGTCTTGTCGGTAAAATAATCTTTGCCGGCATCCATCACCCGCAGCCCCAGCTCGCAGCGTTCGGAAGGAACAGCTGCCGCTGCGACCAAACGAACTTCAGGATCCTCGAGTATCTGCTCCAGACGATCTGCAGCGACAGCTCCCGGAAACTTGGCAGCGAAGGAAGCTGCCTTGGCATGATCCGGGTCGAACACCCACTTAAGGACAGCTCCTGCTTCGATGAGTCCTTTGGTCATACCCTGGATATGGCCGTGGTCAAGAGCGGCCGCAGCGAACACGAACTCGCCTGGTTTGACGACATGATTGGGCTTCCCTTGCGGAGCATAGTTCATTCCGTCCTGTTTTGAAGTGGTCATAGATCCTGAGTCCTTTCGCGCATGAACTCTCCAAACTGTTTCAGCAGTTCTCCAGAGGCGTATTGTCCGCTGAAGTCTTCTATGCCGAGGTATCCGTCATATCCAACGCTTTTCAGGTCCCGAAGCAAACTACCGAAGTTGATGATGCCTTCCCGCATCGGCGCCCATTCGGAGCGCCAGTTTGCCGTTCCATCCTCGCGCCGGCCATCTTGAACCCAGTGGGCGTTCTTTACATGGACATGGGCAAGGTGTGGGCCAAGCAGCTGCATCCCCATGCGGAAATTCTCGTAGCCTTCATGTACCATGTTTCCGGGATCAAACAGCACACCGATGTGGTCGGGATCACAGTGGCTGACAAGCCGGTGAGCCAGACTTGCGCTTGGCGCAATCGTTCTGTGATGCGTTTCCACGATACCCTTCACGCCATATTGTTTAGCCATCCGTTCGGCTTCTTTCAGGTAGCGGACTGTAGTCTCATACAGCTCAGGATAAGACCCGGTCCCATCATAAGATGCTGCACCGACACGGATCATTTTGGCACCCAGCAGTCGCGCAGTATGGAATACATGCTCGGTAGCGTCGAGATTCATCTCATTCAAATAAGGCGTCACGCTGACAACCTCAAGCCCCCCGGCTTCCGTGATTTCTTTAAACTTAAGCATCTCGGGCTCAGAAAGGGATGGATCGATGGAGCAAAGGTTGTTTCCCCAGAAGGAGGGTTTTTCACCATTAACGTCCTTCGGTACCTCCTTAAATCTCCATTCAACGCCGTCAAGCCCAGCCTCGCGGGCTGCTTTAACAAGCTCTTCCGGAGTGAGGTCCGGAGTGACTACAGTAAATACGGAAAGTTTCATGATCCATGCCTCCTATGGGATTAATGCGTTCCTTTGACATTAAGAACAGTTTCAGCGGATTGCTCCTTACGGAAGGTGGAATTCCGTATTCTTTCCTGAAGCTTTTCATGGAAAAGATCCTCATCCAGCGGCAGATCCACCCAATTATCGGTCCAGGCGGACAAGTGCATCGCATTGGATATCGTCAGTCCAAGGATACCTTCCTCGCCTGGAGCAAGCAGCTTTTCTCCATGAAGGAGGGCATTCGTAAAATTCTGCAGAATCCCCTTATGCTGCGGTCCATGTCCGTCAGGAACCGGGATATCGCATGTCCAGCACTCAGGCTGACCAAATCCGCCTGTATATTCACGGTTGAACTGAGGCTCCGGCACGCGCAAACGCCAGAAAGTCAGCTTGCCTTCTTCAATGACGATTTTGCCGTTATCACCGCTGATCTCGTAACGGTTCGTTCCTGGACTTTCGCCGACCGTCGTCACAAACACGCCCGTGGCGCCGTTCTCGTATTCTACATATGCGGTAACATCGTCTTCAACCTCAATGTTTCGGTATTTGCCGAATTGGCAAAACGCCCGTACCCGCTTAGGCATCATGCCAGTCGTCCACTGCCAAAGATCCAGCTGGTGGGGATCCTGATTCAGCAGCACGCCGCCGCCTTCTCCAGCCCAGGTTGCGCGCCAGCCGCCCGAATTATAGTAGCTCTGCGAACGGTACCAGTTGGTGATGATCCAGTTCGTTCTTCGTACGGTTCCGAGTTCGCCGGATTGGATCAGGTCACGGAGCTTGGCATAGAGCGGATTGGTGCGCTGGTTATACATAATGCCGAACTGCTTGCCGGATTTGGCAGCGGCCTCGTTCATATCTTTAACGGCTTTGGTATATACGCCAGCGGGTTTTTCCACCAGCACATGGTAACCGTTTTCAAATGCCTGGATCGCCATGCCCGGATGGTCGTAATGGGGGGTAGCAATCAGCACTGTGTCCATTATCTTGGAAGCCCAGAAAGCTTCAGGCGTATCAAAAAGCTGCACGGATCCGGGCAAATTGTTTTTCGCCCAATTCAGACGTTCGGGATTCGTGTCGCAAACCGCTGTCAGCTCAGCGCCCTTAATATCCCCGCTGAGACTCAGCGCGTGTGTAGAGCCCATGTTTCCTATTCCGATAATGCCAAAGCGTACGTTATCCATGCCCGAATTCCACCTCTCATATCTGCTATTCCCCATAAGCTTAGCTTGAATCGAAGCATATGAGAATGACCTGAATTAAGAGGGTTTTGCACAAAATTAAGGTGTTTCGGATAAATCCTAGTGTTACAATAAAGCTAATGAAACAGGGAGGGGATACTTCTTGGAACAATCACTGGATATGACCGGCCGACTGCCGGAAAGCCTGACCGTGAATATTAGCTACGCCCAACACAGAAAAGGGTTTCACGGATGGAACCGGACGGAGATAGCCCCGTCATTTCACCGGCTCTATTTTATTGCGGAAGGCAGAGGCTCGGTTGTTCTGAATGGCGTCTCCTATGAGCCAAAACCCAATCAGATGATGATCATGCCTGCGGGCACGAATCAAAGGGCTTTAACGGAACAGGATGATCCGTATACGCGCTATTTTTGCCATTTTGATGCACAGGTGGGAGAGTGGCCCCTGTTCTCGGCTGACAGCAAGCTCTATATTTGTGATGCGAAGAACCCCGAGTTTATTGAGCGCATCTTCATGGAATTGGTGGAGTTATTTCATCAAGGCGGCCCCTTTTCGGTGCTTCGTGCACAGGCATGTCTGCTGACGATGCTTGCCTGTTGTCTGGAGGATGGAGGCTATACGGATTTTTGGAAGGATTTTTTACAGCAGACGGAAACAAGCAAGCTTGGGAATGTGCTGGATTATATTCACAGGCATTTGCATGAACCGATGGAAATCGAGCTGCTGGCGGAAATCGTGCATCTGCATCCGAATTATTTTATTCCTTATTTCAAAAAGATTATGGGAGTTACGCCCATGCACTACGTTCAGCGCAAACGGATGGAAGAGGCCAAGCGGCTGCTTTCCTACACGGATGCCGCTATCTCGGATATTGCCGATCAACTTGGCATGCAGCTCGCCTATTTTTCCAGGCTGTTTAAAGGACATACCGGGCTATCACCTTCGGCGTACCGGGCCTGCACACGATGAAAAAACTTGCTGTCCTTGATCCTATGCAAAAGCTTGAGCCAGGACTCCAGACGGAGTAAAATCTCTCCCCAATACAGCAATGAGGTGACTTCCCGGAAAACGGAGAAATCACCTCATGTTTTGTATAAATTATCGCAGGGCGGTAACCAATGATTCGAACAATACCTTGGGACTATGCTGCCCTTTGTATGGCTGAGGAATATCCTTTTCAATATTGAGCAGCTTATATACCGCCGTCATGGCACTGCGTACCGAGTATTCAACCGTAAAGACGACATCCTCCGGAATCTCCGTATACTGCCCAAGGAATGCAAAATTGGTACTGCCTTCCGGCACGACATCAGGACGATCACCTTTGACGCGAGGCATGAACTGGCTCGTAATAAACGGCATCATGCAAGGAATAACATCGGAGGTTTCCAGTAAAAGCGGCAAATCATCCATGAAGCGGAGATGACCGCACAGCTCTGTCAGGATTTCCGCACCCGTGCATTCGGCCATCGTTTTGTCGACATAATTGCCCTTCCGGTCTCCGGTCAGGCCGTAACCCCAAAATACCTGGATATCGTCGGGTTGATTGCGGAAATGTGGTTGGTGAGCCAGCACGACGGACATAAGCCAGTTGGAATCCTTAAAGGTTACCAAAGCACCGGTTCCGGCCTCGTTGCCTGTGAACTCTTCCATACGCCGGAAGAAAAGCGGGTTTCTACAGGTTACGGTAAACGACTCCCACTTGGACTGAGTAATATTGTTGCTAAAGGCTGCGGGATTGCCGAAGCCCGGCTGTTTAGCGGACAGCTTGTCCCACAAGCCAAATGATGGTCCTTTGTCTTTTAGTACGGGGGCACGGTCCATGCCGCCAAGATCCGAATTCTCGGTCATGGAACCATTGGTGAAAAAGACCATATCCTCCGGGCTTACTAAGATTTCTCCGGTATGATTCGCTTGGCGGTAATGAATGCGTTCAGCAGTTCGCAGTGATCCATCTCCGGCAAAATCAATGTCCGTGACTGTCGTATTCAACGAATACTGTACACCTTGCTTCTCCAGCCATTTCTGAATTGGCAGCACAATGGAGTCGTATTGATTATATGGTGTACGTGCAACGCCTGCCAGTGTATCAATCCGGTGGAATTCATGCATGAAGCGGATCATATAACGTTTAAATTCAACAGCGCTGTGCCAGGGCTGGAATGCGAACATGGTTGCCCACATGTACCAAAAGTTAGTACTGAAAAAATGCTCCGAAAACCACTCGTTAATCCGCTTGGCCCCAAGATCTTCTTCTGATTCAATCAACAGCTTGCTTATATCCAGCCGATCCTCATTAGAGAAGCCCATATGCTTCACATCGACAATTTGGCGTGTGCGATCTATCAGTCGTGCTTTTGCATGGGTTGGGTATTGTGCCGTGAAATCATGGATCTCATCCTTAACGGACTTACCCGGACGATCTATAGAGGGAATGTCAGCGAGCAGGTTCCAGGTGCATTCATAAGTGGGCTCGTTGAGCATCCGGCCGCCGCGGATGACATAGTCTTGATTTCCGCTGCCAATTCCGTCGAGTGCTCCACCATTAATGCCCAGATCCTCGAGAATATGAATGTTTCTTCCGTCCATTCCACCATCACGAATCAGGAAGACGGCTCCGGCCAATGAAGCGATGCCTCCTCCAATAAAGTAGGCTTTTCGTTCGTGTGCATTACATTTCTCTTGATTCAGCATGATTAATCTCTCCTCCTTATATATCTGTACTTAAGGCGGAGAGCAGATAGAGAAACAGATTTCTTTTAGACAATATGGGAAGAGTGTATGAAAATTAGGCAAATTGCGAAAATCGTCTGCATCTTTTCCCGGCGAAAGAGAATATTTTATAATATTGATAGTTTTTAATTCTAGCCAATTAGATTCGAGGTGACCGCCATGTCGGAATCACAGATTACCAAGCGGGCGATTGCAGCCTCATTAAAAGAATTGACTGCGATATATCCGTTATCGAAAATTTCCGTCAAACAAATTGTAGACCACTGCGGTCTTAACCGGCAGACGTTCTATTATCATTTCAAGGACAAGTTTGACCTGGTCAATTGGATCTATTACACGGAGGCAGTAGAAAGCATTTCGGACTGCAGCGACTATGAGCGCTGGACGGATGGCATCAGCAGAATATTATCCTACTTGGGTGACAACCGCATCTTTTACATCAATGCGCTGAACACACCAGGCCAAAATGCTTTTGGCGGTTATTTGTTCGAAGCCACACATAATTTGATTATGAGTGTCGTTCATGAGGTGTCCTTCAAACGGAACATATCACAGGCAGATCAGAGCTTCATTGCCGATTTTTACACCTTCGCATTTGTGGGGATTGTCGTGAAGTGGGTGAAAGGGAGCATGAAGGAGAGGCCGGAAGAGATCGTGGAGCGGATTCGTGATATCGTTACTGGAACGCTGCAGCCTGCTTTGATGCGTTATGAAGGCTCGAGTCAACCGACGGATACGGGAAAATAAAAGGTAAAAAGCCGGCTGCATTTGCAGTCGGCTTTTTAATGATCATATCTATAGAAGAATCTTATACGTTATCGGATTGGAGAATGTCTTGAACAACGTCTTCAAGAGTAACAATCTCGAGGGAGCGTTCCATAGCCTTTTGCGCGGCGGAAAATTGTTTGGTCAACGATTGCTGAATATTTCTGCCGACAATGCAATCCGGATTGGGATGCTCATGAGAGCTGAACAAATCGTTCTCGGCGACGACGTTTACGGCTTTGTATACATCTAAGAGGGTAATTTCTGAAAGTTCCTTAGCAAGCGTAGCCCCGGCTACTCCTGCACGTACATGAACGAGCCCTGCTCCCTTTAGCATACTCATGACTTTACGAATGACAACGGGATTAGTATTGACGCTGCCGGCAAGGTATTCTGAGGTGTTGGTTGCTTTATCCTTATTAATCGCCAGCAAGCTCAAAATGTGTATCGCGACAGAAAATCTGCTGCTGATGGACACGGTACATCCCTTCTTTCTTCCTATACGAATATAATCATTTATATCACGCCCATACTACCGTTACAAGTAAATAAGCCCAGAGAATAGTTGACAAAACATCCACTTGTAATTATTATGGTTACATGTAACGAAAATAATTACAACTAACCATACAATCATTTGGGGAGGAATAATAAATGAAAATCGGAGTTATCGGTGCAAGCGGCAAAGCGGGAAGCTTAATTTATCAGGAGGCTGTGAACCGTGGGCATGAAGTAACGGCAATCGTCAGAAACGCATCCCGATTACAAGGTGAGTATCCTGCGGTAGTTGAAAAAGATCTTTTCAATTTAAAAGCAGAGGATTTGAAATCATTTGATGTCGTGGTGAATGCTTTTCAAGCGCCTCCTGGCAGCGAGCAGATGCATGTGGAAGCGGGCAGATCTCTTATTCAGGCATTAAAAGGCGCTCCACATACGAAATTATTTGTTGTCGGTGGAGCAGGCAGCCTGTTTGCTGATGAAGCTAAAACCCTTAAGGTGATGGATACACCGGATTTTCCGAGCATGTATTATCCGACAGCCTCCAACCAGGGCAAAAATCTGGAGGACCTGCAGCAGTCCGAAGGAATCACATGGACATTCCTCAGTCCTTCCGCATTTTTTGATCATGAAGGTAAAAGAACAGGAAGCTATCAGGCGGGTAAAGACCACCTGCTGACGAATTCCAAGGGGGAGAGCTATATCAGCTACGCCGATTATGCGATTGCAGTGGTTGATGAAATAGAAAACCCTAAACATGTGAATGCGCGTTTTACAGTAGTAGGCGAGCATAACTAACTATATAGAAGCAAAATATATAATCTCAGCCCGGGCGGTTATTGCTCGGGCTGAGATTATTACTGTGGGGTGTACGCTGTGAGAAGATATAAAGAAGAACAAGTCAGCAAATGTAAAATTTTGTCGCTTGCTATACGTATTTAATCATGGTACATTATAAATCCGGCCGATGATAATCGATCGGAAATGAATTAAAGAGAGCTCGAAAAAAGAATTTAAAAAAAGTTCTTGCAAAGCTCGAAAGAACATGGTATTATATAAGAGTTGCTGCTGAGACAACTGAGCGGCTTCGAAAACGAAAGAATTTGATCTTTGAAAACTGAACAACGAGTGAGATACAGGCTTTGCTTGCAAAGCCGAAACGCGAGATCATCGGGTTCAAGACTTCTGTCTGAATCGATGGAGGAGCACGAATGAGATTAACAGTAATGAATATTTTGATTAGCATTGCTTAATTCAAAATTTCATTATATCTCGTCAGTTTCAAAATGAGCTATCAACTTTCTTGGAGAGTTTGATCCTGGCTCAGGACGAACGCT